>NZ_DAFZ01000040.1 GCF_002498065.1 Methanoculleus sp. UBA208 | reverse complement strand
GTTCTACGAACCATCGCGTCCTAAAACCTGAACCACTTCATCATAATGAGGGCATCCTCCTCGTTCGCGTAGTAGCAGGCGACCTGGAAGACCTCCTGGTAGCCGAGACGGCGGTAGAACTCCTGTGCCCCGGTGTTGCTGACCCTGACCTCGAGCTGGACGGCACTCGCACCCAAAATAGCATACTCCTGCTCCAGGCGGCGAACGAGGTGCTTCCCGATTCCCCTGCGCCGATAAGCGGGGGCGACCGCGAGGTTCATGATATGCCCGTAAACCTCCTCCCCGGTATCCTCAATGCCCCCTGCGACGAAGCCGGCCAGATCTCCGCCGTTTTTTGCCACGAAGAACGTCTCCGGGTAGTAGGCGAGCGATTCCTGGAGCGCCCTCTCGTCCCAGGGGTCTTCGAAAGCCGACCTCTCGATGGCGACTATCTGTGGAACGTCTGCGGGCTGTGCCCGGCGAATGGTGAGTTGAAGCGGCATCATGGTTACCGGCCTCTCCCTCGTGGAGTGCTTTACCTAATATAGTGTCAGGAGACAAAATAGTAGGCACATACGAGTGGCGGTATCTATGGTTCAGATCTATCGTTTCGCGGCGGTCCGTCCGGGGTGGCGGTACTCCGAAAAAATTCCCTCCGTGCCCTACGACGTGGTGACGGCGGAAGAGGCCCGGGAGTGCATCGAGAAGAACCCCCTGAGTTTCCTGCGGGTCAGCCGGCCGGACGCCGAACTTCCCGACATCGCCCCGAACGACGACCGGGTTTACCGGCGGTCGCGGGAGGTCTTCGACGGCATGCTTGCGGACGGCCTGATGCAACGGGACCCCCAGGCCGGAATGTACGTCTACCGGGCGGTCCAGGACGGCGAGGAATTCATCGGGCTGGTCTGCTGCGTGGGAACAGAGGACTACGAGAACAGGCGAATCCGGCGGCATGAACTCACCCGGTACGACAAGGAGGAGGACCGGACCCGGCACATCGACGCGGTCGGCGCGAATACCGGGCTTGTCTTCCTGCTCTACCGGGACCCGGGCGAGATCTTTTCCTACGTCCGCTCACTCGTCAATGAGACGAAGCCCGACGGGAGCACCACGGCCACATCGGGCGTGCTCCACGAGGTCTACCGGATCGCCGACGAGACGGTTCTCGCCCGCCTCGAGAGCCTTTTTGCAGCGGTGCCGGAGACCTACATCGCGGACGGGCACCACCGGGCCAAATCGGCGGTGAACGTGGCGGAGCGACGGCGAAGCGAGGGCAGGTTCACCGAAGAGGCCGGGAAGTTCATGGCGGTCCTCTTCGCCCACGACCGCGTCCGCATCCACGGCTACAGCAGGCTTGTCACCGACCTCGGCGGCTACACCCTTCCGGGGCTCATCGATGCGCTCTTAACGGCGGGCTGGACCGTCCGCCCCTACGGGAAGGTCGACGCGGCCGGTTACCAGATCCAGCCGCTCGCGGCCCGGGATGGGCCGGTACACGTCATGCATTTCTACCTGGAGGGGACCTGGTACGAGGTCTCCCGGCCGGTCGCAGACCCGGCCGACCTGATCGGGTCGCTCGACGTCTCGGTCCTCCAGAAAGACGTCCTTGAAGGGATGCTCGGGATCTCCGATCCCCGGGGCGATCCCCGGCTCCACTACATGGGCGGGGCACAACCCCTCAGCGGACTCGAACAACTCGTGGACGCCGGCAAATACGCCTTCGCGGTAGCGATGCAGCCGGTGCCGATCGAGACGGTGCTCGCGATCGCCGATGCGGACGGGGTCATGCCCCCGAAGTCCACCTGGTTCGAGCCGAAACTCCTCTCGGGGCTCGTCATCCACACCATCGACTAAAAATCCGGATCACCACCTTTAATTCTTTTTCTGCCCGATCACCTCTTATGATCACGATTGCTCTCCCCAAGGGGAGCCTTGAAGCGCAGACGCTCCAGCTCTTCAAGGAGGCGGACCTCGAGGTCAGGCGGACAGACCGCGACTACAACCCCCGGATCAACGATCCGAGGGTCGGGAAGGTGAAGATCCTCCGGCCGCAGGAGATCCCGCTCTACGTCCAGATGGGCTACTTCGACCTCGGGATATCGGGGCTCGACTGGGTGCAGGAGAGCGGTGCCGACGTCGTGGAGGTTGCAAACCTCTCTTACAGCAAAACCGGCGACGGGAACGTGAAGATCGTGGTCGCGGTCCACCGCGACGAACCGATCGAGAACGTCACCGCCATCCGCCCGGGCAGCCGGGTGACGACCGAGTACCCCCGGATTACGGAGCGGTTCTTTGCGGACCTCGGGGTCCCGGTCAGGCTCTTTCCCTCCTACGGTGCCTCGGAGGCGAAGGTTCCCGACCTCATGGACGTCGTCGTCGACCTCACCGAGACGGGGAGCACGCTCAAGAAGAACGGGCTCAAGATCGTCGGGCAGATCATGGAGTCGCACACCGCCCTCCTCGCGAATCGCGAATCCCTCCACGATCCGGAGAAGCGCCGCGAGATCGAGGAGATTATAACCCTCCTCCTCGGGGTGATCGAGGCGCGTCACCAGGTGCTCCTGACGATGAACGTGCCCTCGAGCGCACTCGACCGCGTCATCGAGGTCCTCCCCGCGATGAAGAAGCCCACCGTCGGCAGGCTGCACGGCATAGACTACTTCAGCATCCAGACGGTGGTGCAGAAAGGACTCGTAAACGGCCTCATTCCGCCGCTCAAAGCCGCGGGTGCTGAAGATATTCTCGAGATCCCGATAGCAAAAATAGTGCGGTGAGGGGAGGCTGCCCTCAACCGCGCCGGGAGTACTCTTCCGAGCAGGCGTAGCAGACGAACTTCCCGTCCTCGACCCTGACGCGGGATTCGGCGGTCATTTCGCCGCACTTTGCGCATGGAACCGACGAAAAGATCCGGGCCCGCTCCGGGATCTCGATATCGACCTCCCGGATGATGAAGAGGTCCTCGGCGGGCGCCTCCAGGATAGCCTCGACGATGCGGTTCGCCCGCTCGTGGAACTCGGCCTGCTCCGCATCGGTTGCCTGTCCCTGCATCACCCGCGCCCGGAGCGGCGCGAGATCGGGGTCGAGCGAGTCGACGTCGAACGACGGGTTTGCCGCCACGCGGACCGCCGCCCCGGTTCTTCGGTTGATGAACGTGAATGCGTGCTTGCCGTGGTCCTTGAAGAGGAGGTTTCCCTTTCCGGCGGTGCAGCCGGTGAGAACCTGGATGGCGTCGACGCCGCAGGCGTCGGTCTCGGCGATGGTGACGAGTTCCTCGTCCTCCGACCGGCCGGAGCAAAGCCGTGAGAGGGCGATCTCTGCCGCCCGGTAGCCCGTCGCGAGGCCGGGGCAGACGTGACCGTGGAAGGCGGCCGCTTCGGCGAACCGGTCGTGTGCTTCTCCCGGCGTACCGGGGGGCGTGGTGTTACACATATGCTTTCCTTGCATGAGAGATTGTTACGAACATACGGATAAATGTTACGATAGCGGGCCGGAACTCGCGGGCCCGCCCTCCGGCATATAAGGGCGGAACCGCCCTGTCCGGCGAGCCCGGACACCAGATGAAATATTTTTGCCGCATGTGGCCTGCACATTTCCAATATCCTATTATAACGGCAGATCTTTGAAGATACAAGAGAGGTGGTTATTTATATGGCTTCGTGTATAATACCTGCTTTACATGAGAGTTCCCGGGGGCGTTCTGGCCCTGCTTGCCGTAATCTGTATCCTCTGCACGACGTGCGGTTGTCTCGGTGCGTCTTCACCGCCATCGGACGGCGGAACCGCCACGGGCGGCGGCATAACCCCCATCGACCAGCCGGAACCGTCGGAAGCCTGCACCCTCACCGAGGCTCTCGCGGAGCTGGATCTGCTCGGGGCCGAAGGCGGCCTGAACGTCACCAGCACATCGGTGCACCAGGTGCTCGGGGCCGGCGTGGACTCTGACGGCCGGGCCGCATCCTGGGCGCTCGGTCTTGCGGACGGCGAGGAAGTGCGCTGGCTCACGTTCGGTGCCATGGGCTGGAGGGAGATCTCGCTCCGTGCCCCCCTGCCCGACGAGGAGGTGAATATGACCGAGATCCTCTCCCCTGAGGAACTCCTCGCGATGCAGGAAGGGGTGCTCCGGCCGGTGATGGCGGCGCTCGATGCGGATACGGTCGATATCGCGCTCGCCGAGGAGATCTACACCGTCACCGTTCGTTCGGATGCCGGGATGGAGAGCCTCGCGTTCCGGGCGGATACCGGGGAGGTGGTCGCATAAGGCCGGTTACCGACGACGCCGCGATGTCGCTTGACTTCCTTGCGGGGTTCACGATCTTCATGCTCGCCCTGATCATGGTGGTGAGCATGGTGCCGGGGCTGCTTGCGGGTCTCGAGAGCAGCGGCATCGACTACGACGCGGTCGCCTACCGGACAGGGGTGATCCTGGTGGAGGATCCCGGCTGGCCGGTGTACCCGCCATGGGAGATGAAGACCGGGGCCTATAAGGACGAGATCGAGCGAATGGGGCTCGCGGTCTCGAAGGAGACCCCGAACATCCTCCTCTCGACGAAGGTTGATGCCTTCTTCAACGATACGTTCTTCACCGAGGAAGACTATCGCGGCAAGGCGATCTTCGGCGACATCCCCTACTCCTATAATATCTCGCTTAAGAGCGGTAGCGATCTCGAGCAGACCGGCGACCCCCTCCCTCTCGGCGGCTACGGTTACATCCGCCGGGTGGTGAAGATCAAGGAGCCGGGGATCGCAGTGATCAATGATAGTTTCGCGCCGCAGTACACGGCACCCTCCTCGGACCAGGAGTTCATCGTCCGGCTCAACTTCAGCAAGTTGCTCGACCCGACCATCGGGGCGGCCTACCGGATCGACCCGAGGACCGAGCCGGTGAACGTGACGATTACGGACTTCGGCGCGTACCTGAACAGGACCGATCCATTGGTCGATAATGCCACACTCCGGACCGTGACGTTCTGGAAGATGGATCCGACGAGGCCGATCCCGCAGTTTACCAAGATTCCGTTCTCGTACGGCACGGTAGATTCGAACCTCTACACCCTGCATATTGATGGTACTCCGACCCTGCACTCGCTCAGGCCGGACGAAAAGGTCTTCAACAACATCTCTCTCGTGCTGAAACCGGCGGCCACCTCAGTCTTCACCCTGGACCAGAACAGCATTCTGGATATCCGGTTTAATTTCGGGGACACCCCCTCGCGGACCAACATCACCGGCATCCACCACTACGACTACAACCCGGCAAACGTCACCATCCCCGCTCTCTCGACCGGCGTCCTGGAGGTGGCGATATGGTGAACGATGGAGGACAGCTCTACACGATGGAGGGCGTCGCGGCCGGGGTCATCATGCTCCTCACCGCGTACATCGTCATCAGCACGACGAGCGTCTACACCCCGGGGGATACCCATATCCCGGACATGCAGCTCGAGCAGCTCGGGAGCGACGTGCTTGCGATGATGGATACGCCGGATAGGGAGGGGACGGAGAGTGATCTGGAGAGATTCATCAGCGCAGGTGATAGTGCCGATTTTGAGGGCATGTTCCTGGACTACTGCAACATGACGGCTAGTGATACTGATGACCTGCACATGAGCGCAAACGTCACCTATCGGGAGGCAAGTTCGAATGTGATTAAAGAGCATCTGTTCGTTGAACCCGACAACACCTGGACGGGAAGGGAATCCGCCGTGCGGGTGACACGGTGGGTGCAGCTGGATTACAGGATCAATCCAGGAACCTATGATGGATCAAGAACACAAGCCGTCCTCGTGGAGGTGCTGTTATGGCGTGCATGAACGAAGACGGCCAGTGGATCGTGCTGATGGGCCTTCTGACCGCCCTGGCGCTGTTCTTCCTCGCGCTGATCATCAACCAGTCGGCGCTCGTCGGGCAGACGACCGCCGAAGGGGTGCTCGAGTTCCCGAAGAACGACATCCGGGACCTGCGGTCGGAGATCTTCGACTACATTGACCGATTTGGCACCATGAACTTCGACGGCGACGCGATTCGCAAAGACATAATCGAGATATCACTTGCGCGGAAGAATGCCGTCGTCGGCTTCACGGTGGGCGATCCACAGGACATCTCCGGGCGCATGCTCCGCCCGGTGACCATCCACTACTACAACGGGGTGACGGAGTACGATGAGACCGTGTATTACTGAACCGGTGAACGAGGAGGGCGTAACCAGGCTGATGGAGTATGTCATCGTCAGCGGCGTGCTGCTCCTGCTGATGGTCGTCATGATGTTCACCGTCAACGCCGTATTCATGGAGGGGCCGGCGGACACGCTCCGCTACCACGCCTTCGTGGATATCGGGAACGGGGTGAGCACCCGGATTGTGGATCTTTACGTGATCGCGCCCGGCAACGGGACGATCGCCACGAAGTTCGATATCCCCGACGACGTGGCCGGAAAGGGCTACTTCGTCGACGTGGGGATGACGGGAGCGAGCCAGGCGATCCTGGTGCAGGGCGGGAACATCCAGAGCCGGGTCGCCATCGCCGGTATCGGGGCAACGAAGGGTGTTTCCGGCAACACCACCGGCGCGGGATGGAACATGATCCAGTATGACTCAAAAGGGTTTTAGGAGAGGCGAATCTTCATGAAGATAAATGAGAAGGCGGTCTCCGAGGCGGTCGGGTTTGTCCTGATCCTCGGGATCGTCATCAGCGGCATCGGCCTGGTCACGCTCTACGGCTACCCGGTGCTCCTCAAGGAGCAGAGCAACACCGACGTGAAGAACATGGAGCGGGCGATGATCGTCATCCAGAACGACATGAAGAGCCTCTGCTACAAGAACGTGCCCTACAAGGAGACGTCGCTCCAGGTGAGCGGGGGAACGCTCGAGGTGATCAACTCCGGCGATTACGGGGGCTTTATCAACGTCACGAACGGCACCCCCTCGCTTCAGCAGGACTACTCACTTGGCGCCCTGATCTACCGCTCCGACCGCAGCACCGAGGTGATCACCCTTGAGAACGGAGCGGTGATGACGTGCCAGGAAGGGTCGGCGGGTTCGGCGATGCTTGCCGAGCCCCGGTGGTTCTATGACGGGCCCACGGGAACGTTCGTCATATACATCATGAACATCAGCACCGACGACCTGATGGCGAAATCAGGGATGGGGGCGGTGAGGATGAGCCTGGAGAACGTCGACACACAGGTCTACACCTCTCCCAACGACGTCACGGTGACGTATACACCGGATGGCGACAACGACCTTACCGTGGCGTGGGACAACTACCTGACCGGCATCGGCCCGAGCGGTACCCATACCCTGCTGGGGGTAAACAAACTCGTCATAAAAGAGTACAGGATCAAAATCTACGACATCTAATCTTTTTTGAATCCGGCACCCACGCAGAAGAGGATGCCCGCCCGCTCTTCGCACTGCTTCTGCCGTATGAGAGATGCGTTGTAAAAAGAGTATCAGAGATACCGGTTCTTCCGGAGCCACTCCACCTGGGGTCTCGTGTAGCGGTAGACGATGTCGCACTTCTCGTCCTGGAAACTCCAGGGCACGACGACCAGAACGTCCCCTTCCCGTATCCAGACCTTCTTCTTGATCTTACCCTTGATCCGCCCGGTGCGCGTCACCCCGTCGAAGCAGCGGATTTTGATATGGTTTGCGCCCAGCATCAGTTCGGCGCTTGCGAACATCTCCCGGTTCTTCTTGTTCGGCAGGCGTACGCGGATAATCTCCTCCCCCGCTTCCTCTCCTTTGGACTCGGGTTTGCGCTTTGCAGGATCCGTCAGTTCATCAACCCCATGTTCCAGCGTAGTTGGCCTTTTGTGTGTCCAATTTATACAACTGCTAGCTTATCAAATATTCTCCCGGAGGCTTGATGGCGACCGGAGCGGGCGGCGGCCCCGTCCCGGTGGCCCGGACGATCACCCGGCTCCAGGGACACATGGTCTTGCGCGAAAATGCGAAGAGGAGCCGCCAGAACCTGCACGGACCTCGTTCTTCGCGTGAACGGTATCCGGATAACGGTGCAGTCTCACGCGATGCCGCGAAGTACTGTCCCGGAGATCGTCACCGGGACGGTTATGTATGTTGCCGGGACTACCTACTCAACGTACTTATGGCATGCCCGGACCCGTCCCGCGGGATCTACCTCACCTACTTCATCCAGGGACTCATCCTCCTGAGCGCAGCCTCCAGCATCACGGCAGGCGAGTTCTTCCTCGGGCTCTCGGCAGGCGTCGCCTTCCTCCTGACGATGGCACCGTCCCTCATGACGAGGAACATACGCCTCTGCCTGCCCTGGGAGGTCAACCTCCTCGTCGCGGTCTCCCTCTACCTCCACGTCATGGGCCATGTCGGGGAGTATTACATCCTCTTCGCGCCCTACTACGACAAACTGACCCACCTCGTCTCCTCGATCACTGTTGCAGTCATCGCCTTCTTCCTCGCGGTCCTCGCCGAGCACCAGGGGGACGTCCGGCTGACGAGGGAGGCGATCGTCGTCTTCATCCTGGTTTCGACACTCGCGGCGGGGGCGGTATGGGAGATCTACGAGTTTGTGGTCGACCAGGCCTTCGATACGGGCCTCCAGCACGGGAACGCCGACACCATGATGGACCTCATCGTTGACCTCGTCGGGGGGACTATCGTCGCCGTAATCGCCGCTACCGCCCTCGCGAGGGGCGAGGTGCATCGCTTTATCCGGTTCTTCGCCGACCCGTCCTCCGGAACGGAGCCAGCCGAGATCGTGGCCGATCCGGTCGATATGGCTCGCAGCCGCTGACTCGCCCGGCATCGATCCTGCGGATCATATTTATATTTTAAAGATCGAATAAAATGCAGTGATCCTGAAGGCCCCCAGCGCACGACATATGGCATTATTCATGCTTCTCCTGCTTCCTTCCATGACCGGCTACATGGCCTGGGAGGCACGGGCCGTCGAGGTGACCGTCCTTACGATCGACGGGGCGCCCGAAGGCGTCGTCTATATCACCGACCCCCATATCAGGGCGTCCAACATCGACCACGTCCGGGAGGTGATCCGCGAGGTCAACCGCTTAAACCCCTCGCTCGTCCTGATAGGCGGCGACTTCGTCACCGGCAGGGAAGAAGACTTCGCCTCGCAGGCGGTGTGGCGGTCACTCGACGCACCGGCCTACGCCGTGCTCGGGAACCACGACTACCGGGTGGGGATCGACGGCCCGACAGGCATCGAGAGGACGCTTGCCACCTCGGCGTCGGCCGTGGACACCGCCGACGGCTACGACGTCTCCGCCTTGAACGACGGTTCCGCCGATACCGCGTTCGCCGACGATCTCACCGCGGCGCTGGAGGAGAACGGCGTCCATGTCCTCAGGAACGACTATGCCCGGGTTCCCGTCGGGGATGAAGAGATCGTCATCGTCGGCGTCGACGACGGGTGGGCCGGGATGGCGGACCCGCCCGACGTGCCGGCGACGGACCCATTCACCGTCTACCTCGTCCACGAACCTTCCTGCCGGGCAGACTGGGACGCCGACCTCATCCTCGCGGGCCACACCCACGGCGGCCAGTTCCTCTTCCCGGTCGTTGCGCAGTTAAACGATTTCGGGGTCGTCGAGCTTGCAGGTATGTTCGAGACGAACGGGACGCCGACCTACATCTCCCGCGGGGTCTGCAGCGCGAGTTTTGCGGGAGTGGACCTCCGGTTCAACTGCCGGCCCGAGATAGTCCTCATCAACCCGACCGAGGAGCAGTTCCAGGCGATCGCCTGATCTCACGCCTCAAGGATGGCACGCGCCCGGTTAGCGATCAGCAGCACCTCCTTGAGGGGGATGGCAGCGTCCCGGGCAATGGCCGCGGCGTCGCCGTAGGCGACCTGCTTTGCCGTGACGACCCCGGCAGCAGCCAGTCTGGCCGAGACAGACCTGCCCACCCCGGTAACGATCGTAACCGGATAGGATTGCGTCTTCTCGATCATCGCCCGGAGGTTCTGCTCCTCCGGGTAGTCCCACCCGATATGCCCGATCCCCCGGCAGGCCGCGTAGCGCTTCGCATGCTCCGATAGTTTGGTGTTGCAGACGATCAGGGCTCCGTCGATCGAGACGGTGCACCGCCCGGACCGGAACCCCTCCTGGAGGTCCTCGACGATTGCCCTTGCGATCCGCCCTTCGTCGAGGCCGGTCACCCGGTGGTGGCTCGCGTGGTGCTTCACCTCGACAAAGACGGTGGTGCCGTCTTTTTGCGCGATGGCGTCCACCTCGTGCTCCCCGCACCGCCCGGCGAGGATGCACCCGGTCTCCACCCGGTAGCCGTGTTCCCGGAGGAGGACCCGCACGAACTCCTCGAAATCCGGTTTGGAGCGCAGAAGGCCAAGCGCTCTGCGGAGGTTGGTCCGGTGCGCCACGGCGGGGCGAACGGCCTTTGCCCGGGTGCGGATCATCCGGAGGACCGCTTTGGTCTTCACCCCGTCCGGCACCGACCCCTCGATCTCCCCGGCGATCCGGTCAGCATCCTCCGCACCGATGCCCATATTCCGGAGCGTCCGCCGCACCTTCCCCCGGTCGAACGGCTGCAGGCTGCCGTCGGCCTTCGTGACGTGCTTCATCAGGTACGGTTCTCGGCACCCGGGACGAAAAACGTTCGCTACCGGGAGCACGGGCGCTCCGGGCCCCGGGTTTGCAACTTCCACCGTGATGGCACATCGTTATCACCTTCCAGCCCCAACAGGGGCTACGAGCAGATGAAAGCACTACAACGTCCGGTCATCCTGATCCTCGGCGCAGGGGCGGTCGGCCTCTCGCTCGCCGGAAAGCTGGAGAGCGTCGCGACGGTTTATGCAGCCTGCCGCCCGGTGCATGCCGGTGCAGTCCAGGAGCGCGGCCTCGTGATGGAAGGGGCCTGGGGGAACGGTACCATCGATGGGATTGCCTGTGTCTCCGGGTCGCAGGAGGTCCCGCCTGCGATTGACTTCGTCATCATCACCGCGAAGGGCACCGACACCCGGGCGATCTGCGAGGAGTACGCCGCGGTGATCCGGGGCCGGCCGACGGCAAGCCTCCAGAACGGCATCGGGAACGAGGAGGTCATCGCCCGCTACACCGACACCGTCATCGGCGGGACCGTGACGACGAACTTCTCGGTCATGGGCCCGGGACACGTCCGGGTCTTGAGCGAGAGCGCCCCGATGCACCTCGGGGTCTGGTCCGGCAACGGCGGCGGTGCGGCACTCGACCGCCTGATCGGCATCGTCCGGTCCGCCGGCATCCCGGTCGAGGCCGACAACGATATCCGCTCCGGAAAATGGGCGAAAGCCCTCCTGAACATCGCGGTGAACCCGATCTGCGCCCTCCTCCGCTCGCCGGTCGGGGTCGCCGCCGACGCCGGGATCCGGGAGATCGTCGACGGCCTCGTCCGCGAGACCTTCGCCGTCGCCGGTGCCGAAGGGGTGCGGCTCCCCTGGGCGACCGCCGACGACTACCTCGCCCACCTCTTTTCGGTGCAGGTGCCCGACTTCGCCGCGGTCTACCCATCCATGTACTACGACCTCCGGCAGGGCCGCCGGACGGAGATCGACCTTCTCAACGGGCATATCGCGGCCCTCGGGGAACGCCACGGCATCGCAACGCCGCACAACCGGTGCATCGCCGGCCTCGTCCGCTACGCGGAGGCGCACCCGGAGACCCGGTGAGGGGTTCTACTCCCCGCCCATCTTTTCCACGAGCCGCCGGGCCGCCTCTTTCGCCTTCGCCTCGGTCCTCCAGAGCCCGGTCTTTCCGACGGGATTTCCGTCCCGGTCGTAGAGCTGTACGTAGTAGCCGCCGTCCTGGCGGGCGAACCGGACCTCGCCGACGATATCGGGGCCGTACTCCTGCATGCCCTGAGAATATGGGCGCGAAGAATATGAGGGTTCCGCACCCCGCTGTTTCTATATGTGAGGAGGGTGTATGACCGCCCGGAGTGATGGTGATGATCCTCATTGCGTACTACTCCTGGCAGGGGCATACGGAGAAGGTGGCGACGGCGCTCGCGAAACGCATCGGCGGCAGACTTGCAACGATCGAACCGGTATCCGAGGTGGGGATGTTTCGGAAGGGCATGATGGCGGTGCTCGGGATGCGGGCGGCGATACGCCCGGTGCAGACGGATCTCTCAGACGTCGACTTCCTGGTCGTCGCAACCCCCGTCTGGATGCAGAAGGTCCCGCCCTACATCAACGAGTACCTCTCGGAGGTCACGAACGCCGCGGGAAAACCCTTCTCGGTGCTCGTGGAGATGGGGGGTTCCGGGGCGGAGAACGTCGTCGCGATCGTGAAAAAGAACCTCGAAGCAAAAGGGATGCGGTTCGTCTCGTCGGTTGCGACGCTGGAGAGCGAGGTCGACGCCGGGCGGTTCGGCCCGGCGATCGACGAGTTTGCCCGGACGATCGCGGGGGTTGCCGCTCCGGCCGTGTAGGTCCTCCTCAGAGCGTCAGCGGTATTCCGAGGAGGTGGAGGACCACCGTAATGAGGACGCCGAAGATCCCGCCGATCGCGCAGATCAGGACGGTGATGATGTTGATCGGGATGTCGGGCCGGCCGAACAGGCTCATCAGGTTGAGGAGATTGATGAGCCAGAGCAGGATCACGCCCACGACGGCGTTGATGATGAGGCCGGTCACGCTTTTCACGACCTTGTAGAGGACGACCGCGATGATGACCACCAGGATCAGAGCGAGGAGCCCTGTGAGTAAGCTCATACCGCCTCGTTTGACGCGGCTGGTATTGAACATTCCTACACGGGGCCAGACAACGTTCAGAGGTAGCCCAGAACCTCGAAGACCGGCTGGAAACAGACCCCGTCCCCGGTCTTGACGCATCGGACCCCGGGATCTCCTTCGTAGGCGCCCATCGTCCGGCCGTCACCGAGTTCGACCCAGTCGTGGACGGCAACGCCCTTCCCGAAGACCTCCACGTGGAGGGCATCGGTACGGAACGTCTCCGCATCCCAGACCATGATGCCGTGGACCGGCCGGGCGGCGATCCCGTTCCGGCGAAGGACCTCCGCACGAAGGAGCGCAAGATCGGTGCAGTCCCCTACCCCATAAGCAAGGGTCGCGTTGAGGCCCACCGGGAAGAGGCGGGGGGAGCCGTCGACGCAGGCAAACGTCGTCCGGCCCACCCGGTCGAGGAGTGCGTCGCGGGAAGATTCCCGGAGGGCGTCGGGAGATGCGGAAAGGAGGCCGATCTCGCCTACCGAGACCTCCCGGGCAGTGCTGAGCCCGGGATCGGCCCCTCCGCCGTCGTAGATCAGGTGCCCCTGGGGGATGAGAACTGAGAGGAGAAGAATCGCGTTAAGAATGCTCCAAACCACGTTACCGACTCAATATATTTTAATGCACGTGTTGCTATATTAGAGCTTCTATTTTGATGGGAGACGCGTGCGTCTCGAATATATGATTTTTCGGGGTATTATCGAGAAAGGGAATCCGGGGGCGCATCCAAAGGGAGATGGAGCTCCACATGTGATCGAGAAGAGGAACCGGCGCAAAAAGAGTTCCGGGGATTGGCGGGTCACCGGAGTGTGTGAAGGCCGGCGATATGCCGGGCGGCGAGGGCTGCGGTGGAGAACGCGGCCTGGAGGTTGTAGCCCCCGGTATCGCCGTCGATATCGAGCACCTCGCCGATGCAGTAGAGGCCTGGAACGATCCTGGACGCCATCGTCTTTTTGTCGATCCCCTCGAGGGCGACGCCGCCCCTCGTCACCATCGCTTCGTCGAACCCGCCGAGGCGGGCCACCCTGAACGGGAACTCCGCGAGGGATCCGGCGAGCGCGTTCCGGGCCTTCTTCGTGAGCCGGGCGCAGGTCTCTCCCGGCGGGACCCCGGTACAATCGAGCAGCCGCCGGACGAACCGTTCGGGAAGGACGAGATCGCAGAGGACGGTCTTGACCTGCCGGGTCCCGCCCGCCGCGACCGCTTCGGTGAGGCGGTTTCGCACCGCCTCCATGTTCGTCTCCGGCAGGAACGTGACCCGGAGGACGTCTCCCGGGAGGATGGAGCGGGAGAGATCGAGTATGCCCGGGCCCGAGAGCCCGGTGTGCGTCAACAGGAGGTCACCGGTGTGCCGGCCGACCCGCTTCCCGTCCCGGTAGACGGCCAGGGTGAGGTTCTGAAAGGAGATCCCGGCAAGGTCGGCGAACGGGTAGTCCGCGACGTAGACCGGAGTGAGCGCCGGGGCAACCTCTGTTGTCGGCTGGCCGAGGGCCCGGGCGAAGGCGTAGCCGTCCCCGGTCGAGCCGGTGGCGGGGTAGGAGGCCCCGCCGGTGGCGATGACGAGGACACCGGCCCGGACGGCCGCCTTCTCGGTCCGGACGAGGAATCCGTCGGCGTCGCGCTCAACTGCCCTGACGGCCTCACTGCACCGGATCTCCACTCCGCGGGCGGCGCACTCCGCGAGGAGGACGGCGAGGACATCGGCGGACCTCCGTGTCTCCGGGAAGACCTTACCCCCGGGCTCGGCCTTCATCGTGAGCCCCCGGTCGGAGAAAAAGGCGACGAGATCCCGGTTCGTGAAGTTCATGAGGGCGGGCCGGAGAAACGCCCCGTGGTCGCCGTAGTGCGAGAGAAAACCGGCAATTTCGCCGTCGTGGGTGATGTTGCACTGCCCCGACCCGGCAACCAGGAGTTTTCGCCCCGGAGCGGGCTTCTTCTCGAAGACGATGATGCTCCGTCCCTCCCCAGCGGCCTGCAGGGCGCAGAAGAGCCCGGCGGGGCCTCCCCCGATGATCGCGATGGTGTCGTTCACGGCACTAATCCGTGCTCTCCCACGGAGCATCAGCGTTGGGGTGCGGCGGGCCGCTAGATGGATATAGGGGCGGGTTGCATGGGGGCGACACCATGGATAACGCCTGGATCGTTCTCGTCGGAGGGATCGTTGCGCTGCTCCTCGCCGCCGGTGCCGGGGCGGCTGCAGAGATCCCGCACGCCGCCGTCCCCGTTACGCCCGCGGACGTGACCCCGCGGTACTGGTTGGGCGATACCGCCGGGGTGTTCGCTCACCGGCAGGCGGTCTCGGTCGAGAACCCCTCCGGCGTCGACGGTCTCGCGGTCGCCTTCAACGCCACCCATCTCCCGGGGATGCGGCCGGACTTCGCCGATATCCGCTTTACGGACGGGAACGAGACCGCCATCCCCTACTGGATCGAGAACGCGAGCGCCGGCTCCCACGCCCGCGTCTGGCTCGCCCTCCCGGCGAACGCGACGGCGGTCACGATGCTCTACGGCAACCCGGAGGCCCGGGACGCAGGCGACCCCGACGCCGTCTTCCTCTTCTTCGAGGACTACGAGAGGGGAGATCTCTCGCGGTGGTCGTTCTGCGGTTCGAGCGCCGGGGTTCAGGCGAGGGTCGTCCGCGACGGTGCATACGCCGGGGATATCAACGTCTCCGAGCCCGATCTGCGGCACCTCGCCAACAACCGGGTCTGCCTCGCGAACATCTCACACGGATCGATCGTCATCGAGGGGGACTTCCAGGTCAGCGAGTTCGGGAAGTGGTGCGGTTCGGGCTATATCCAGGCCTGGAACGGGACCAACCGATTGTATGCCCTCCACCTCCGGAACGGCTCCGTGCAGCACTACGACGGTGATCACCGGAACTTTTCTGCCGATGTCCGGGCCGAGACCGATACCTGGTACCACGTCAGGGTCGTCCTGGATACGCACAACGCCACCGGGCACGCCTGGATGGACGGCGAGTACCTGGGGAGTGCGCCCATGCGGTTTGCCGGCGGGTCGCCGGTGCCGAACGATACGGTCTTTGACGACTTCGCCCTGATCGGGTCTTCGGCGTGGGGTTCGGGCGATCCGCACCACTTCTACGCCGACAACATCGTCGTCAGGAGGTATGAGCCCGCCCCGCCGGTGCTCTCGTATGGGGACGGTTCATAAGGGGAGAGATCGGGATGTCGTGGCAGACCTCTATCCCGGCAGGGGGGATGCGGCGCACCGCCGTCACCCTCCTTATCGCCGTCCTGCTCTGCAGTGCCGGCTGCGTGGTTCCCGCGCTCCGGGAACCGACCATCACCCTCAGCGGGGTCGCGGTCGAGAACATCACCCCGGGGAGCATCGACCTCTCGCTCCGGCTGGTCGTCGATAACCCCAATCCCGTCGGCGCCACCCTGGCCCTGGTCTCGTTCGACGTCTACTTCTTCGACGACGGGCAACGGGTCTTCCTTGCACACGCCGAGCAGGAGGGGATTGCAGTCCGGCCCAATGGCGAGACCGCCGTCACCATTCCGGTGACCGTCGATAACCTGGGGCTCGTGCAGGCGTTCCTCCGGGGCCTCGCGGACGGGGCGGTCACGCTCCGGGTGAGCGGCTCGGGGGTCCTCGACTTCGGTGTCGCGACCTTCGAAGTCCCCTTCGACCGGACGGTGGAGGTGCGGCCCGGTCAGCCCGTAACGGCCACGAGGGCGAAATAGATGACGGCAAGCCCCTGGAAGGCGAAGTAGCCCTTGATATTCGCGACGGCGTAGGGAAGAGCGCCCGCCCGCCCGGCGCACCGGTGCGAGAAACCCCACAGAGCGATCCCGAGCGGGATGAGGGATACGAGCGCCACCGGCAAAAAGTCCACGGGAGCGAAGAAGCCGGTGAGGGCGAAGACGGTGAGCGACGCGGTCGCCAGCCCCGCCGCGAGGGCGATGAGCCGGAAAGCGAAGATGCGGCCTTTCCGGACGACGAGAGTCCGCTTCCCTCCGGCGATGTCGCCTTCCATATCCGGCATCTCGACGCTCGTGATGAAGACGAGCCCGTAAAGGCAGATCGGAACGGCGAAGGCAAAGAAGGCGGCATCAAGCGTTCCCATCGCAACGAAGTAGCCCGCCCCCGGCATCAGGAGGCCGAAGGTGATCATGTTCGTGACCTCGCCGAGTTTATGGTAGGCGAAGGCGAGCGGGGGCGCCGTGTAGAACCAGCCGAGGAGGTTCCCCGCTATGCCGAAGACGAGGAAGACGGCCGGGTAGGCGTAGGCGGTCACGAAGAAATACCCGATCAGGACCGAGACCGCCATCAGGGCGACGGCCGCCCAAAAAGCGGCGGGTTTCAGGTTCGGGTTGGCGGCGAGGACACCGCTACCCCCGGATATCGGCGTCGTCTCAACGAACCGGTCGGCGTCGGCGTCGAAGTAGTCGTTGCTGTAGTGGACGGAGAGGTGCGCCGCCGCCATGGCCGCGTAGCCGATGACGAACTGCGCCGGGGTGAACCGTGCCCCGAGGAGGAACGCGAGGAGCGCCCCGGCGGTGAACGGGATGAAGCCCGAAAGAAGGAAGTGGAACCGGCCGAGCCTGATGAACTCGCGGAGGGCACGGGTGTCCATGGAAGAGTCTCCCGTCGTGGAATGGGAAGAGCGGGTATGTATACTTTTCCGGGACCGGCCTTCTACCCCTCCCGGCCGCACGCGAGGAGCGGCGCTGCACGCCCGAGCGCTTCGGTGCCCCCCTCGATGTAGATGAGGCCGAGAACCGCCCGGGCAAGGGTCTCCTTCTCCTGCTCGAGTTTCTCGCCGTCCGGAGAGCAGCGGAACCCGGAACCGATCCGGCTCTCGTGAAGACCCCACCGGTCACAGAGGGCGGCGAGGCCTGCCGCCCCGACGTCTTCGCCGGGGAGGACCTTCAGCCGCAGGGTGACGTCGCCGATGAGGGCAAGGGCGTGGGAGTCGTCGGCGAAGTTCCCGAGCATTGCCAGGTCGTCTGCACGGATCGGGAGCGCGTCTTCGGGGAACCCGGCAAGTATCTCCGAAAAGAGCTGCTTTGTAGAAGGGGCCATCAGAACCCGGGCAAGCCCGTCCGGGCCGCGGAAGGCATGCCCGGTCTCCTGCTCGATGTGGGGAAGGGTGCGCTCCGCCACAAGAGCCGCCTGCTTCGCCAGGCGGCCGGTCGCCCTGCACCACCCACGTATCCGCCGGAGCCGCCGCGATCGCCGGGCCGAACGCCGGTGAGCGGGGAGGTACTCCAGACGGTACTCGCGCATGAGCCCCTCCTGCAGCGCCGCGAAGACCTCCTCGAGCGGGCGGGAGAGCGCCCCGTACTCGTACGCCATACGATATGGTGGGATAACGGATTGATTATAACTTTGTCCTCATGTAAACCCTCATCTGTTGATGAGAGGTTACACGAGACCCAGAACGAGCGCGGCGGCGAGCACGAGGTGCAGGCAGAGAAAGACAGGGACGAGCCGGAACTTCGCCTTCTGTGTCTTGTGCCGGAAGGCACGCATCGCGGCAAACGCCCCGAACGGCCCGAACAGGGCGAGGACGAGGAGCGTCTTCTCCGGCGTTCTCTTTGCGCTCCTCTTTGCAAACTTTTTGTCGCGGTAATAGGCAATGAATGAGGCGGCGTTCACCAGAGCATAGATTGCCAGAGCAACGCCCGGTAGTAAGGTATCGGTCATTGAGAACTCCCGCCGCCCGCCCCGATTCCCGAACCTCGGGGCTATAGCAGGGTACTCTACGCTCTCAACCTTTTTATGCAGTCCTCTCCGGTTGTGCTTCTGCCTAGCGCCCTGGAGAGTTCAGAGCCCGAGCCTCGCGAGAGGCGATACGAACGGAGAGAACCTGCCTTTCTCCGCGAGGCAGACCGGGCAGTGCCAGTCTTCGGGGAGGGCTTCAAACGAGGTTCCCGGCGGAGCGTCCGTATCGCCGGTCTTTTCATCGTAGATATGCCCGCATATTGAGCAGCGGTAGGCCTGCATGGTCGTGAGGTGAACCGGCTGGGACTTAACCCTGCCGCCGGACCAGCAACGCTTTTTGAACCAGGACGTGGAATCCACTATATACCATCATGAGAAAGACCCTCGCGGCGCTTGCCGACCTGACCCGCATCCACTTCTTCTTCGTCTGGCCCCTGCTCTTCTGCTCGGGACTTTCGCTCGCGTTCGCGAACTACGGCGGGTTCTCGTGGGAACTCGTCGGCCGGGCGGCGCTGATCGGCCTTCTCGGATTCGAGGCCGGGTTCGTCCTGAACGACTACGTCGACCGGGAGTACGACAGGAGGGACGTCAACGGCTCGCTCACCCGCTACTGGCGGCCGTTCGGCGAGCGGCCGATACCGGCGGGGAGGATCTCCCCCAGGGCGGCATTCGCCCTCTTCATCATCCTCGCCGGCCTCGCGGCCGTGTTCGCCGCAACCCTTCCTTCGCCGCACAACCTCTACGTCCTCGGCATCATGGGCTACTCATACCTGGTCGAGTACTTCTACCAGACGAAAAAACGCAACCAGAAGATCCCGCTCGCCCAGGTGATCGGGCGGACGGACTTCGCCCTCTTCCCCGTCGCCGGCTACCTGGTGTACGGGAATCCGGACGCGACCGCTCTCCTCTTCTTCCTCTTCTTCTACCCCTGGACGCTCGCGCACCTCGGGGCAAACGACATCGCCGATATCGTAAACGACCGCGCCCGGGGGATGGCGACGATCCCCGTTCTTTACGGCATGAAGGGCGCGGCCGCCTGGGTTCTCGGCTTCTCGGCCGTCCACGCGGGTATGGCGCTCGTCTTTGGTCTCATCCTCGGGCCCGTCACGCTCGCGGGCTTTGTCGCGGGGCTCGTCCTCCTCGGGGCTGCAAACTACCTCGTCGTCCGGGGGAAGAGCGCGGACGCGGCGATGCGGGCGCTCCCGCTCATGCACGCATCGCTGCTCGTCTACGCCGCGGCGATCATCGCGGGCGCCGTTCTTTAGATCTCCTTCTCCATCCAGACGGTGTCGAAGAGGACTCCGCGCTTGGTGCCGACGTTCCCAAAGCGCCGCTATCATCATCGGGGATGGGCCCTGTTGAAATGCTTTCCACAACCTCCGATAACGCCCGGTTACCAATAGAGGTCGGTAATGCAGGGATAATCCAGAGGTGATTCGTCCTCTGGGGGAGGGTTACAGCAAAGCCCGGGGATGCGTCCAGGGGGTTGCCCGGCCGCTCCCTTCTCTACTCCACGACGAAGTCGCCGTTCATCGAGGGGTGGACATCGCACCGGAAGAAGTAGGTCCCCGGGGTTTCGGGTGCCGTGAAGGTATAGGTCACCTGGCCTGGGCCGGTGACGATCTCGCCGATGAAGATTGCCGCGGTCGCCGAGGAGTCCGTGTAGACCGCGACGTTGTGCGGGACCCCGGCGTCCCGGTTGTCGAAGTTCACCGTCACCTCCGCACCCCCGGGGACCGTTATCGTCTCCGTGCTGAAGGCAAAGTTCTCGGCCGCGATCGCGACCGTCACCCTCTCCGCGGCGCGGACCACCTCCGGGGTCACGCCCGCACCCCCGCGACGGATGCCATGACTACGGTTATTCGTGCCATGAGCCCACCGGGGGGCCCGGAGGCATAAAGGTTGCCCCGGCCGGTGCCGGAGCCGCGGGCTCCTCTGCACCTCGAAAGTTACGTCTGCAACGGCGCGGTGGCATTCGCCGGGACGATCTTCCAGACCCTGCCGGTCGCGGTGGACGGATCCGGTCCGGCGACACCGGTCGTGAGCGCGTAGATCTCCGAATCTTCATCTTCACCGAACCCGAGGAGGAAGGCACCCGTGCTTTCCGCGGGTGTCACGTTGAGCCTCTGCAGCCGCCACATCGCGACGTCTTCGGGCGTGAGGTTCTCCGCGGAGCCGGGAAAGCCCGATGCGTTCCACCCCGGCGGGGGTGCCGCGGCGGCGAAATTGCCGTTCCAGTAACCGAAGACGTAGTGCCCGGAAAGGTCCGGGAGCGCCGTGCCGTTGTAAACCCTGCCGCCGATGATGACGGGGCCCAGGTCACGGCCGCCCTCGATGATGGGCCCGATCAGGGGCTCCCCGCGGCGGCCGACGGCCTCGCAGGTCCCGGGAGGTGTGCGGAAATTCAGGAGGTCGAAGCAGTGGGTTCCCTCCCTGAGGCGCCAGCCGTAGTTGCCGCCGCCTGTGACGAGCGAGACCTCTTCGAAGAGATCCTGCCCGGCATCAGCCACGTACAGGTTGCCTTCGGCGTCGCACGAGATGAACGCCGGGTTCCGGAACCCGTAAGCGTAGATCTCGGGCGGGATGCTCGCGTTTGCAACAAACGGGTTGTCCGCCGGAACTCCGTAGAGGACCCCCGCCCCTGTCGCCCGGGTGGCGTTCTCCGGGACGTTTCCGGCAGAGATGTCGTCCACGTCGATCCGGAGCACACTGCCGTAGATGTTCGCCGGGTCCTGGGCGTTCCCGGTCTCCGGGGTGTGGCCGGTCCCGCTGTCGCCTGCCCCACCCCCGTCGCCGAGCGGCACGTAGAGGTAGCCGTCGCGGGGGCTGAACGCTATGCTCCCACCGTTATGGGTGGACTGCGGTTTGTCGATCTCCAGGAGGACCCGTTCGGAGGCCATGTCCGCCCGGTCCGGGCCTGCAGGATCGAGCCGGAACTCGGATACGCGGTTCGTGCAGTCCCAGCCCTCGGGCCCCTCCGGCCGTAAGGGGGCGCTGTAGAACGCAAAGACCCGCCCGTTCTCCCGGAAGGCGGGGTGGAAAGCTATCGAGAGGAGGCCGCGCTCATCGAACGCGGGGTTGAGATCGACCATGCGATCCCGGACGTCCAGGAACGGCTCCTCAAGGAGGGTGCCGTTCCCGTCGATGACCGAGACCGTCCCGACCTGGTCGACGACGAAGAGCCTGCCCGTGCCGTCGCCGGCGTCCGTGAGCATCAGCGGCGCGACGAAACCCCCGGCCACGGGCTCGAGGCTCACGTTGGGCGTCTCGTTCTCCCCGGCAAGCCTCGTCACGGAGGTGCCGTTCCGGTACTCCGCCGCGTACGCCGACCCGGCGTTCGTCAGGTTTCCGGCGGCCGGCAACTCCTGCGCCCCGGCAAAGCCCGCCAGAGCGAAGATGATGAAAACGGATGCCATGACTGCGACTGCTCGTGTCATGAGCCTCATCCCGTGGGCGGGACAGATAAAGGTTATCAACCCCGCTCGTAGATCCGGACCCCGCCTTCGTCGTAGACGAGACGAAGCCCGCTGTCCGGCAGCCGGACGTCGTAGCGCTCGTGCTCGGGCTCGCCGACGTAGAGAAGGGTCGCGTTGTACTTCTCCATGAGCGCGACGGTGCTCCCGGGATCCTCGTATATCGCCCGGATATCCGCCGGACGCTCGGTGTACCAGGCACCGTTCCCCCGCCAGGTCAGCTCGTGGCCGATCTGCCCGAGGACCGTCGGGATGCCGGAAAACGACGAGATCCGTGAGTAGTAGCCGTAGTCCCCGTTCTCCCCCTCCACAATACAGTGGCCACCCGGAAGCGTCCTGAGATAATCGATCGCCGCGGCCTCCCCGGGCCGCGTGGCCTCAAGGTAGGCAAGCCCGTCGAGGGTACGGTAGCCCGCCGGTGGGTAGTCTATCCCGAGAAGGCCCCGGCCGATATCGACGTCGAGGGCGAACGGGGCGGCGATGAGGGCGGCGGCTGCGGCGACGGCAGCACCCTTCCGTGCCGCCGCCGGGAGGACCGGGCGCCGTCCTGCAAGCCACTTCCCGGCGAGGAGGAGGGAGCCCGTGCCGAGAAGGATCCAGGCGTCGAAGTAGAACTTGAAGATGGTGTTGAACCGGCTGTAGTCCCCGCCGAGCATCTCCTGGAAGTAGAAGATCTCGCAGACGGCGAGCACCGAAAGACCGGCGATACAGAGGAGGTCCGGGAACGCGTGACGCCTCCGCAGGAGGAGGTAGGCGAGCGGCACCAGCGCGATCCCGAGGGCGGCGTAGCCGGCGGCGAGGGGCGGAAGGGCGACAGCGGCGAGAACGGGAAACCGCCGGATATCCCGGGCGACGGCGGCGTAGATGACTGCGAGGAACCCTCCCCAGACCGCGACGAAGACGGGCGGGTCGGTGGGCGGAAACCCCCACCCGATCCCGCCGATGCCCGCGGGTTCGAGGTGCAGGTAGTAGGGGAGATAGATGAGGAAAGCGATCGCAGGGACCGCGATGGCAGCGGCGAGGGTGGAGCGGTCCCGCTCGGAGAGGATGAGCACGAGGAGGAAGGCGGCGACGATGGGGCCGTAGACGAGGGCGTCCCAGGAGGAGAGGAGCGGCATCGAGCCGATGGAGAGGGCCAGGAGGAGGGCGAGGGCCCCACGCGCCCGGAGATCGAGCCCGCCCCACCGGCACCATGCAAACCCGAGGAGGAGGAGAAGGAAGGCCTGGTTGAACACGGCCATCTCGAAGGCGTGGACGTTCCCGAGGAAGAGTGAGAAGGCCGGAAACTCGAACCGGGCGCCGGTGACGATCCAGTTGGTGTCCTGCAACGCGTTATAGAGGTCGGCGCCCGCAGCGAGGAACCAGGGGACCGACGGGGGAACAAGGAGGAGGGCTGCGAGCGGTACCCACCGCCACCGCGAAAGAAGGAGATGCCCGAGGGCATAGAGCGCAACAAACGCCGTTCCGTAGACCGTGGCCGGGATGAGGTTGAAGACCACCTCCGACGGGACGGCGGTGACGATTGCAAGGCAGCCCATCAGCCAGTGGCCGAGGTAGTAGTAGACGGTGAGGTGCCCGCCCGCAAACCAGGGGTCGAGCGGCGGCACCACGGGTTCCCGGATGACGCTCGCGAGGAAGGCGTGGTTCATGTACTGCTCGCTGAAGTAGCCGACAGGCGGGTTTACGAACCGGACGGAAAGGGCGAAGAGGAACCCGGCCAGGAAGACCGCATCCCATGAAAGGAGGGGCCGGATCTCCCGGAGACGGTAATCGCCCCGCCGGATGCCCCAGATCCCGAGGGCCAGAAAGACGAGGAGGGCGAGGGCGACCGGGATGCGGAGGAGGCCGCAGTACCAGGTCGTGAGGGCGAAGAGGAGGAGAGAGGCCGGATAGGCCGCCGGGTAGGCATGGTCCCCGAGTGCCGGGCGGAGGCGAGGCCAGAGGGCCAGCTGGAGCCCCTTCAGGAGCCCGGCCCAGAGGAGCACGTCGTATGCCTGCAGGATGAGGTCCACGCCCTGCTATCGGGGTTGGAGTATATGCGCTTTGTGCTCACCGGGTGCAGCCGACGGGCAGGTCGCCGGAAGGTTGCTCGACTACTTTGAGGAGAACGCACGACCGGGCGAGCGGTCCGGCGAGATGGACCGGGGGACCGCCCCCGAAATCTCGGCGGTCAGGGGCCGCCTATCGCGGTTGTGCCTCCACTCTCTTCGCTTCGGGAGGGCCTCCCTCGTGGTCGCCCCAGTCCCCGCATTCGGTGATGACCTTCCACGTCTCCCGGATCCCCTCCTCCAGCCGTGCGATCCGGGCGGTCCCGCCGAGGCTCTCCTCGACCTCGAAGAACTCCCGTGCTTTCTGCTCGTTGAACGGGCCGTAGCGCTTGATGCCGTCGTCGTCGCTGAGGACTTCGACCCTGTACTTCAGCCGGGAACCATTCATCATCATTCACCAGGCGAGAGAGTCACCTGCCGTCCCATAAACGTTGGGGATCCCTCAACGGCACGGTGGGGGTGAGGGAAACCCGTTACGATTACCGCCGCGTTCCGATCCGGAGCGAATGGGATCGCGGTGGCGAGCACAAATTTTTGCAATCTCCAGTATTTTTCCACAAGACCACGATGCGTGGAAGACCCCCGGTAACAAGGATGGCGGCACCGCCCGCGACCATGTGTTTTCCTTCCGGAGGGAGCCTGTGCGGGAGAGGGAGATACCCCCTCACCTCTGCTCCCTGAGCCGCTTCATGAGGGCGACCGCACAGAAGTCCCCGCACATCGTGCATGGCCCTGATTCGGGGGCGAGATCCCTTGCGGTTTCCGGGTCGATGGCATGGGCGATCTGTCCATCCCAGTCGAGGCGGGAGCGGGAACGAGCGAGGGCGAGGTCCTCGCCGTCCGGGCCGTACTTGATCGAGTCGCCGATATGAGCGGCGATCTTAAAAGCGATGAGCCCTTCCCGCACCTGGTCGGGGGTCGGGAGGCCGAGGTGCTCGGCCGGTGTGAGATAGCAGAGGTAATCGGCGCCTGCGCCGCTTGCGATGCTTGCGCCGACACACCCTGCGATGTGGTCATACCCGACAGCAATGTCGGTGGGGAGAGGGCCGGCGACAAACAGCGGCGCGCGGGAGTGCTCCCGGTAACGCCGGAGGTAAACAGGGATCCGGTCGGCTCTGACATGGCCGCCGAGCCCCTCGATGATCGTCTGGACGCCGCGTTCATGGGCGTAGGCGGCAAGCCGCGCGTTCCAGCGCATCTCTCCCTTCTGGGCCTCGTCCATCTCATCGTGGATGCACCCGCTCCGCATCGCATTGCCGAGGGAGAGGACGATGTCGTGTTCCCTGAGGATGGCGAGGATCTCATCGAAGTGCTCGACGAAGGGATTCTCAGCGTCGTGAACGAGCATGTAGGCGGCGGTGATCGATCCGCCCTTCGAGACGACCCCCATGATCCGCTCACCGTCCCAGGCGGCGTCGATCATCTCCCTGCTGACGGCGTGGAGGACGAACGAGGAGACCCCCTCCTCTGCCTGATGCCTGATGGTGGCGAGGATATCCTCTGCGGTCATAGTATCGATGCCGATCTCGGCAGCGACCTGGTAGACCGGCACCGTGGTGACCGGGAGAGTGGTGGCGGCAAAGATCGCACGCCGGAACGCTGTGATATCGCCGCCGGTGGAGAGGTCGGTAATAGTGTCCGCGCCGTGCAGCCCGGCAATCCTGGCCTTTTCGACCTCCTCTTCGGGATGAACCCAGGAGGTCGAGGTCCCGAGGTTGACGTTGACCTTCGTCCTCAACCCGCGGCCGATGCCGATTGAGCATGTTGCTCGTGTCATGATAACGGCTTCGCCAACGGCGACGGAGTAGCGGAGATCTTCGGCCTCGATCCCTTCGGCCGCTGCGACCGCTTCCATCCGAGGGGTGATGGACCCCTCCTGGGCCTCTTCGATCTGGGTCTTCATCTCTCCATCCGTTGGATTCCAAACCCGAAAAAGTCCGCGACGGAAATGCTGCCGTTCGATCGCCATCCCATGCCCGATAACCCTGCAGAGCCCCCGGCCCGGGGAGCAAACCGGGACGCCCTCGGCCTCCCTTACCGCACCTCCCCGGGCCGGTGAAGTACGTTATATACTATCCAATCACAACTCTACAGGCAGTGTTCTATCTGCATGAGCAATCCAATGGATTATAACAGAGGAAACAGAAATTTCGGTGGTCCGAGGAACTTCGGCGGCCCCCGTGAAATGACAAAGACTATTTGTTCGGACTGCGGAAAGGAGTGCGAAGTCCCCTTCAAGCCGACCGAAGGCAGACCCGTGTATTGCCAGGACTGCCTCCCGAAGCACAGAAAACCCCGGTTCTAAACCAATAAATCCCTTTTTTTCGGCTCCGTTGAAACGTTTTCCACAACCCCCGGGTATCCCGGGTTGCGCGAAACCCAGGAGTTCGAGCAGCCGTCACAGACCGTCGAAGTCGTCCCAAAAGTCCCACATGGTTGAAGATTCACACGGTTCTGAATGCGATTACGAGCGTTCATAACGAATTGGACGATCTCGTATCAAATTACGGCTCTGTTGAAACCCTGCTTTGATCTTCATCCTTTCCCTGAGGAGGGTGGTGCCACACCAGGCCTCTCCCCGGGCCGGCCTTTTTTCTCGCGCATGTCCTCAGGCAGTGGACCGTGGTGACTATCGCCACTCCGGGTGGCGGGGAGGGGGTCTCCCCTGTCTCCACGTTGTAATGGATCTCTGTAACCCCCACCACCCGCGCTTCGCGCTCCTCCCGCCCCGGGGGGGCGGGCAGTGCGTGGCGATAGGCTATGCCCCTACGGGACATCGCTGGAGAAGACCGAGGGTCCTGGACTTGCGATGGACACAACATCCGGAGCACGAGCACCGCACGTGCGCAGCCTCTGAGTTACCCCTGACTGCAGCCATCTGGAGCAAGCAAGTGGGTTTCAACAAGGCCCACGATCCTGAACCGCTTCCCATCGGCTATCGCCACGCGGGGGAGGGACCGGGAGGTGCGACCGAAGGGAGCTTGAGAAACTCGGTGAGTTTCGAAGGGGTGTCCCCCTCCCGGCAGAGACGTTTTGGGATGGCCTCTGCCGACACCCATCTGTCCGTTGACCGGTCGCCCTTCACAACTCGCACCAGACGGTGATCGCGAGAGCCTGAGAAAAAAAGTGGGCTATACAAGCCCGAGTTCGGCAAAGAGGCTGTCCCGGAGCGCCCGGAGAGCATCCGTCGCCGGGGACTCACTCCGGGTCACGGGGCGGCCGCCTCGCACCGCTTCGATCACCTGCGGATCGAACGGGATCTTTCCTGCCACCAGGATCTCCTCCTCCCTGCAGTAGTCCTCGATCCTTGCGCAGATATCCTCCGCGAGGTCGAACCGGTTGATGACGACGAAGATCCGGACGCCGAACCGCCGGCAGACCGTCACAAGCCGTTCGAGGTCGTGGAGCGCCGAGACCCCCGGCTCCGTGACGATGAGGACCGCGTCCATGCCGCTGACCGTCGCGATCAGCGGGCAGCCTATCCCCGGCGGGCCGTCCGCAAGAAGCAGGTCGGCGCCGTCCGCAAGGCTCACGGCCCGCTTCTTCACCTCGGTGACGAGCAATCCTGAGTTCCCGGAGCCCGGGAAGAGCCGGGCATGGGCGAGATTGCCCCGGTCGGTCGCCGAGGTGTAGATCTCGCCGCAGACACGGGGTTCCATCGAGACCGCCCCCATGGGGCAGACATAGGTGCAGACGCCGCAGCCTTCGCAGTGCAGCGCATCAACCTCCCAGGCGTCGTTGCGGCGCACGATCGCCCTGAAACGACAGTGATCCGCGCATATCCCGCAATCGCGGCACCGCTCCGGGTCGATCCGGGCCGCCGCGAGCCCCCGGAACTCTTCCGTCGTAAGCCGCCGGGGGCGGAAGAGAAGTTCCAGGTTCGCGGCATCCACGTCGCAGTCGGCAAGGACCTGCGGCACTCCGCTGATATCCGCAAGCGCCGCCGCCACCATCGTCTTCCCAGTGCCGCCCTTGCCGCTCGTGACCGCGAGCCGTATCACGGGCTCACCCCCGCAATCTTCACGATCGCGTCGAAGAGGCCGGCGAACCGCCCCTCCCACCCGGGAAGGTCACGGCAGATGAGCCCGCCCCGGTTCTGGACTGCGGCGATCTCCCGCGAGAACGGGATGGTCATGAGGATAGGAAGCCCGCGCTCCCGGCAGAAGTCGAGGGTCGCCTCGTCCTGGCCGTCGCTGCGGTTGATCACGACGCCGGCGGGAATGCCGACCCCCTCCGCCACCTCGGCCGCGAGGCGGAGATCGTGCAGCCCGAACGGCGTTGACTCCGTCACCAGGACGCAGACATCGCTCCCCTCGAGGGTCTCGATCACCGGGCAGGCTATCCCCGGGGAGGCGTCGTAGAGGGTGAGCGGGTGCCCTTCCGCGAGCAGTTTTGCCGCCCTGATGACCGCCGGGGCCTGCACCTCACCCTCGTTTAAAACCCCGCTGATCAGGGTGAGGGAGGGGAGGGGGCAGGAGCACGCAACCCGGCCGACGGTGCGCGGGACTTCCTCGATCGCTCCCTGCGGGCAGACGAGGGAGCAGCCCCCGCACGAGTGGCAGAGTTCCGGGAAGACGAGGACGCGGTCTTTGAGAACCGAAAGCGCCCCGAACCGGCAGAACTTCCCGCACTCACCGCAGAAGGTGCAACGGGCGAGATCGATCTCCGGGACCGGCGTCGTCACCGGCACGTCCACGGCAGCGGCGGGGAAGAAGAGGTGGAGGTTCGGTTCCTCGACATCGCAGTCGACGAGCGCCACCTCACGGGAGAGGGCGAGTGTGCAGGCGAGGTTCGCCGCCACCGTGCTCTTCCCGGTGCCGCCTTTGCCGCTTGCAATCGTGATCTTCATGCTGGATCCCGGTTCAGGCGAGGGAGAGCGGCTGCAGGTTCCCGGCGGTATACTCCGCAAGGGCATCGGCCACGCTGCCGCTTCCGCGGTAGGCGTACGCCTTGATCCCGCCCGCTTCAAGCGCCCGGGCGGCGTTCCCGCCGACCTGGCCGGTGATGACCACCGTCGCGCCGTGCTCCGAAAACATCTGGACCGCACGGGGTCCGACCCCGCCCGCAGCGTCGACAAGGGGATTCTCAATCGATTCCACTTTCCCCGTCTCCGTATCGACGAAGACGAAGTAAGGTGCCCGGCCGAACCGCTGCTCGACCGGGGCGTCCGTGCCTGCTGCACGTGCTGTGATACCAACTATCATTCTGATGCACTCCTCTGGTGATTTTTGCTCATATGAGCATAATACTATGGATGGTGCTATCGTATCACTCAAGCGAGATGGCGCCCGCCGGGCACTCGTCCACGCAGGTCCCGCAATCAACACAGAGATCGGCGTCGACTTTTGCCTTCCCGTCCTCCATGGTAATTGCGGCCGCCGGGCAGGCATCCACGCACGTTTCGCACCCGGTGCATGCCCCGGGGTCAACCACCGCTGCCATGCTCAGTGCGCTCCGTCGCACTCGCCGCCGTCTTCGTGGTGGCAGGAACTCTTCCCCGGAGAAAGACGGCCGGCGATATAGTCCTGTGCGACATAATCAACGTTTCCACCGATGCCGAGGAGCACATTGATACCATTCTCGTGGAAGATCTCGACAGCCCGCGGCCCCATTCCGCCCGCGATGATCAGGTTGACTCCGTGCTCCGCGAGGAAGACCGGGAGCCGCCCGGGTTCGTGGCCGGGGTTCGCGAGGTCGTCTCTGCGGTAGATGATCGAATCTTCGACGTCGAATATGGCGTACCCCTGGCAGTGACCGAAGTGTTCGGATACCCGGTTTCCGTCCTGTGCAATTGCTATCCTCATAATATCTCCTGTTCCTTGCGGCTCCGTGCATATCATCGGCCGCATACAAACGTACTACACATATGCGCGAAAGAAAGTAAAACCACCTATCGTACCATCCGGTGCCGGAACGGGGAACCTTTTTTAGGGCGAGCGACATCCTGCGAAGTAGTTGCAGCAACTGTGGTGAGACTGATGATTCAGCCCTTGGATATCGGAGAGTACCGGAACGTTTACGAGCCGGGAAAAGTGGAGTGCGCCAGCACCGAGGATATGCGGCCGCTGGAAGAGATCATAGGCCAGGAGCGGGCACTGCGGGCGTTGCGGTTCGGTCTCGAGATCCGGGAGGCCGGGTTCAACGTCTACACCGCAGGCGCCCAGGGCACCGGGAGGAGGACCGCCGTCCGGAGTTTCCTCGACGAGCTCGCGAAGACCAAACCCCGGGCGAGCGACTGGATCTATGTCCACAACTTCGAGAACCAGTACGAGCCCAACGCCATCGGCCTCCCGGCCGGAAAGGGGGCCCGGTTCAGGGAGGATATGAAGCAATTCATCGAGGAGGCCCGGCAGGCGCTTCCCCGGGCGTTCGAGAGCGAGGAGTACGCAAAACGGCGGGACGAAACGCTTCAGGCGCTCCAGGGGAACAGGACGGATCTCATCGCCCGGATCAACCAGAAAGCCCAGGAGGCGGGGTTCACCATCCAGATGAGCCCCATCGGCCTTTTGACCATCCCGGTCATCAACGGGAGGCCGGTCCCCGAGGAGGAGTTCATCAACCTCCCAGACGAGGTGCGGGCGGAGGTCCAGCGGAGGCGGGACGCCTTGAACGCCGAACTCCGGAGCACGCTCCGGCAGGTGCAGGACATCGAGCGGCAGGGGGCCGAGGCGGTCAAGAAACTGAACCACGACATCGCCCTCTACGCGATAGGCAACCTCGTCACCGAACTCAAGGAGAAGTATGCCGACGTCGCGGAAGTCCCCGATTACATCGACGCCGTCCAGAACGACATCCTCGAGAACGTTCAGATATTCCTCGGTGTCCCCGAGCAGCAGGGCGTCCCGCCCCAGTTCCAGGCCCTCATGCGTGAGATTCCGTTTCGGAAGTATGAGGTGAACGTCGTCGTGGATAACGCCGGCGCCGAAGGCGCACCGGTGGTCTTCGAGCAGAACCCCACCTACCAGAACCTCCTCGGAAAGATCGAGAGGGAGGTCCAGTTCGGCATCTTTACGACCGACTTCACGATGATCCGGCCGGGTTCGCTCCATCGGGCCAACGGCGGCCACCTCATCCTCGACGTCGAAGACCTCCTGCGCGCCCCCCTCTCCTGGGACGGGCTCAAGACGGCCTTAAAGACCGGGGAAGCCGTCATCGAGGAGCCGGGAGAGCGGATGGGATTCATCACGGCAAAGACCGTCAAGCCCGAGGCCGTCCCACTCGACATCAAGGTGGCACTCGTCGGGACGCCCATGATCTACCAGCTCCTCTACCGGATGGACCCCGATTTCAAGGAGCTCTTCAAGGTCAAGGCCGACTTCGACATCGTGATGGAAAGGAACGACGAAAACTCCGAAAAATACGCCGACTTCATGTGCAACCTCGTCCGGGAGGAGAACCTCCGGCACCTGGACCGGGAGGCGATCGCCCGGGTGATCGAGTACGGTTCGCGCCTCGCCGAGGATAAGCAGAAACTCTCGACCCGGTTCGCCACGGTCGCGGACCTCATCCGGGAGGCGAACTTCTACGCCGCAAGCGACGGGACTGAGCAGATCGAGAGAAAACACGTCACGAAGGCGATCGAGGAGAAGATCTACCGCTCGAACCTGATCCAGCAAAAGATCGAGGAGGCAATCCGGCGGGGGATCTTCCTCATCGATACGGAGGGCGAGAAGGTCGGCCAGGTGAACGGCCTCTCGGTCATCGGACTCGGGGACTTCGCCTTCGGCCGGCCGTCGAAGGTGACCGCGAGCATCGGGGTCGGCCGCGAGGGGCTCGTGGACATCGAGCGGGAGGCTGCGCTCGGCGGGCCGATCCACACGAAAGGCGTCCTGATCATCAACGGCTACCTCAACAACAACTATGCACACGATAAGCCGCTTTCCCTCTCGGCCCGGCTCGTCTTCGAACAGAGCTACGAGGGGATCGAGGGCGACTCTGCATCGAGCACCGAGCTCTACGCCCTCCTCTCGGCGCTCTCGGGGCTTCCGCTGAAGCAATACCTCGCGGTCACGGGGTCGGTGAACCAGAAGGGCGAGGTGCAGGCGATCGGGGGCGTGAACGAGAAGCTGGAGGGGTTCTTCGAGGTCTGCAAGACCAAAGGGCTCGACGGGAACCAGGGGGCGCTGATCCCGGCAAGCAACGTCCAGAACTTGATGCTGAAAGAGGAGATCGTCGAGGCCGCGAAGGCCGGGAAGTTCCGGATCTACCCGGTGCGGACGATCGACGAGGGGATCGAGGTTCTCACGGGTGTTCCGGCAGGCACCCGGCGCGAGGACGGGACCTACGAGGAGGGGACGGTGAACTACCTGGTGGACCGGCGCCTGAGGGAGATGGCCGAGACGATGCGCGGGTTCCAGCCGACGATGGCGAAGTGACCCGGATGGAGCGGAGGCGGTCGGTCTACATGGACCATGCGGCGACGACGCCGGTGCGGCCGGAGGTCGCCCGGGCGATGCTCCCCTACTTCTCGGAGCGGTTCGGGAACCCTTCGTCGCTTTATTCCCTCGCCCGCGAGGCGGAGGAGGCTGTGGAGGAAGCACGGGGACGCGTGGCGGCGGCGATCGGGGCAAGCCCCGAGGAGGTCTTCTTCACCTCGGGCGGGACGGAGGCCGACAACTGGGCGATCAAGGGAGCGGCGGCGGTGAGGCAGAAGAAGGGCGACCATATCGTCACCTCCGCGATCGAGCACCACGCCGTCCTCCATACCTGCCAGAGCCTCGAGAAGCAGGGCTACCGGGTCACCTACCTCCCGGTGGACGGGTACGGCCGGGTCGATCCGGCGGCGGTCGATGAGGCGATCACCGATGCGGCCATCCTCGTCTCGGTGATGGCCGCGAACAACGAGATCGGGACGATTCAACCCATCAAGGCGATCGCGGAAGTCGCACACGACCACACAATCCCGTTCCATACCGACGCCGTCCAGGCGATCGGGGCCTTCCCGGTGGACGTGGACGAGATGGGGGCCGACCTCCTCGCCATCTCCGCCCACAAGTTCGGCGGCCCGAAGGGGACGGGAGCGCTCTACATCCGGCGGGGAACCCGCATAACGACGTTCATGCACGGCGGGGCGCAGGAGCGGGGCCGGCGGGCCGGAACCGAGAACGTTCCCGGGATCGTCGGGCTCGGGCGGGCGATCGAACTTGCAACCGCCGATATCCCCGGGAAGGCCGCCCGGATTGCCGCGATGCGCGATCGGCTGATCCGGGGAATCCCGGACGCGATCCCGGACACCCGGTTGAACGGTCACCCGACCGAACGGCTGGCGAACAACGTGAACGTTGCGTTCCGCTACGTCGAGGGCGAGTCGATCCTTCTCATGCTCGACGCCCTCGGGGTTGCCGCCTCGACGGGGAGCGCCTGCACCTCGGCGTCGCTCGACCCCTCACACGTCCTGACCGCCTGTGGCCTTCCGCCCGAGCACGCCCACGGCTCGCTCCGGCTCACCCTCGGGCACGCGAACACCGACGACGACGTCGACTACGTCCTTGAAGTGCTCCCGGGGATTATCGAGCGGCTGCGGGCGATCTCATCGCTCCGGGGGGAGGCTTGAATGGCCGGGATCTTTCGGGCCTACGACATCCGGGGGCGCTACCCGGACGAACTCGACGAAGCGACTGCGCAGAGGATCGGGAACGCCTTCGTCGCGCTTCTTGCAGCGGAGCGGATCGTCGTCGGGCGGGACATGCGGCCATCCTCGGTACCGCTCGCCCGGGCGTTCATCAGGGGTGCGGTCGAAGCCGGGGCGGAGGTCGCCGATATCGGGATGGCGAGCACCCCGCTCCTCAACTACGCCGTCGTTGCCGGGGGGTTCGACGGCGGGGCGATGGTGACCGCCTCCCACCTCCCGGGGGAGATGAACGGGTTCAAACTCGCCCGCGAAAACGCCGTCCCCCTCTCCGGCGACCGCGACCTGCCGCTCCTCGAGACCCGGGTAGGGGAGGAGGAGGTCGCCCGCGCCGGGGGGTCGTCCCGCGAGATCGAGATGCTGGACGCCTACATCGGGACGGTGGCCGGGTTCGTCCGGGCACCGAAACCCCTCACGGTCGTCGTGGATGCCGGGAACGGGATGGCCGGGCCGGAGGTGCCCCGGCTCTTCGACCGGGTCCCGGCATGGCGCCTTTCGCCGCTGTATCTCGAGCCCGACGGCCGGTTCCCCCACCACCACGCAAACCCGCTCGACCCCGCGACCACCCGGGAACTGCAGGACAGGGTCGTCGCGGAGGGTGCCGACATGGGGGTCGCGTTCGACGGTGACGGCGACCGGTGCGGTTTCATCGACGAGCGGGGCGAGCGGGTCCGGGAAGACCTGGTGACCGGGCTCATCGCGGAGTTCCTGCTCGAGGAGAAGCCGGGGGCGACGATCCTCTACGACCTCCGCTCAAGCCGGGCGGTCCGCGAGGCGATCGATCGGGCCGGGGGCCGGGGTGTCCGCTCAAGGGTCGGTCACGCCTTCATCAAGGCACTGATGCGGGAGGAGGACGCGCTGTTCGCCGGGGAACTCTCCGGGCACTACTACTACCGGGATATGGGGTTTGCCGACAACGGACTCCTCACGCTGGTCATGATCGCAAACATCCTCGCCGCGAGCGGCCGGACGCTCTCCGACCTCATCCGGCCGCTGGACCGTTACCCCTCGACCGGAGAGATCAACCTCCAGGTGAACGATCCCGCGGCGGTGCTCGCGGTGCTTGCGGCGCGCTACCGCGACGCGGACCTCGACAGGCTCGACGGGTTGACGGTGACCTATCCCGACTGGTGGTTCAACATCCGCCGCTCCCACACCGAGCCGGTGGTGCGGCTGAACATCGAGGCGGATACGGCGGAGGCCCTCGACGAGAGGAGAGAGGAGGTGCTCTCGGCCATCCGGGACGCCGAGGAGGGGGCGAGGGGGGCGTAAGGGCCGGAGCTCGAGCACCTGACGGTGCTCACGCTCCTGTCATTCCGGCAGTCGCGGCTCGAAGCCTGGCGGCTTCTCATGCTCCGTTTGCACCTATCGGTGCTCAAACTCCTGCCCATAGGGCAGTCGCATTCCGTTGGAACGTCGCACCCTCCGGGCCATCGCATCCTACGGACAGTCGTTCTCCGGAACATTGCACCCTACGGCTCGTCGCAACTCGAAAACGCTTCGCCTTTTCTCGTGCACCCGCCGTTCCGCCGGGTGCATGCCCCACACAGTAGATTCGTTCGGTTCTTCGCCACCCGGGAAGGCGCCGTTAATCCATTGCTTCGGCGGGAAGGGCACGAGGGGCGGCAGCCGCAACTTATAAGTATGCGATGTCCCACTGTTGCCCGGCAGGCTGCAGCTTGCAACCGAAGCGGGGCCGGGTGGAGCGCCCGGAAAACCGTTATCCAGGAAAAAGAGCCGGGATGCAACGGGCACCCGGGCCTCGAGAAAAGCAGAACAGGTATTGATGTGGTGATGATAATGGCGGAACAACAGCAGATGGAGTCCCGGCCCTGGCAGGAGACCGTGGTCCGGAAGACCAACAACCAGGAGGAGGAGTTCAACCCTGACAAGATCAGGAGATCGGTGCAGAACGCCGGAGCAAACCAGCAGCTGGCGGACGAGATCACCCAGCAGATCCAGGGGAGCACGCACAGCGGGATGACGACCACCGAGATCGACAACAGTATCCAGGATATCCTCAAGCAGAGGGATATGAACGCCTACAACAACTGGATGCAGTGGAAAGAGCAGCACCAGAAGATGCGGTAGGTGGGTTTTTCGGAGCATTCTGCAGGCAGTCTCTCATACTACAGGTGCCGGAGACCCGCCGGGAGGTTTGCACGGCGGACTTCCGGACGTTACGCCTGTCGGGTATGCAGGCGCCCTGCAGAACGCGCACAATGTTTTTATGATCAAAGAACAATATTTATATGCAGTGATATTCCGGGAAAATCCCGGAGATCTGAAATAAATGCGCCGTTTCTGAATTCAGGTCGGCTGCATCACAATTCTCGGGCCCGTAGCTTAGTCCGGTCAGAGCGCCCGGCTCATAACCGGGCGGTCGTGGGTTCGAATCCCTCCGGGCCCATATGTTTTACGAGTACCCCATGGGAAGATGCGGTACTTGAAGGGTCGGTTCTGCGGAGCAGTTCCGCAAGGCGGTTTTATAAATGAGCGTCCATCCAATGCCTTGCAGGGAAATCCGTTAGAAAAAGCCTATCTGCCGGCACGTGAGACTTTCCTAAGATACTATGATCGATCTGATCGAATGGGGCGTCATCCTTTTATTGTTTCTTGCTGTTTTAGTTCTATTTTACAAATACTCCAGGATCCAGGGTCAGGTCGAGCAAAAAGCACGGGAGATATTCGAGTCCTGGCGCCGGAGGGAACGAGAAGATATTGAAAACTGGAAAGAGCAGGAACTCAAGCGTCTTTCGGACGAAAAAGCAAAGATCCTGTTTGAAACGTGGAGGCAGGACGAAGAGGGGAATATCCGCACCGATGCGGTCAGGCGCAGCCAATCGGTGACCCGGGGGAAGGTCACGGAGTGCCTCATCCCCTACTTCCCGGACTTCCCCTACAATCCAAAGGATGCACGGTTTTTAGGGACTCCGGTCGATCTCATCGTCTTTGACGGGTTGTCCGACGCCGATGAAGTGCAGAACGTGGTCTTCGTTGAGATAAAAACGGGCAAAGCCGCCAGCCTGAGTAAACGGGAACGTGCAGTCAGGGAGTGCATCAAAGCCGGTCGGGTGCAATATTTTATTATCCACCAGTCGTTCGATGAAAGCGCCAATCAACTGCACGATATGGGGATGAACTAGTCATACATGGCCGGATCGGGTTTTGAACCGCTTCAAAAAGGTGCAGAGCGCATGCCCTCATCTCGGCGACGGTTCGAAGGAGGTGTCCTCGTCTTCCGGACACCCCTCCTCCCGCCGGCGGCCGCACCCGCCGATCCGGATCGTCTTCCCGTGCACCAGGGCGTCGGCGACCTTCGCCCGCGCCTCGTGGAGGTCGCGCCAGAGGGTCTTTCTGGAGACGCCGAGGGCAACGGCGGCCTCCTCCTGCTCAAGTCCCTGGAGGTCGACGAGCCGGAGGGTCTCCACCTCCTCGGGGAGGATGACGACAAACTCGTCGGGACCCCCGCAGAGGGGGCCAAAACAGCGAAACGCTCCCCGATCCCCGATGATCCGGCGGACCCGGGGGCGGCCCCGCTGGCGGCGGCCGCGCCCCTCGCCGGGCTCTCTCTCGTTCATGGTATCATCTCTGGAGAAGAGCTCCGTCCCACATGCAGATAGTGCCTTCGCTCCGGCACCGGCCGTTACCACCGACCGCGTGCCCGGCCGCCACGGCCAAAGCCGCGACCGCATCCCCACGGGATACCGCCCCGGCCGATGCCGCGAAGCACCGGCGTGGAAGATTCGCCTTCCGCCGCCGGCGTCCCGGGCAGGACGCACCGGCCCCGGCGGCCGCCCGTCATCGGGCCGCGGCCGGCCGGTCCGGTTCCATCAAATCCTGGCATGTTGTATCACCTCAATTAATACACATATGTGTAAAAATACATTAAAGTGTTTTTTCCGGCAATGGCGGGGCCCCGGGATGTGGTGGTCTAGCTGGTTATGGCGTCGCCCTGATTAGGCGGGGTCACAATCAGCTAGACCACAGTCTCCGGCAGGGCAACCTATATCCCGCGCCCCGCACCCTCCCCGAGCATGCCCGCCGGTGAGCCGAACTGGAGGAGGAGCTTTCCGGCCGACCTGGTCGCCGGGGCGACCACCGCCCTCGTCGGCATACCGCAGGTGATGGGGTTCGCTCTCGTCGCCGGGATCAACCCGCTTTACGGCCTCTATACCGCCGGGTTCGCGACGGCGATCGCGGCGCTCCTCACCGGCTCCTCCTACCTCAAGGTGATGCTCTCAAACGTCCTCGCGGTCTCGATCTACTCGGTCCTCGCCCCGGTCCCGGAGGCCGACATCCCGGCCAGCCTTTTTGTCCTGACGCTCCTTGTCGGGCTCTTTCAGCTCGGGTTCGGGCTCGTCAAGGCGGGCAGCCTGACCCGGTTCGTCTCGAACGCCGTCCTCACCGGGTTCGTCACGGGAGCAGCGCTCCTCATCGTCCTCGGGCAGCTCGGGAACCTCACCGGCTACGAACTTCCGGGAGAAGCGATCCGGATCCTCGCCGTGCCCGACCTCCTCCTCCACACGGGCGAGATCCAGCCGCAGGCGCTCGCGGTCGGCATCCTCACCATCGCCCTCGTCCTCGCCTTCAGGCGGGTGCCGCCCCTTCGTTCCGTCGCCTTCCTCCTCCCGGTCATCATCGCAACCCTCCTCGTTCTGGCCGCATTCCCGGAGGTCGCGCTCGTCGGCGATATCGCCGCCATCCCCGCCGGCCTCCCGGTTCCTGCCGCCCCCGACCTCGCCCTCGCGCCCGGATTCCTCGTCCCGGCGCTCGCCCTCGCCATCATCGGGCTCGTGATGACCGTCGGGATCACGGAGACGACCCCGGAGCCCGACGGCACCATCGCCGACGTGAACCGGGACTTCTCGGGACAGGGGGTCACGAACATCCTCTGTAGCTTCCTCCAATGCGCACCGGCGAGCGGGTCGCTTTCGGCGACGGCGCTCAACGTCGCCGCAGGGGCAGAAACCCGGATGGCCAACCTTATCTCCGGCGCCCTCGTCGGGGCGGTCGTCGTCCTCGCGGGACCGCTCGCGGAACTGATCCCGCTCCCGGCCCTCGCCGGCATCCTGGTTCTCATCGGGATCGAACTCATGTACCAACCCCGCGAGATTGCCTGCGTCTGGAAATACTCCCGTCCCGGGCGCTGGGCCATGGTCGCCACCTTCGTCTCCACCCAGGTCCTGCCGCTCCAGTACAGTATCTACGTCGGCGTCTTCATCTCGCTTGCCATCTACCTGGTCACCTCCACCCGGGAGGCGACCGTGGTCCGCCTCATCCCGGTGGCCGGGGGGATGTTCCGGGAAGAACCGGCGCCAAAACGGCTCCCGGGCGGCCGCCTCACCATACTCTCGATCTCCGGCAGCGTCTATTTCGCTACCCTCCGGGCGATCGAACGGTCGCTCCCGTCCCCGGAAGGGGCAGAGGGCGCCGTCGTGATCCTCGCTCTCCGGGGGAGGGTCGAAGCCGGAACCGGGCTCTTTCGGATGCTGAAGCGCTACGCCCGGCAGGTCGAGGCCGGGGGAAACCGGCTCATCCTCGCCGAGGTCGACCCCTGGCTTCTTGCTGGCCTCGAAGGGACCGGGGCGGCGGAGGCCATCGGTCACGGAAACATCTTCCTCGCGACGCCGGTCGCCTGGGAGTCGCTCACGGAGGCGATCCGGGCGGCGGAGGCCGGGGAGTGAGACCTCGCCCGGAAAACTCTTTCTTTCGGGAGCGCCCATACCTTCCTCGTGGATATGACCGCCGAGAGCCTCCCTCCCCCTGCCCGTATCGCTATCGTCGGGGCGGCGGTCGTCATCGTGCTCGCGGGGATCCGGGTAGCCACCCCGATCCTCGGCCCGTTCCTCGTCGCCGTCTTCTTCGCCATGATCACCGCGCCCGTCATGACATGGCTGAGACGCCGGGGAGTGCCCCCGGTCATCGCCGCCGGTACGGTGGTCGTGGGACTCATCGGGATCCTCGTCGGGGCGCTCGCCTTCCTCGGTGCGGCCTTCACCGGGTTTATCCGATCCCTGCCGCAGTACCAGGCGAGCCTCGAGGCGCAGGCGGCCGTCCTCACCGATTACGGCATCGACCCCGGCAGCTTCACGGTATGGGACTACGTCGACCAGGGGTTCGTGATCCAGCAGGCGGCCGGGCTCGCCCGGCAGGTCGGGAGCATCACCTTCGACATCTTTCTCGTCTTCGTCGGGATCGGGTTTCTTCTCCTTGAGGGGCCGCGGCTCAAGGCTGCCCTCGCGCGGCGCCTGGGACCGGCGAGCTCACTCTACCGGCACTTCTCGCAGTCGGGCCGGATCCTCATCGATTACGTGGTGGTCAGGACGAAGGTGAACCTGATCACCGGCGTCGGGACCGGGCTCTTCCTCACCCTCCTCGGGGTCGACTTTGCGGTGCTCTGGGGGTTCATCGCCTTCGTCCTGAGCTATGTCCCCTACATCGGCCTCGCTGCAGCCGCGATCCCGCCCACCCTCCTCGCTCTCATCGAGTTCGGGCCGGCAGGGGCTATAACCGTCATCGTCGTCATCGCCCTCATCGACGCCGCCGCCGAGAACCTCGTCCTTCCCCGGATGGCCGGGCGGGAACTCAACCTCTCGCCGTTCGTCGTCCTCTTCTCCGTCGTCTTCTGGGGATTCGTCCTTGGGGCGGTCGGGATTTTCCTCGCCATACCGCTGACGATCGCGGTGAAGCTCCTCCTCGAGAGCTGGGAGGAGACCCGGTGGATTGGAGAGATGATGGGCAACGGGGGCCGGGAGGAGTAGGCCGCGCCCTGCACCGGGCCGACCGCAGGAAATATATAGCCTCAATTATATTTTCGGCTGCATGCCAATTGCAGTGGAGGATATATGAGCGATCTGATTGCCATCGCCTACGATGGCGAAGAAACCGCGTTCAGGGTCAGGGACAGGCTTGTCGACCTGACAAAGGAGCACACCATCGAACTGGAGGACCTGGTGGTCGTCGTCCACCACCGGGACGGGAAGACCGAGATCAAGCAGGCCACCAACCTGGCCGGCATGGGGGCGCTCTCGGGCGCCTTCTGGGGACTGCTGATCGGCCTGATCTTCTTCGCGCCGATCTTCGGGCTCGCCATCGGCGCGATCGCCGGGGCACTCGCCGGGCGTTTCTCCGACTACGGCATCGACGACAGGTTCATCAAAGAAGTCGCGGAGAACGTCAAGCCGGGCAACTCCGCGATCTTCCTGCTCGTTAAGAAGATGACGCCGGACAAGGTGGTCGACGCCATCAAAGAGTACGGGGGCCATGTCATCCGGACGTCGCTCTCGGAGACGGAGGAAGCGAACCTCCGCGACGCCTTCGGTGCCGGGACGGCGGCGACGGCCGAGGTTCCGCCACCCACCGCGTGAGCGGCCGGGTGAAGGCGGTTGCCCTCCCCGGTACGGCAGCCCCACGGAGAGCAGCATGCGGGGGGCCGGCCGGGTGACGGCCGGAACCTTTTTCTCATTCGCCCCGGAGAGGGGGCGCCATGCTTGAGAAGATGGCAACAGGTTCGGGAGACGTCGTCGGGTTCCGGTTCGACGGCGAGATGACGGCAAAAGGCTACGACGGGACACTGATCCCGGCGCTTGAGGAGGCGGAGAGAAGCCACCCGACCCTCCGGATACTCTTTCATATCGTGAACTTCCACGGCTGGAAGTCGCACGGGCACTGGGAGAACCTCAAGGACTGGCCGGGGATGGAGAAGGTCGACCGGATTGCGATCGTCGGCGGGGAGAAGTGGGAAGAGTGGATGAACCACCTGCCGGGACTCTTTGTGGGCTTTACCGGGATAGACGTGCGCTACTTCACCGACGACCACCTGGCGGCAGCCCTCGACTGGCTGCGGGAGCCGGTGGCCGCCGAGGAGGCCGCTGTTGGGATGGGATAGCGGCATCGGGGCGCGAACGACTCCCTCCCGGGGGAACGGGCAACCCTTTTTCATCCCCCGCGACCCATCGGTGATCAGGCAGACAGCGATCCCATGCGCTATTATAAGGATATTATATTCGAGAAACCCCTGCCGAAAGAGATTCGGCGGCTCGATCTTCTCCCGGCGGACCTCCACTTCCACACCCGGCACTCCGACTCCGCCACCCGCGTGCGGGACGCGCTGAAACTCGCGGCCCGGCGGGGAGTCGGGCTTGCGATCACCGACCACAACCAGATCGGCGGCGTGGCTGAGGCACAGCGGCAGGGAATCCGGGTTCCCCTCGTTCCCGGGATCGAGGTCAGCGCCAACGACGGGCCGCACATCCTCCTCTACTTTTACTCGGCGTCCGACCTCAAAGACTTCTACCGGCGCCACGTCGAGAGAAACAGAAGGAACGGACCTTTCACCGCGATACGCCTCGATACACCAGATATCCTCGATCGCCGGGAGGGCTACGCCTGCATCGCCGCCGAAGCGCACCCCTGCGGCTACGCCTTCTTGAACCGGGGGGTCGAGCGGTGCGTCGCCGGCGCGTGCATCGGCGAAGAAGTCTTCTCGCGCCTCGACGCCCTCGAGGTGATCTGCGGCGGGATGGCCCGGTCCCACAACCTGAGAGCGGCCGGGCTCGCCGTCACCCACGGTCTCGGGCGGACCGGCGGGACCGACGGCCACCTCCTTCACGAGCTCGGCGGAGTCGTCACCTGCGCCGAGGCCGATACCGTGGAAGAGCTCCTGGACGCCATCCGGGCGAGAAAGACGGTCGTCATCGGCCGTGAACGCCCGCTCGTCGAGAAGGCGGTGATGGGGACCGCGGTCCTCCCGCACCACCTCCCCTACACCGTCCCCATCCTCCAGGCCCGCTGGGAACAGAGCCTCCCCCGGATCAGGAAGTTCGTCCAGGGCCGGCTGAACCGGTGAAGGATCTCACCCGAGCGGCGAGAAGAGACGGGAGACCGACTCCTTCACCCGGACCCTCCGGGACCGTGCCTGGTAGTCCTCCGGTGTGATCTCGGTGGAGAGGGCGAGATCTTCCTCGAACGCCCGAGCAAGATCGGCCCCGACGGCTGCATCGTAGAAGAAGGCGTTTGCCTCGAAGTTCAGCCGGAAACTCCGGACGTCCCAGTTCGCGCTCCCGACCGAACCCGCTTTTTTGTCGACGACGATCGTCTTAGCGTGGAGGAACCCGTCGTCGTAGGTGTAGGCCCGGACCCCGGCATCAAGCAGGTCGCCGATGAACGAGAGGGTCGCCCAGTAGACGAACGGGTGATCGGGCCTGCAGGGGATCATGATCCGGACGTCGACCCCGGAGAGCGCCGCGAGGCGCAGGGCGTCGGTGACGCTCTCGTCCGGTATGAAGTAGGGCGTCTGGATGTAGACCGACTCCCGGGCGGAGTTGATAAGCTTGAGATACCCCTCCTTTATCGGGTTCCACCGGGTATCCGGGCCGCCGGAGACGATCTGGATGGGCGTCGTGCCGGGAACGTCCCCGTCGGGGAAGTAGCGCGCCTCGAGGCGCGAGTGCTCGCCGGTTGCGTAGTTCCAGTCGAGGAAGAACCGGAGCTGGAGCATCCGGGCGGCCTCTCCCGTGATCCGGACGGCGGTGTCGCGCCAGCGGCCGAGCGGCCCTTTCCCGAGATAATCATCCCCGATGTTGAACCCGCCGATGAACCCCACGGTCCCGTCGATGACGGCAATCTTTCTGTGGTTGCGGTAGTTGACCCGGAAGATAGAGGGGAAGAAGACCCCGATCTTCCCGCCGGCGTCCGTCAGTTCCTCAAAAGCCGCCCGCGACCCGCCCCCGGCCCGGGACCCCATCGCATCGAAGAGGAGGCGGACCTCGACGCCCTCCCGCGCCTTCTGTGCGAGGGCGTGGACAACCGCCCGCCCGAGGTCGTCGTCGTTGATGACGAAATACTCCAGGTGGATGTGGTTGCGTGCCATGCGGATCGCGGCAAAGAGTGCGTCGAACTTATCCTCACCCCGGGTGTAGACGTCGACCCGGTTCCCATCGGTCAGGCACGCCCGGTTGTTCCGGAGGAGGAGGAAGATCACGTCGCGGAACTCCTCCGCCTCCGGGGTGGTGAACGAGTGGCGGCGAGCTGCGAGCGCACGGTGCTGCTCCTCGAAGGTCTCCTGGAGGAAACAGCGATCTTCCTGCTCCTTGACGACGAACATCCTCTGCCGGGTGTAGTTCTGCCCGAGGAGCAGGTAGAGCACAAAACCGACGGGCGGCAGGAAGAAGAGGACCATCAGCCAGGCCGTCGTCGCTGTCGGGTTTCTCCGCTCGAAGAAGACGATCGTGACGGCGAATATGATATTGAGGGCCAGGATGAACCCTATTGAGAGTTCCAGCTCCATTTAAAAGACCCCCCTGCCGCGACAGGATATTGCCGCCTATCACGCACAGGGGTATATACATATACCCACCGGCGTACCACCGCCGACCAGCCATACCTTTTTTTCTTTGGAGGCCCATAGGGGCACCCATGCTTGACCGGATGAAGGAAAGTTCAGGAAGTGTTCTCGGGTTCCGGTTCGACGGGAAGTTGAGCGAGAGCGACTATGCCACCATTCTGATCCCGGAACTCGAACGAGCTATGCAGAACCACCGCAACGTCCGGATCCTCTTAAAGATCGAGGGGTTCCGCAGCTGGAGGCCGGGAGAGGGCTGGGATGCCTTCAGGCAGTGGCCGGGGCTGGAGCAGGTCGACCGGATCGCCGTCGTCGGCGGAGAACGGTGGCGGGAATGGATGAACCACCTGCCGGGGCTTTTTGTCGGTTTTACCGGGATCGACGTGCGCTACTTCCCGGAGAACCGTCTCCGGGACGCCTGGGGCTGGCTCCGGGAAGGGCTCGTGGTCCTCCCGGTCCCTGAATGAGGTTTTGGGTAGCCGCCCTCCTTCGACCGATCCAGACGTGGCCGCAATCGAGGCGGGCATGGCGAAAGAGCAGGCTCCGCAGCCTGCAGAACCATCCTACATCGACGAGCTGGAGAGACTTGCCGGGCTTCGGGATAAAGGGATCATCACCGAGGAAGAGTTCCAGGCCAAAAAGCAGCTCCCGGGATCGTAGGTCCGGAGATTCCGGAATGGACAGCCCCCTAATGACGGTCGTATCTGCAGGAGGGAGGTAGCCATGCCCGCTCCGGCCCGCCTCGAATCCCTCACCCGGGTTGTCATCGTCGCTGCCGTCGTCGTCACCGGCATGCACCTCGGCGCCGCGGTTGTAAGCCCGGTGCTCGTCGGGTTCATCCTGGCTGTCGTCGTCACGCCGACCGTGCATCGCCTGGAAGAGCGCGGGCTGCCCCGGGTGGCAGGGGCGCTGGCGATGATCGGGGTGATTGCCGGTGTTGCCCTGCTGCTCGTCGCACTCCTGAGCCTGTCGCTTGTCGAACTCGACAGCGCGCTGCCTGCCTACCAGGACCTTCTGCGAGCACAGCTTGTGGGGCTGCAGTCGTGGTTTGCAGACCTGGGAATTCCGGTATCGGTACAACCGCCCGAATCACCGAACGGCTCCATGGTTATCCCGCCGCTCTGGGAGATTCTCGCCGAACTCTCTGTCCTGGCCATCGATTTTCTGGTCATCCTGATTGTAACCGTCCTCATGCTCCTGGAGGTAGCCTCTTTCCGGGGGAAACTCGTGCAAAGCCTGGGATCCGACGCTATGGCGGAACTCAACCGCTCCGCGAGTGATCTGGTTGCATATGCGTCTTTGCGCACCAAAAGCGGGCTTGCGACCGGTATCGCTGTCGCGATTCTCCTGCTGCTCCTCGGGATCGACGCCCCGGCGCTCTGGGCGGTCCTGATCGTCGTGCTCGGCTACATCCCCTACTTCGGACTGCCTATCGCATCGGTGCCCCCTATGGGGCTTGCCTGGCTCCAGCACGGCCTCCCGGGGGCACTTGCCGTTGCGGTCGGCATCTCTATCATCGACGTTCTCGCCCGCCGCTTCCTCCTGCCGTACCCTGCCGAGCGGGCGCTCCGAATCTCCCCACTGGCGATCATACTCTCGGTCCTCGGCTGGACACTGGTGCTCGGCGTCCCGGGACTGTTTCTGGCAGCTCCTCTGACGCTTCTCGTAAAGGCGGTGCTGTCGGGTTCGGAAGAGACACGATGGATGGCGATACTGATGGAGCAGTCCGGGGATGTTTGAAGTCCTGAAAAACCCTCCACGGAGCGATAGGCTACATGCCCCAAAATGTAATATATCGGCAATAATAATGCAATCCGCCGAACCCTGCGATCGAACTCAAAAAGATCCCATAAACGCCGTCTACGAGGTGATTGGACTGTTGATGGAGCGGACCTGATGCATGCCGGGACCGGTCGGCCGGTGCGGGAACCGGGAGGCCGGAACGGTCGAACCCGTGCAGTAAGGAGAGCGCTCTTCCTGACTCTCCTGCTCGCAGTACTGGTGGGCACCACGACCGCCCAGATGCAGGAGAATGCCGGTGTTCAGGAGCTGACCGGGAGAATAGAGCCCGGTCAGGCAATCTTCTACGATCTCCCCGGCCTGCAGGCAGGAGAGAGCCTGTACGCCTATGCGGAGGGAACCTCAGGAAACCTTGACCCGTTCCTCGCCGTAGCGACCCCGGATCTCAACACGAGCCGGGTGCGTAACGAATTCGCAATCGAGGTGAACAGCTCGCTTGCAGCGGGGCAGGACCCGCTCAGGGTGATCCCGAAGACTGCCGGCCGGTACTTCCTCGCCTGGAACGACGATACGAACGGCACCTACGACTCCGCCCTGCAACACCGCATTCCCGCCGACGGCGACTATCTCCTGATCGTGATCGGCTCCCCGGCAAAACGCCAGCAGACCTTCGGAGACTATCGCCTCCTGGTCGGGATCGACGCCCCGCAGGTGCTGACCGGCCAGGCCGAACCGGCCGGAGCCACCATCGCGATCCTGAATGCCTCGGCTTCGAAGATGCGCGTCGGCGTCCGGGAGGTGACGGGGAACCTCTCCGCCAACATATCGTCGACCTTCTACACCTTGAGCCCGGTAGAGACGAACGACACCTTCTACGCCTTCATCGAAGCGACCTCCGGGAACCTGACCCCGGCGATGGTCCTGCGGGACTACGGCGGCAAGCCCCTCGCAGCGGTGGCTCCCGCAACGGGGACGACGAGCGCCACGCTCCAGTACACCTTCTCCGGCGCCAGCAGCAACAACCGGCTGGAGGTGCTCTCAAGCCCGCTGAACGGGGCCAACACGACAGGAGACTTCCGCCTGCTGACCGGCCTGAACGCCCCCGGCGTGCTCGCGGGCAACGAGTCGCCCGGAGGCCGGCCCGTCCTGCAGGAGCCCATTCCTGTCAAGGTCGGCGTCCAACTCGACCAGATCACCAGCGTGGACCAGGTCAGCGAGAACTTCGCCGCGGTGGCAAATATCTGGATGGAATGGACCGACCCTGCCCTGACATTCAGCCCGGACGAATGCGGATGCCGGGTCAAGATCTATCGAAGCATCGACGATTTCGTCGAGGCCGAGGGTTCACGGTGGCCGGAGTTTACGCTCTACAACCAGCAGGCGCAGCGCTGGACGCAGAACCAGATCATCGTGGTGCAGCCCAACGGCACCGCCACCTACTTCGAGCACTTCTGGACGACCCTGCAGGCACCGGACTTCAACTTCAGGACCTACCCGTTCGATACCCAGGATTTCTACCTCCGCATCGACTCGCTCTACCCTGAAGAACTTTACATTTATGAGTCCTGGCCGGAGAAGACCGCCGTCGGCACCCAGCTCGGGGAGGAGGAGTGGTACATCACCTCGAGCGACACCAACATCAGCACGGTCGAGATCACGACCGAGAACTCCCGCTACTCATTCCACTTCGAGGCGGCCCGTCACCTGACCTTCTACATTCTCCGCATCCTGCTGCCCATCCTGATCATCATCATCCTGACCTACATCACGTTTCTCCTCAAGGACTATGGCAAGCGGGCCGAGATAGCCAGCGCCAATCTGCTCCTCTTCATCGCGTTCAACTTCACCATCGCCGGCGACCTGCCGCACCTCGGCTACCTGACCTTCCTTGACACCATCCTGGTCGCCACCTTCGTCATCACCGGTGCAACCGTCGCCTACAACCTCTACCTGAGATGGCTGGCGACGGAGGCAGAGAAAGAGATCGCCGAGCGGATCGACCGGGTGATGGTCTGGTTCTACCCGGCCGCGTACGTCGCTGCGCTCATTCTCGCCTTGCTGCTCTTCTGAGCACGGCGCCGCTGCCGCACGCATATTTATGTATCGACGGCCAATGCACTGGCATGAACTGCCCGGTCTGCGGGGGAGACTGCATCGAGGACGCTCCCGCGCTCCTTGCACGCCTGCCGCACGCTTTCACCCCCTGCCCCGACTGCATGGGGCTCACCTATGACAAGCGCGCCCCGCCCCCCGACCTCTCTCCTGCCGAGCCCTGCCCCTCCTGCGCCAAGCGGTTCATCGACGAGGTCTTCGCCCACATCTACCGGGTGATGGCCGCTGAGGGAGACCTTGCCGGGACCGAACCCCTCGCCGCCGCGGGGACGCCGCTCGTCCACCCCGGATTCGCCATGCGCTCGCCCCCCTATCTCCCGCCCGATTCACTCGTCCTCCTCTCCCGCTCGGCCGGGGAGCGGGCGGCCGCCCGCCTGGTCGCCGAAGTCCCGGAGGTCCGGGGGGTCGTCAGGACGGGTGCCGGAGCACCGGGAATCAGCGACACCGACGCGGAGCCCGCCGGGCATACCCTCCTTGCCGGGTGCGACGTCCGGGCCGACGTCTTCCCCACCCGCGCGGGACCCGTCGCTGTCTACAAACAGCAGTCGGTCCTGCACGTCGAGTTCCCCCGGGGCCGCGACGAAAAGATCCTCTCGCTCGAGCGCGAGATAGATCGATACCGCCCCCGGACGTTCGTCGACGCCTGTTGCGGCGCCGGCACCCTCGGCCTCGCCGCCGCCCGGGCGGGCATCCCGCGGGTGATTGCGAACGACGCCTGGTACGCGGCGGCTTACTGGACCGCCTGCAACCTCCGGGTGAACCGGGAGTTCCTCGGGATCGAGGAAGTGACGATGCACCGGTCTTGCGACGACCTCCGGCGCCGGCCGGTCGCGCGGGACCCCGTCCCGGTAGCCAGCGCCGCCGGGGCGCAGGAGATCGAGGTCTACCAGGGCGATCTGCGGCTGCTCCCGGCCGTCCTCCCGCCCGAAATCGACCTTGCCGCCCTCGACCTCTTCGAGAAGGCGGACGGACGCAAGGTCGAGGAGATCACCCGGGCCTGGCGTGCCCGGGTGGGCGGAGCTATTTTTATCCCATAGACTCCAGTATATACGGGGACTAGCCCGGGTGGCTCGGCGTCACCTGTCACCCGAAACCGCCGTTAGCGGGGGGCGAAGTCTGAGGAAGGCCGCAGCGGCCTGCAGGATCCTCTGCGTCCCGACTGAGAAGCCTCGTCCCATGAGGTCGGCGGAGAGGGATCAAAGCCCCGGAGGGGGCGGCGACCTTTTGCCGCGGGTACCGGTTCAGGCCCGGAAGGGAGCAGACTTACCGTGGACGTTCGGCGCCCATGGGGTTGCGGGGTGGAGGAGGGATGCAGCGGTGAATGCCTGTGCGCACGGTCGACCGAGGACGTGTCCCCAACGGCGATCTCCATGGCAAAAGTAACGATTCTTGGGGCTACAGGGAACGTCGGCGTATTTGCGGCCCACACCATATCCGAAATCCCGTACGTCAGCGACATGCTGCTCATCGGGAGGCCCGGACGCGAAGATTTTCTCGCGGGCTGCTGCCGTGACTTATCCGACTCGTTCGCTGCACGAGGCACCGACGTCCGGCTCTCGTACAGTACGAGCCTTCTCGATGCAAAAGACTCGGATGTCATCATCTGCACGGCAGGTGTGCCCCGTCGGCCCGGCCAGGACCGTAACGACCTTGCCTTCGAGAACGCAAAGATCACCGCCGAAACCGCCGAAACCATCGGCAGGTCTTCACCCGACGCCATCCTCTTTCTGGTGACGAACCCTGTCGACGTCATGACCGCCGTCGCCCTGAAGTATTCGGGGTTCCAGCCGAGGCAGATCTTCGGCCTCGGGACGCATCTCGACTCGATGCGCTTGAAGTCCCTTATTGCGCACTATTTCCGGGTCCACGTCAGCGAGGTGCATACCCGCATCATCGGCGAGCACGGCGAGAGCATGGTTCCGCTCTGGTCGGCGACGACGATCGGCGGCATCCGGATCAACAACCTGCCCACCTTCTCGGGCCTGCCCGCGCAGGAGATGATCGATACCGTCAGAACGAGCGGCGAGGCAATCATCAGGGATAAGGGCGCCACCGTCTACGGGCCCGGAGAAGCGATTGCAACCCTTGTGAAGACAATCCTCGGGAACGAGAACCGTATCCTCACCGTTTCAAGTTACATCAAAAGCGAGATCCACGGGATCGGCGATGTCTGCATCGGCGTGCCCGCCCGCATCAACCGGGACGGCGTTTTCCCGGTTCCGCTCAGCCTCGAAGAGGACGAAGTCGCCGGATTTAAGGAATCGGTCGAAAAGATCCGCAGGATCACTGCCGATGTGATGGAGCGGCTCGAAGAGACTCGTTAGGAAAAGTGGGTATCGGGAATCCACTTATACAAGCGTGGATTCGATGATCTCGGCGCTTGCGACGCCTTCAAGGTTCTGGAGCGCTGCTTCGACTTCATCGGGAGCCCCCGCTTTGTCGGGGACGACGATGGCGGCTTTCAGCGCCACGAGGCCGAAGCCGATCGGTTCTTCCCGGATATCGTCGACCGGAACGGCCGCCTTGACCGCTGCTTTGAGCGCTTCACGGTCGACATCGGGGGATTCCGGCATTATCTTCACGATTATGGCTACGTTTCCCATGGTTATGGCCCCCCAAACCCGCACTTCGGGCATGTATACCCTATGCTCTGCTCCCTGCACCGGTAGCACCGGTTGATCTCTTGCGCGCACACCGGGCACGGGAACCAGGTGGAGCCTTCCTCGGCCAGCGTGGCATTGCAGGAGGTACATCGATCTCTCGCTGTCATCGTCGTTTCCTCGAATGTTAACCTATCATATCGCCGCCGCAGCAATTAAAATCTCGGATCGACGAGCGTCCCGACGACTGCCTCATCCCGGAGGGCACGGCGAACCCGGTCAGCGTGCCTGCCGTTCACCACCCGGGCCCGCAGGTTGTGCTCGAAGACGAACCGGATGAACGCCGGATCGACCTCTTCGGAGGTGATGGAAGGGTCCTCGACCCTTGAAAGGAGCCTGCGGCGATGGCGGATGCCGTCGACCGATTTGAGGAGAAGGAGGTCGGCCGGGAGTTCTTTCGCGACCCAGGCGGCGATGGTGTCGGAAGTGACGTCCCAGGAGTGGGGGAGGGGGTCGACTCGCCGAAGAGCGCAGTAGGGGAGGAGGACCGTCACCTCCGCCGGAAGCGCAAGGGTGGAAGCCGCCGGGACGCCGTGCGAGGCGATATACCACGAAAACTGCTCCATGCCGGCGATCGCCATCCAGTGGGCGGCGTCCTCGGAGACATCGAGCCGCCGGACGAGGTCGGCGAACTTCCCGCCGCCGGGCACGATCAGCACCGGGCGTCCGGCCTCGCGGAAGATCTCGAGCAGGGGGGCGATTCGGTCAAAGAGGCTCCCCCCAACCTTGACGACCAGCGGGGGTGCGGGCGTTGTCATATCGTTTTGCTATTAAACCGGAGAAGACATAACTTTGCGTATGCGCCGGATCGCCGCCGCCGTCCTGCTCCTCTGCCTCCTTGCCGGCACGGCCGGCGGCATTCAGATCGTCGAGTTCTGCCCGGACCCCTACCAGCCCGGCGACCCCGACGAATACCTGGTGCTCGAGGGGGAGGGGGTCCTCGACGGCTACGTCCTCTCGGACGGCGAGGGCGGGTACCGGTTCCCGCCGGGAACACGGATCGACGGGCGGTTGACGGTCGCGAGGGGGGGGCCTGCGTTCGAGCGGGCCCACGGTTACCTTCCCGACTTCGAGATCGAGGCGCGGACAGCGGAGGTGCCGGACGTGATCCCGAACGGGAACCTCCTGATGGCGAACCGGGCCGACGAACTTCTCCTCTACCACGGGACCACCCTCGTCCAGCAGGTCGCCTGGCCCGCCGACGTCCACCCGCGGGAAGGGCAGATCCACTACCAGGAGGACGGCGTCTGGGACCCGCGCCCGCTCTCCATCGGCCAGTCCCGTCTTCTACCCGCGACCTTCGAGGGCGTCGCGGTGACCGCGTTCGCTGCGCCGGACTGTTCGTACGAGGTATTCTCGGCGGCCGTCGCGGAGGCGGAACACGAGATCCTGGTGAACGTCTACGAGTTCACCGATGAAAAGATGGCAAGGGACCTCATCTCTGCCCGCGAGCGAGGGGTTGCCGTAACCGTTCTCCTCGAGGGCGGGCCGGTGGGCGGCGTCTCCGCGGAAGGGCGGGCGGTCGCGGGCGCCCTCAACCGGAGCGGCATCCCGGTTCTTTCGATGACGACGACGGATGCCGCCCACGCAAAGTACCGCTACGACCATGCCAAGTATCTCGTCATCGACGGGAGCACCGTTCTGCTCGGGAGCGAGAACTTCAAGCCCGGCGGCTACCCGGAGGCGGGGCTGCAGGGCAACCGCGGGTGGGGCGTCCTCCTCGAGGACCCCAAACTCGCGGCCTACTTCAGGGAGGTCTTCCTCCTCGATGCGGCGGGCGGGGATATCGTCCCGCTCGAGGGCACGGCGGCCGAGCTCTGCACGCCCTGGGCGCCCGACTACACGGTCGAGTTCACAGTCTGCCGTGCGGAGGGGGCGCGGGTGACCCCTGTCGTGTCCCCCGACACAAGCGCGCTCATCCTCGGGCTGATCGAAGGGGCGCAGGAGAGCATCGCGATCGAGCAGGCCTACATCACGAACGAGACGGGGCATGACCTCAACCCCTACCTTGCGGCCGCGATCGACGCCTCCCGGCGGGGGGTTGCGGTACGGGTGCTCCTCGACTCGGCCTGGTTCAACACCGAGGGCGACGCGGACAACGACGAGATGGTCGGGGTCATCAACCGGTTCGCCGCGGCGGAAGGGCTGCCGCTCGAAGCGCGGCTCGCGGACCTCGAGGCGAACGACCTCGACAAGATCCACAACAAGGGGGTCATCGTCGACGGCCGGACGGTGCTCGTCAGCAGCATCAACTGGAACGCCAACTCGCCGGCGTTCAACCGGGAAGCGGGCGTGATCATCGAGCACCCGGATATCGCCGCCTACTACACCGGGGTCTTTGAAGATGACTGGAATGTCTCGAATGAAGAAGGAGCGGGCGGTGCTCCCGGACCGGACCGGCTCAAAATAGTGGCGGCGGCGTGCATACTCGCCGGGCTTACGGGGCTCTACCTCTACCGGCGGAGGCGCACCTGAGGCCTTACCGTCTTCCGACAGGATCGGCGGAGCGGCAGACGTCGCAGATGGTTATCGTCCCCTCACCCGAGGCGACGGCGGAGACCCACCGCTCGATGACCATATCAAGGTCGCCGGGGAAATTTTCCCGGTTAAATCCGCGTTTCCGGCTCATGTACTGGGATATCGCGGCCCTGCTGATCCCGAGACGCTTCGAGGCCTCGCTCTGGCTGATCCCGCGCTCGTTCACCAGGCGGTAGACCATCTCGGCACGCATCTGGGGGAGCAGTCTGCGGACGAGGGAATCGCAGCGCATGATGTCGCAGGAATAAGGCTCGGTCATTGCACAGACACCATCTGGGATTCTTTGTACTCGTAGAGGATCTGCCGGGCGTCCCTGAAGTTGAACTTCTCCACGATCATATCGTTATCCTTGAGTCGCTTTAAAGCATATCGGACGGTGCGGGGGGCCAGGCTGCTGAGGCGGACGAGCTCCTTATGGGTCAGGGCACCCCCGTCCTCAAGCAGCAGAAGGATCTTTTTGGAGGAGGGGGGAAGGTTCACATCATCCATGCAGGATCGTTAACGCTGTTAACATATCAAACTGACGGATGTTATAACCCCGGGGGGTCTATAGCATATCTATGCTGGAACGGCAGGAGAAAGCAGCACTCGCCGTCCTCGTATGCGTCGTCGGGATCGTGCTTGCGGCGCACCTCCTCTTCGACGCCGTCGGACGGCCGCTGGTGGCGGACCCATACTCACCGGAGGTTCCCGACGGGGCGCTGGTCCTCCTCGAGGGGAAGATCGAAGAGATCAGGACGACTTCGACCGGCGCGCACCTGATCCTCACCGTCAACGGCACCCCGGTCTTTCTGCCGCAGAACGTGGTCGCCGGGCTCGAGCTCCATGAAAACGAGAACGTAACGCTGTACGGGACCGTCCAGACCTACCGCGGGACGCGGGAGGTGGTGGTGGCCTCCGCCGGGGATATCCGGGTGGTGAAGTGACCTACTTCGTCTTCGTGTAGAATATATCGGCGCCGTCGGCATCCGAAAAGAGGGGCTCTCCCTGCCGGGGCTTCCTGGAATTCTCTTTCGGCTTCGTGGTCTCCGGTTCGGGCTCCCGGCGGGCGGGGCCCGGGGTCTCGTCGGGTTTCTTCTTCCGCCCCCCTCCACACCGGCTCCGGAGGGGAGGTCTCCGTCGTTGATCCGCACGCTCGGCATACATGAGAATCGCCCGGCCCGCTATATGACACCTCTGGATCGATCGCCGGCAACACCGGGCTTTTTCGGATACAACAGGCGATCCTTCCCCCTCCCATCGAGAAGGGAGGGCGGTGCAGGGAAGGGTGCGGGGCGCAGGGCCGCCACTCGCGGCGCCGCGCGGGCTTTGCGCGGCAGAAACACTCGACCATCGCGCGACCAGCAGTGATCCGGGAAGAGAGAGGCGGCGACGCTACCCCGCGCTCGGGGAGGCGGTCGTCCCCCGGTTCCCTCGCCGCCCTCGTGGTCCCGGGCATCCCCCCGGTGAACGGGATCGTCGCGGCGTTCCTCATCTACGCATGCCTCGTCCGGCTTACATGAACCGCTCGAACCGGTCGCGGGGCACCCGGCAGATCGGGCAGGTCTCGGGCGGTTCATCCCGGGCGCAGAGGTAGCCGCAGACCCGGCACCGCCAGACCGGATACTTCAGGGTTCCCGGGACTGCAGCACGCTCCTCTTTCTGCCGGCGGCGCTCGGCCGGAGGAGGACGCCGCTCCGGGACGGGATCGGCGGCACGCTTCCCGGCCTCCACGTCGGCGGTGACGTAAAGGGCGCAGTAACAGGCACCGTAATCGGCGAGATCGGGGTCCCGGTAGTCGCAGGGGCAGATGATGTCGAGGTCGTCGTCCCGGTCTCCCGAGGCGAGCCGGCAGGGACAGGAGATGTAGCCGTAACGCTCCAGGTTCGCGAGCAGGCCACGGACGAGGTCCCGGGTGAACTCCCAATCCGGGTTGAGATGATAACCGCCCGCCTCCGCCTCGCGGGCGAGGTCGCGCATAAAGCGGTCGACCACTTCCTCGCTCGCCGTGTCAGACACCGACCGCCTCCCGGATCTCGTCTTCCCGGAACCCCACGATCACCTTTGCGTCGTCGATGACGACGGTCGGGAACGAGAGCCGGGGATTCCAGCGTTCGACTTCCCGGATCACGCGATCACGCTCCTCGCCCGCGAGCAGGTCCACGTAGACATACGAGAACCCGACGCCGAGGTCGGTGAGGAGCTGTTTTGTCCGCGCGCACCAGCCGCAGGTGCTCAGAGCATAGAGAATCACCCTGCCGCGGTCAACTCCAGGCACGTGCTGCATCGCCATCGGAAGCCTCCTTCTGTTACCATCACCCTGACTCCGGCCCCGGAGGTAAGTAGTTTGCCCCGGGCACCGGCACACGGGGTCAGGAGGACACGGGCTCAAAAAGGAGGAGAAGGCCGGCACCGTCCCCGGGAATCGCAAGCGACGCCCCCGAGAGCCCGAACTTCCGCCGGTAGAACCGGAGCCTCCGTGGGGAGAGAGGGCCGGAACTCCGGATCAGGAGACCGACCGCATCTCCCTCGCGCCGGAGGCCGAGCCGGATCTCCCGTGCGCCGGCGGCTGCCATATCCTCGAGAACGCCGGTGACTTCGTCGCAGAACCGTTCCCGGTCGATCAGCACCGGCGGGAGAGGGGCTCCGGCGTCGACAACGAAATCGACGCCCTCAAAGAGCGGGAGGTAGGCGAGCCGGGAGACGAGTTCCACCCGGTATGCCGCCGGGTCGTCCGCCGAATCGATGAACGCCTCATCAGAGAACGGACACGCCAGGAGACCGGCCACGAGGCCGTGGAGCACCGTCGGGAGGTCGGCGGCGGAGAGGTGCGCGATGTCCCGGTAGCCCATGATCGTGTTCATGAAGTCGGTGAGGAGGCGGCCGGCCCGGCGGAGGAGCGACGCGTCGACGACGTGGTCCAGCCGGTCTCCCGCAAAGTGGGCCTCGATCCGCGGGATCACCTGGACGGCCTTGAGGACCAGCTGGACCTCGAACTTCTCCCCGGCGTTGAATTCGTCGGCGAACCGTGAAAAATCGGCAAGAAACCCGTCAATCTGGTCGGATTCCAGGAGTTCCAGGTAGCGCCGGGCCTCTTCGGCCTCGCCGAGGTCGTCGAGGCGGTAGGCGAGGGTGTAGAGGCGCCCCGCGAGCACGGCAAAGGTTCGGTTGGCCTCCTGGAGCAGGTCGACGGCGTGCTCCAGGGAAGTCGGCGAGCCGTTCCCGGTCGAAGGTGCCGATATCAGCCATCTTCTCCGCCTCCCCCTGCAGCCGGTCGAGGAGCGCCGGCATCGCCGCGGCAGGGATCCCCCTGCCGTGGCCCGGGCAGCAGAGGCTCACGGGTTCGTGGGCGAGGATCCACCGGACCCTTCCTACGGACTCAAGCAACGCCGGCTGGTCCCAGCCGGCAAGCCCGGCGATCCCGGGGCTCGCGGAGAAGAGGAGGTCGCCGATGAAGAGGCAACCGCCGAGACGGATGCAGATGCTGTCGTGCGTGTGCCCGGGGGTGTGGTAGACCGAAACTACATCCCCGGAACGGAGCGGGATCCGCTGCCGGTGAAGGACGATGCCGCCATCCGTCCCCAGGGCCTCGCGGTCGCGGGCGGCAAGAAGGGGGAGACCGACCGGGAGCGGCTCGACCTCCCACCCCATGAGATCCGCAACCGTCCGGGCCGCATCGCCGGCCTCGAGCGCCCGGGCGCCCTCCTCCTCTATGGCGACGCAGAGGTGCGGGAGAGACCGGAACCGCCGGTCCCGGACGGCCTGGTAGCAGTGGTCGGCGTGGCAGTGGGTGAGGAAGAGGAGGACCGGCCGCGGGGCTTCCCTGAGGAGATCTTCCACGAGCGCCATGATCCGGTCCATCTGCCCGGGCTCAGCTCCGGTATCGACGAGCAGGATCTCGCCGGGTGTCCGGATGAGGTAGGCGTTCGAACAGGTGACGTCCGGTTTCCGGAGGAAGGGGTAGATCTCGGCGCCGGCGGTTCCCGGCACCGGTTGCCATTGTTGGTCTTCGAGCATTGTCTGCACCCGGTCAGAAGGATAGTGACCATTGTTGCACCGCAGGGGAGAAAAAACAGGCGGGTTTTCCCCGGAAGGAAGGACGTCAGGCCGGATGACGGGGCTCGGGTAGTTTCTTATCCCACCGTGCGGGAAGGAGAGGTGAGGTGAACGTATGAATGTTAGAAGACTTGCCGGAATCGCGGCCGCGCTCGTGCTCGCGGCATGGGTTTGCGGCACTGTCGCCGCACAGCAGACGGGCATCAACGAGATAGGTATGGTCGCCGCCGGAGAGACGGTAACCATCGGCGGGACGACGAACCTCGCCCCCGGCAACCGCCTGCTCGTTGAGGTGACGCCGGTCGGGTTCGGGCCGGGGAACGCCTCGGTGCAGGGAGGCACGTCGGGAACGGCCGTCGTGCAGGAGGGAAACGCCACCGCGAACACCTGGTCGTTTGAGGTCGACACAACCGGGTTCGAGCCAGGCGTTTACAGCGTGATCGTGGAGTTGGTCGAGGGCGACGCCACCGCAAGCACCACCTTCACCGTCGTCGAGGCGGCGGCGACTGCCCCGACAGCGACGGTAACCCCGACCGCCACCACGCCGCCGACGACGATGCCGACGACCCCCACGCCGACCGCGACGGGACCCGCTCTCCCCGCGGCGGCGGCCCTCGCGGCAGGGCTGGCCGGCTACCTGGTGCGGCGGCGGTAGGGGCCGAAGTGGGAGCACCGAAGGTGCGAAGGCGAGTTGCCTATGCCCATCGCTCTTCGCGGCTTCGCGTGAGTGGATTGTAAGGATAGTGAAACGGTCTCACGCGAAGAACGCGAAGCCGCGAAGGAGAGTTATACACCTTTTTACGGCCTTGTTGAAGCCCCCTTGCTCCAGACGGCTGCAGTCGGGGGTAACTCAGAGGGACGGCTTTCCACCGGGTTGCGCACCTGGCGGTGCTTGAACTCCTGCCCTTCGGCCAGTCGCATATCGCCATGACTGCCCGCCCCCCTGGGGGCGGGAGGAGCGCGAAGCGCGGGTGGTGGGGGTTACAGAGATCCATTACAACGTGGAGACAGGGGGGGGAGACCCCCTCCCCGCGAGCCGCCACCACGGTCCACGACATGAGGACATGCTCGAGAAAAAAGGTCGGCCCGGGGACAGGCCTGGTGTGGCACCACCCGCATCAGGGAACGGATGAAGATCGGAACAGGGTTTTAACAGAGCCCATTTTACCGAACTTCGCGTTCTTCGCGCCTCGCGCGAGCCCGGGTCACCATGACTGTCGCGGGTTAAAGCCCTGGCGCGTCTTTGCACCCAAAACCGCAGGCTTATGATTAGCGGTAGGAGAGGTGCTTTGTGTAGAAACTTCCCCTTTTCCTCATGCTTCTTAATCTGCTCAACGCAGATCCCGGCTGAAGCAACTCGAGATTGTACCGCTGTTTAAGAGTATCTCTAACTTCTCTGCGCAGTTTATCATCTTTGGTGACAAAACACTCTGCCCGGACAAGGATTGCAGTTGTTAACAGAATTGCATCCTGGGTTTCAATCCCCTTACTGCTGAAGATCAGCCACGCGAATATCTCGGAGAAGTTATCTCCGTTTTCTCCAGGCTCATCTGAAAGTGGCACGATTGCCCCATTTTCAAACAATACATCGAACGTACTCTCGATCTTTGCATAGATAGCTTCCGTACATTCATCAGGAATCTCAGGGAAATTTCTCCCGTCACGCCAGCGGGAGATGGGCAGGCCGTTTTTAAAAAGGATTATCGTCCGTAGTTCATCTCGTATGGCAGAAAAAAGCTCGTTTAAGGCGAGATACGAGATATAAAAGTCACAAAGAGGTTTTCTATGCCGTTGTGAGATGACCTCGTCAATGAACGATATCGACTGCGAATATCTGGCCAGGTAAACCTCTTTGAACTCTTCGGATAACCCGTATCGATCGCAAAAAAGAGTTAAAACACCACTGTTGTGCATTGCCCAGGGGGCAAGGATATTCGTGTCGATGCACCAGGTGTGTTGGACGATTGTGATTCCTCCTCAGGCTCGCTTTCCAGCCTTCCTCTTGGAGCTCCACAAACCCTTGATCTGCCCTGTCTCCCCGTTAACAGACGACCTTTGCCTTAACTCATAGTACTTCCCTGTAACGGGGTTGTAGATCCTTTTCTTGGCCATCGCTCTCACATGGTTCTCTCTCATCTACCCTATTATTCGTTTCGCTATCTCAACCTCCTGCCGCAACAGAGTCCTTCCTCACCCTCCGCACCCTACCGCCGGTCCACGATCCGCTTCGGCCGGCCGGGCGCCCGGTGGAGTTCGAGCCCTCCCGGCGGCGTGACGGTGCAGAGGATCTGGAGAGAGCCGTCCTCGTATGCCGCCGAAAGGGCCGGAACCGACCGCAAAAGGGCGGTAAGGAACGTCTCCCCAACCTCGCCCGCATCGACGCGGGCGGGATCGAGGCACTCCACGCTCACCCGGAGAACGGTCTCCCCGGCCTCGTCACCGCCGTAGACGAACGCCTCGTACTCCCCGTTCAGGTGAGCCATGTTTTCGGGCGCAAAGACCGCCGCCTCCACGTCCACCCGGTTGAGCGCGATATCCCCGATCCGGACCGTCTCCGCCTCGCGCCGGGGGGAGGCGATCCGCATGTGCGTCCGCCCGCACCTGCACCGCTCCCGGGAGACGACCGAGCAGGTATCCTCCGTGTCGTAGTTGATGAGAAGCGTCCCCGCCCTCTTGCCCGGCGCAAGGAGCGTCGTGTAGACCAGCCGCCCCGTCTCGCCGTCATTGACGAACCGGTTCATCCCGGGGTCGTAGAGGTCGAAGTGAACCAGATCCTCGGGGACATGGAGCCCCGCCTGGCGGGTGCACTCGCCGCACATCGTCCCCTCGGTGCTCCCGTAGGAGTTGTAGACCGGACATCCCCAGACCACCTCCAGGTAGCGCCTCGATTCCGGGGCGAAACTCTCGCCCCCGACGACGAGGCGCTTCACCCCCGCGTCCTGCGGTGGGTGCCCTTCCGCCTCCATCCTGCGGGCGAGCCGCAGAAGTTTGAAGACGCTCCCGATCAACGCCGTCGGGCGGTACTGCGCCATCACCCTGACCGGGAAGGTGCACTTCCCCTCCGGGACGATCGCCATCCCGATGTCGCGGGCGGCGAGGGTCATGGTGTTCGCGCCGACGTTCATCCCGTAGGAGGCGCAGACCACCACCCGGTCGCCGGCCTCGAACCCCTGCGAGACAAAGAGCCGGGCGTACTTCTCCGCATACCGCTCCCAGTCCTCCCAGGTGAGGAAGAAACTCTTCGGGATACCGCTCGTCCCGGAGGTCTCGTTGACCGTGAAGACCGCCTCCCAGGGGACGCTCTTGAAGCAGAACTCCTGCTCGTGCGGGGGCTGGTATCGCCGGATCGTCGCCCCGGAGATGATGGGCAGATCGCGGAGATCCTCGTGCTCCCGGATAGCCTCCGGGCGGATGTTGTGCCGCTCGAACCACCGGCGGTAGAAGGGCGAATGCTCCACTGCATACCGGACGGTCAAACGGATCCGCTCGTCGATCAGCGTATCCAGATCCGATCGCGCAAGCGTCTCGACCGCCGGGTCATGATATCTGTTGCCTGTCATCCGGCCGGGATAGACGCACGGGATAAAATAGGTGCCGGGGGGATCAGAGCGCCCAGGCGGGAAGGTCGAGAGGAAGCCCGAGCGCCCAGAAGACGATCGTGTAGAGGCAGATCATCCAGAGCGCGACGCCGATGATATCGAGCGCCCAACCGGACCGGAGAAGGTCTTTCGCTTCGATGTAGCCGCTCCCGTAGGCGACGGCGTTCGGCGGCGTGGCGACCGGGAGCATGAACCCGATCGATGCACAGACCGCGGCGGTCATCATCAGGACGATCGGGTTGACCCCCATGCTGACGGCCGTGACCGCCATGATCGGCATCAGGATGGCGGCTATGGCGGTGTTCGAGGCGATCTCCCCTGCAAACACGATCCCCAGCGCCACGATGAGGAGCAGGAGGACTATCGGGAGCCCGTGGATGAGGGTGAGGGACTCGACGATCGCCGCGGCAAGCCCGCTCTCGAGGAACCCGTTCGAGAGGGCGATGCCGCCGCCGAAGAGGAGGAGGATGCCCCAGGGGATCTTCACCGCCCATTCCCAGTCCATCGTGAAGATGCCCTCCTTACGGTCGACCGGGAGGAGGAAGAGAAGGAGCGCCCCGAAGATCGCGATGGTGGAGTCCTTGATCCCGGGGAAGAACACGTCCAGGCCCGGGATGACGAACCCGCCGATATTCTTTGTCTGCGCAAATATCCAGGCGAGGGCGGTCAGGGTGAAGACGATGAGCGTCCACCGCTCCCCGGGGGAGATCGGGCCGAGTTTCGCGAGCTCCTCCCGGATGATCCCCCGGGCGCTCGGGAGGGTTGCCCCCATCTGGCGGTAAGGGCCCTCGATGAGCCAGATCCAGGCAATGACGAGGAATACGGCGGCGAACGGGACGCCGAACTTCATCCAGGTGAAGAAGTCGATGGAGGGCGCGTCCGGAAAGATCGTCGCGAGCTGGGAGATGAAGATCCCGTTCGGGGGCGTGCCGATGATCGTGGCGATCCCCCCGATGGTCGCGGCGTAGGGGATGGAGATGATCAGGCATCGGGCGAGCGTCTGCTCTTTTCCCTCGAGGCTTTCAAGGGCTTTATCGGTCCCGGGCATGATCGTCAGGATGATCGCGACCGCGATCGGGATCATCATCATCGCCGTTGCGGTGTTCGAGATCCACATCGAGAGGAACGCGGTGGCGATCATGAACCCGAGCACCAGGCGTCTCGGGCTCGTCCCGACGATCCGGATGATATGCAGAGCGATGCGCCGGTGCAGGCCCCACCGCTGCATCGACATCGCGATGATAAACCCGCCGAGGAAGAGGAAGATCACCTGGTCGCCATAGGATTTTGCCACCTGCGCCGGGGAGAGGATCCCGAGTGCCGGGAAGAGGACCAGCGGGAGCAGGGCGGTCGCCTCAAGGGGTATGACACCCGTGACCCAGAAGAGGACCATAAGGACGGTCACTGCCGCAACGGACTTCGCTTCGGGCGCAAGAAGGCCGGGGTCGACAGGGATCGCAAGGACCGCGAAGAAGACGAGGAGCGATACAATGATAACGGCGACCTTGTTCATCATCAGAATTTGGAGAAGAGATTATTTAAGCATAAGGAAACGAATTGCGGCGGATTTCAGGATGTATGGCAAAAACCGGGCCACCTTGCATCGCCAGGCCTTTGCAGGCCGATCCCTGCCGCTCCATGCCCGGGCGCGACGGAGGGGGGGCTCGCGGGACCACAGAATCTATATCAACAGAATCAGCACACGGGATGTCATGACACCTGATTGGATCCGCAGGCGGGGCCTCCCGGTCCTCCTCGCCGTCTGTATCCTTGCCCTCTGCATGGGGCAGGCCGGAGCCCGCGGCCCGACGATCAGCGATATCCAGCCCTACGATACGATCTTCGTCTACGAAGAGGGGCTCGATCTTTCGCAGCTTCGCAACGCAACCACGGATAACCCTGTTGCGACGCTCCGGAAGTACCAGGACGACAACCCCGACCAGGGGGTCACGAAGAGCATCCCGGTCACCGACGATACCAGCTTCGATGTGCAGGACTTTCTCGTAAGCGGGGAGTACGGGACCTACTACGCCTTCAACCCCGAGGACGGCAACACAGCACAGGTCATGATCCGCGAGCCCGAGATCTTCCTCGACGTGGTGCTCGCGAACCCCTACCACAACGAGCCCCTGTCCGGGCTTACGGTTTCACCGAACACCCGGATCGCGTTCCGGGTAGTCGCCCCTGACGTCGGGGCGTTCTACCAGGCGGACGGCGTCTACCCGGCGACGATCGACCTCGTGCTCACCACGCCGGGCGGCGCGGAGACGACCGCCATTGGGGGGCTCAACTTCGCGGGGTTAAACGTCAGTTCGACCCGGTTCTACACCGACGACACCGGCAGGCCCGGTGCACTCCCGCTCTCCGGCCTCGGTGAGCCGGGAACCTACTCGGTCCGGGCCGCGTGGAGAACACCGGCAGCGTTCGACGCCTACGCTCCAGACTCCGAACCCGTGACGTTCACGGTAGCGAATCGCGTCGGGGTGGATACGACCGCGACACCGACGCCCACCGCGACCGCGACGGTCACACCGACGGCAACCCCCACACCGACAACACCGCCGACGACCGCACCGACGGCAACGGAGACGGCGACACCGGTCCCGACCGCGACGACGGAGCCGGCAACCCCAACGCCGACCGCTGCGTCGCTCCCGGTCGCCCTGACCGTAGCAGCGGCCGGGTTCGCCCTGACGCTCGCCGGCCGGCGCCGGTAAAAGAGGTCAGCAGAACCGGCAGCCGCATCCCCCGGCCGCGTCCCGGACGCGGCGGAGGGCGGCGGCCGCCCACTTCGCGACACCAGGGTCGGTGTCCTCGAGCGCCTGCATTAATGCCGGGACCGCTCCGGCGTCCCCGATCATCCCGAGGGTGTAGGCCGCCCACATCCGAAGGCGGGGGTCGGGATCGTCGAGCGCAGAAAGAAGGGGCGCAAGGGCGGCCGGGCCGAGGGCGGCGAGGTCCGCCGCCGCCGCCATCCGGTCGGCGCTCCCGCCGTCGCGGAGGATGCGGATCAGCGCACTCGTTCTGTCCGTCACGGCGACCCGTTCTCCTTCTTCTCCCGATCCTGCTCGCCCGCGGCCAGGATCTCGTCCAGGCCCACGTAGATAGGAAAGACCTCATGGACGCCCGCGAGCAGGAAGACCCGGTAGACGTCGGGCTGGAGCGAGCAGAGTGCCATCTCCTTATCCGTTCCCGCGAGGTCCCGGAGTTTTCCGAGGAGCACGCGGAGGCCGCTGCTGCTCATGTAGGCCGCCTTCTCCAGGTTCACGAGCACCCGCCGCCCGCCCCGGGCCAGGGCCCCGGAAAGTGCCGTATCCAGGCGTTCCGCCGATTCTGCGTCGATTCTGCCGTCAACCGATACGATTGCCGTATCGTCCCGTTCGCTGACCGTCACGTCCATGGCTCTTCTATCGGCGCGAGAGGGAAAAAAGCGCTCGTTTCTCACCGGGGCTTATGCAACGCCTGGCCCTTTGCAAAAAGAGAGGTCAGTGGGTCTGCCGGTAGTAGTCCCAGGCATCGACCTCAGTGCCGTTCGCAAAGATGCAGACACCATACTCGCTGCCGTCGGGGTTCTTGCGGATCTCGTAGGTATGGCCCTGCTCGATGCACCAGACCGCAGCAGGGTTCGCGATGCCGGCGCTTCCGCCGCACCGGACGCATGCCCACGGGACGTCGATGATCTCGACCGGCGTCCCCCACTGCTGGATCGTCGCGGTGTCCCGGGCAACCTCCCCGACGAAGGTAAGGCGCATCCCGTCGACGCGATAGGTCTCGTTCAGGTCGAGCGGGAGGTAGCGTTCGCCGTCATCGGCGACGATACCGTAAAACCCGCCTTCGAGGTCGATGAACGTGACCGTCCCGGTCTTTGCGACATAGGTCGTGTTCCCTGCCCCATCGATGGCGATGACCTCCACGGGTGTGCCCCACTGCTGGATGGTCACGGTGTTCTCCAGCACCCGGGCGACGAACGTCACGTTCGTGCCGTCAACCGCCCGGGTCTCGTTCAGGTTGAGCGGGAGGTAATTTCTGCCGTCGTCGGCGACGAGCCCGTAAAACCCGCCTTCAAGGTCGACGTAGGCGACCGTGGCGTTCCCGGAGACGAGCAGGACGCCTTCGATCACCTCGATCGACCGAATCTCGACCGGGGTTCCCCACATATGGATCCCCGCACCGTCGTCCTTCACATCGGCGCTGAAGAGCACCCGGAGACCGTCCTGCCGGTACTCCGCCGGGAGGTCGGCGGGGAGATAGCGCTCGCCGTCATCGGCGACGATACCGTAGAACCCGCCCTCGAGGTCGATATAGGTGACCGTGCCGTTCCCGGAGACGCGGTCGGCCGTTGTCTCCCCGCCGTCGGCGGCCATGCACCCGCAGGCGACGACGGCCCCGAAGAGGACAAGGACGACGACCAGATAGTTCGGATAGGATCCCGTCATAGGCATCAACAGGGATACATACTCCCGCCGGAGGTAAGTAGGTTACCTTAACTACGAAGAGATTCGGACCTATCCGCCCGAAGGAGCCGTATGCCGGGCGGAAAAAAGGGTATTAACGTCCCCCGACACCGCCGCCGCCGAAGCCGCCGCCGCCGCCGAAGGACCCGCCGCCACCGAACCCTCCTCTGCCGCCGCTTGACGGCGGGGAGTAGAAGACGATCGGGGCAAAGATCACCGGCATCCTCGAGTAGAGCGGCACCCCGACGTCCGGGAGGCTGATATTCAGGTTCTTCATCGCCTGCTCGACCTTATCGCCGAGGCCGAGCGCCGTCCCGTAGACCAGCCATTCCCCCCACATCGAGAGGTCTGCAGGGGAGTACTGCCGGATCAGGGCGAGGTCCGAGAGGAAGTAGGCGAACGCGTCCCATTCGAGTTTCTCCTTGTAATGGTCCCCCTTCCAGAACCCAAACAGCGTCGAGGGGAAGAGGGCCGCGATCCCGACCTGGACCGCGACGATGAACGAGAGGACGCCGGCCGGAATGAGGAGGTAGGCCGCGCCCGGCGCGAGAATGAACACGAGAATCGCAAGCCCGCAGGGGATGGCGCCGAGGAAGACGAGCGGGAGGATCATCGTCCGGCCGTCCTTGATGTACCGCCGGGCGAGGGTGGTATCCACGTCCCGGGTCAGCGCGGCAAGCGACTGCTGGTACTGCAGGATCCGGTGCTGGTAGCCGGGGCTCCGCCGGGCGGTCTGGGCGAACTTCTCAAGCTCGGCGGTGTCCACGACGTGGTCGTCGGCGATGTTTGCAAGGAAGTTGAGCACCCGCTGCTCGTAGGGATCGGTCGACTCCCCCGAGACGATCCGGACCGTGACGCCGTCGCCGTCCGGTTTCTCGGCAACCACAATCTTTTTCTGCCGGTGGAGGTCGAGGACCGTCGCGTAGAACCCGTTATCGTCGAACTCGAGGGCGTCGCCCTTGAAGAGGAGGTTCACCTGCCAGGGCTTGAGCGCGGTATTCGGCGTGAAACTCAGGTATTCCGGCACCGTGAACGGTTTTTCCCTGCCGTAGCGGAGGTAGATGCCGAGGAGAATGAACGGCATCGCGAGGACGAGGGCGGTCGCAAGGCCGTAGAGAACGCTCGCCGCGCCGTAGAGGATGGGGGGCCACCGGTTGGCGTCGGCCGCCTGCTGCCGCACGTCCGGGACGAACTCAGGGAATCCGTCGATCTCTTCCATGAATGCGGGGTCGAGGATCATCTCGACGTTCAGCGCGTCGTCCTGGGGGGCGCTCCCCGTGATGACGACGGCCTCTTCCGTCCGCTCGACCTCGAGGGTCGGGGGATGCGTGTAGACCTCCTCGATAACACCTGCGAACGGCAGGGTAATCCGGAGGTCCCGGTAGGGGACGTGCTCGTCCACGAGTTTCAGGTTCAGGTGCGCCCACTGGCTGTCGTACTCGATCGGCGGCCGGACCCGGTAGCGGTATTCCACCGTGTAGGTGCCCGGGGCGAAGTAGTCGGGGTTGTAGAGGCCCACCTCGTTATCGAACGCAAGGCTCCGTATCGTCGCGAGGTCGGTGGAGGTCGCGGTCCCGGCGGCCGTCCTCACCTCGCCCCAGTAATCCTTGGCGTAGCCGATGGTCCCGGGCGGAGCGGTCATCCCCAGGAACTCGATGTGCGGCCGGTCGATTGCGGAAAAAGCAAGCGGCGCGTCCCAGTAGCGAAAGAGCATCCTGTACTCCCCCGCCGACCGGACGTCGTAGGTGTAGCGCTCGATCAGGGTCCCGTTCTCGTAGAAGACGGCATCGTACTGCTCTATCTCCAGGCCTCCCCGGAAGAGGCCGGGGAGCGCATTCGCTCCGGCGACTGCCAGCACCCCGACGATCAGGGTGATGGCAACAAGAACGAGGATCTGCTGCCGTTCAGTTACGCGCATATTTCATCAGAACGCTATTGTCGGAACCCGCTCGATCTCCTCGCCGAACTCCAGGTACTCCAGCTTCTTAAAGCCCATGACGCCGGCGACCAGGTTCGAGGGGACCGTATCGGTCATGGTATTGTACTGCTGGGCGATGTTGTTGTAGGTGTAGCGGTGCCGGGCGATCTCGTCCTCGACACCCTGGACCGCGCCCATCAGGTTCTGCACCGTCTGCGAGGTCTTGAGGTCGGGGTAGTTCTCCGCGACCGCAAGCAGCCGCCCGAGAACCGACCGGGACTCGCGCTCGAGTTCGTTCAGGTCGCCCGGACCGGCGCTGCCGATGCGCGACCGCATCGCGGTCACCTCGGTCAGGGTCTCCTTCTCGAAGGCCGCGTAGCTCTTCACCGCACCGAGGAGCTGCTCGATCATATCCAGCCGCTTCTTCATCGCGACCTTCACCTGCCCGACCGTCGCTTCGGCGGAGTTTTTGAGGGAGAAGAACCGGTTGTAAATGCCTACGCCGGCCGCGGCAATGCCGATGACGATCAGCACCACGACGGCGATAAGGACAAGGGAGATGATGTCCACCAACGTTGTCACCAATACTCTATGTGCCCCGCGGCGTATTTAAGGGATGACCCCCGAAACCGCAGGAGGGGGGAGGAAAGCGATGATACGGTCGGATCTCCGGGGGTTACCCGTATCGTCGAAATCCGGGCCGGTTACTCCTCGATCTCCTCGCCGGAGCTCACCATCGCCACGACGTTGCCGTCTGCGTCGCGCAGGAGGGCGTTGTGCCAGAGTATCAGCCGCTCCCGGCCGTCCCGGGCGACGACCGGGCTCTCCTCGAAAGGAGGGGGCTCGATCAGGCCGGCCACCAGGCGCTGAAAGTTCTGGGCGAGACGGTCGCGCAGGCGCTCCGGGACGACCGTTGCAAACCAGTTCTTCCCGGCGAGGTCTCCCTCGACATACCCGAGAATTTCGCTCCCCTTCCGGTTGACGAGGTCGATGGTGCCGTCCGCCCCGATCACCGCGATCATCACGCCGGCCGCCTCCAGGTAGCCCTGCGCCCGGTCGCGCTCGGCAATCAGGAGGTCTTCGGCGGCGGCGCGGTCGGTGACGTCCTCGGCAATCCCGAGCATGTACTTCAGCATGCCCCGGGAGTTGAAGATCGGGATCTTCTTCATGGAGATGGTCCGCCCGCTTGCGAGGTGGGCCTTCTCCTCAAGGGCGACCGTCCGCTCCAGGAGATCCCGGTCGCCGTCGGCAAAGAATGCCACCATTTCCGGCGGGAAAAGGTCCGTGGCACGCTTTCCCGCCATCTCCTCCTGCGTCATCCCCAGAAACGTCTCGGCGGCCTTATTCGAGAAGACGAACGTGTTCCCCTCCACCTCCCGCACGAAGACCATGCTCGGGATGTTGTTGACCACCGAGTAGAGGAACGACTTCCACTGGGCCACCCTCTTTGTGGCACGCGCCCGTTCGGTGACGTCACGGCAGACCACCCGATAGCCGGTGAAGTCGCCGATCATATCGTAGACCGGCGTCCCGCTCACCTCGAGGATGACGGGGCTCCCATCCCTATGAAGCATCGTCCACTCAAAGAGAACTCCCGGTTTCGGGTCGGCGAAGAGCCCGGTAAACTGCTCTCTGACCCGGTCCTGCAACTCCAGGGGCATGAAGTCGCAGGGCGTCTTTTGAAGCATCTCTTCGGGCGCGTAGCCGAGGATCTCCCGGCTCTTGGGACTGACGTAGGTGAACGTGCAGGCCTCGTCGACGTTCAGGATCAGGTCGCTGATGTTCTCGACGAGGCTCCGGAAGAGGAACTCGCTCTCGCGCAGGGCCTCCTCCGCCCGCCGCCCCTCGGTGATGTTCTCGAGGATGATGGTGACTCCCGGCGCCCCGTCGTTGAAGACGGTGGGGAGGAACTTGATCCGGAAGAAGAGCTCCTCGCCGTGCCGCAGGAACCGGAGTTCCTCCGTGACCTCACGGCCGTTCAGGGCATCGGTGATCCGGCTCCGTATCAGCGGATGGTCGAACGCGGCAAGCGGCGACGTCTCGATACTTTTCCCGATGATATCGTCTCTCTCACTTCCCGAAAACGCGCAGACGGCATCGTTCGCCTGGACGATCCGGCGGTCGCGGTCGAGCACCAGCACAAGATCCGACGAGAAGTTGAGCATGGCGGCGATGGGGACCCTCTGCGAGAGGTAAAAGACCTTGGCCTTCCCGTAGGTCTCCATCTCAACCTGGCCCGATACGAGGAGGACGTCGAGGTACCGGGAGACGGTGTTGCGGTTGATTCCGACGGCGGCGGCAAGATCGGAGACCGACATGCCCCGCGGGTGCTCTTTCAAGGCGCCAAGCAGAAGAGAGAGTGCGTCGGTAGTGGGATCCATGTGCAAACAGAGTTTCGCCCCGGGGGATATAGGGTTTTGCAGTGTCGCATGCTATGATGCTACACACAACGCTACATCACAATGCAAGGCATTGACCAAAAACAATATAAGTAAAACAGATCAATCTGTGATCCCCAGAGTCGGGAGACGGGGAATCTCTCCGACAACCCGGGCCGCACAGGCACATGTGGCCCGGACCGGCACAAGAACGGCTGGGAACGGTGAACAGAACATTCACCACGCTGATTGCGTCAACGTCACAACACGCCGGGAAACCCCCGGTACACAGGCACACCTCTCTAAACACTCATACCGGCACGGTGGATGGGGACCCGGGCGGGCGGCACAACCGCTCCGGGACTGCCCGCACCCACCGCATGGTTATCACACACCCGACAATACACCCTCTTTTTTTTGTTCTCCCCGTAAGAGACGCCCACGGATCAGAAAGCAACATCTATCTTTCATCAGAGCAAAAATTCGTGCAATGAGCGGGCACGTTGAGATCACCGGGAGAAGAGCGGGCACCGTCGATATCATCGCGGTAAAAGGAAGGCTCGACGCCGGCTCTTCGGAGAAGGCGGAAGAGCGGATCAACCAGGTGCTCGATGCCGGGGGGAGAAGCCTCCTCGTCAACCTCTGCGACCTCGACTACATCAGCAGCTCCGGCCTCCGGGTGCTGCTTGCCGCGCTGAAGCGGCTGAAGAAGGACGGCGGGACGCTCCGGATAGCCTGTGCGCAACCGCAGATCCTCGAGGTCTTCACCATGGCTGGGTTTCACCGGATCTTCTCCCTCTTCCCCGACGAAGCGGCGGCGCTTGCCGGGTTCACGGCGGGGCCCTGAGCGGCATCCCGGGATGGTGTAGACCGGTATGGCGTTCTCCATCATTGGCGATATGTTCCTCGTGCTCCTGCAGATGATCTGCGTCATCATGGTGGCCGCCTACCTGATCACCCGGACGGCGTCGTTCACCCGGGTGCTCGACGGTCTCGTCACCTGGAAGAGCCAGGCGGTTCTCACCCTCCTCTTCGGGGCGCTCTCCATCTACGGCACCGAGAGCGGCATCACCATCCTCGGTGCCACCGCGAACGTCCGCGACCTCGGCCCCATGGTGGGGGGGCTCGCCTGCGGCCCGGTGGTGGGACTCGGCGCCGGCCTGATCGGCGCGGCGTACCGCTTCTCCCTCGGGGGGTTCACCGCCGTCCCGTGCGCGACCGCAACCATCCTCGCGGGCCTCTTCGGGGGGCTGATCTTCCTTGCCGCGGGCCGCAGGTTCATCGGGATGCACGGTGCGGTCCTCTTCGCCGTCGGCATGGAGGCGTTCCACATGGGGATCACCCTCCTCCTCTGCCGGCCGTTCGACGAGGCGCTCGAGGTCGTCGAGGATGTGGCCTTCCCGATGATCATCGCCAACGCCACCGGGGTCTTCCTCTTCGCGCTCATCATCGGAAACCTGATCGCCGAGCGGCAGACGAAGGCAGAACGGGACACCTATCTCTCGGAACTCGAGCGGAAGAAGGCCGAACTCCGGATCGCCCACGACATCCAGATGAGTTTCCTCCCCGACCGGCTGCCGGAGGTTCCCGGCCTTGAGATCGCCGCTCTCTCGCTGCCGGCAAAGGAGGTCGGCGGGGACTTCTACGACGCGATCCCCCTCACCGGCGGCCGGACCGCCATCGTCATAGCCGACGTCTCGGGGAAAGGTGTTCCTGCGGCGCTTTTCATGGCGCTCTCGCGGACGGTGCTGCGGGCGAACGCGCTGGTGCCGCGGAGCGCCCGCGATGCCGTCCGGGAGGCTAATTCGCTGATCGCCGAGGACGCGAAGTCCGGGATGTTCGTCACCCTCTTCTACGCGGTCGCCGACCCGGCAAACAGGACGCTCACCTACGTCAACGCGGGGCACAACCCGCCCCTCCTCTTCCGGTCGGGCGGCGGCCGGCCCATGACACTGAAAGGGACCGGGATCATCCTCGGGGTCATGCCGGAGGCCGATTACGGCGAGGAGACGGTCAGCCTCGAGAGCGGAGACCTCGTCCTGCTCTACACCGACGGCATCACCGAGGCGATCAACCCCGACGAAGAGCAGTTCGGGGAAGAACGGCTGATCGAGACCGTCATCGGCTGCCTCAACCGGTCTTCGGCCGAGATCGTCGACAGGGTCCGCGACGCGGTCATGGAGTTCTCGGGAGACGAACCGCAGTTTGACGACCTGACCCTCATGGTTCTCCGGGTGGTGTGATGGCGGACCTCACCGTGCGGGCGGATCTTGGCGCACTCGCGAATATCGCCGACTTCCTCGCGGAGACGCTCGCCGGGTGCGGCGAGGATCTCGTTTTTGCGGTCCAGCTCGCCGTGGACGAGGCCTGCAGCAACACCATCCTCTACGGGTACGGCGGCAGGGAAGCCGGGACGATCACGATCGCCTGCACCGCAGACGACGACGCCGTGTACGTGACGATCACCGACGACGGCGTTGCCTTCGACCCGCTCACCGCCCCGCCGCCGCTGCTCGACGTCCCCGCGGAAGAGCGGCCGATCGGGGGGCTCGGGATCCACTTTATCCGGACGGCGATGGACAGCGTAACCTACGCCCGCGAGGGCGGGAAGAACGTCCTCTCGATGGAGAAGAGGCGGCCGGCGTCACCCTGAGGCCAAAAGCGGCGATCCGAGCGCCCGGGGCAGATCCTCTTTTGCCGTGACCACGGCCGCGGACTCTTCGAGCATCAGGTTGACCCGCTCGTGATGTCCGGCGATCCGGAAATCGGTGCGAAGCGCGACGACCTTCTTCCCGAGGGCATATGCGTACCCCATCTCCCAGGAGGTCCCGGAATCGGCGTCCGCGCCGTCGATGACCGCGACGATGATATCGGCATCACGGAGGGCCTGGAGGTGCTGCGCAAAGATGGCCCGGTGCTCCTTCCGGCTCCGGGTGTGGCTCGTATCCCCCACCTCCTGGGGGAGGTAGACGTCGAAGAGGTGCTCCTGGAGAAGGTCGCGGAGCGCGAGGTTGTAGGTCCTCTCAGCCTCCGAAAAGAGCGGGGCGGCGAGGTAGACCCGGTAGCGGGCGAACTCCTTCACGTCGACCGCCGGGATATCCGGGAACCGGGCGAGAAACGCCCCGCGCCCGGGCTGTTTAACGGACGAGTGGTAGGTGGCGTTCACCCCGCAGGTGGGGGAGGAGTCCACCCCGACGATCGCGAGCGGCGGCTCGGCGCGCTCCCGTATCGCGGCGCGGACCTCCGCCTCGAGCCCATCAAGGAGCGCGGCAAACTCGTCGGTCGCGAGCCGCTCTATAAACGAGCCCGGTTCCCGGTCGGCGCCGAGGTAGATCGTCTCCGGGCAGGGAAGCGGGACCATCTCGATCGAGAAGCGCCGGCAGCGCTCCACGGCACGATTAAAGCAACGAATGTCCTCATCGGTCGTTATCCCGCGGGCGCGGCACGCGGGGTTCCGGATGCAGGGGGCGATGAGCACGTACATTGATAGTAATTCGACGGCGTACCATAACAAAGCAGATGATACCGCTCTACGCCTACCGGGACGACACCTGCGACCCCCGGAAGTGCACGGTGAAGAAACTCGCCCGGCGCGGGCTTGTCCGGATCGTCCCGAGCATCGCAAAGATCCCCCGCTCGACCCTCCTCCTCGACCCGACAGCGGAGCAGGCGGTCTCTCCCGCCGACCGGCACCTCCCCTCGATAACGGCGCTCGACTGCTCCTGGGAGGTGCTCGATACCGGGGCCGTCGCCTCCTGGCGCAATCGCCGGGCGCTTCCGTTCCTGGTGGCCGCAAACCCGGTGAACTTCGGCCGGCCGTTCCGGCTCACCTCGGTGGAGGCGATGGCCGCAACCCTCTACATCCTCGGGGAGAAAGAGCAGGCGCATGACGTCCTCGCCCCGTTCGGGTGGGGGCTGCGCTTTTTTGAGGTGAATGCCGACCCCCTCGAAGACTATTCACGGGCAAAGGACAGCGCCGAGGTCGTCGCCCTCCAGGCGCTGTATATGTGACCGGAACCGCCGGCCCCTCCCCGGGCGGCACGTTTTTATGCCTGGAGCCGCCAGTTCGCATTCAAGGATCGGAGGTTACAGGATTATGGATACCGAACGAGAGAGGGTGCTCCTCGCCGCGGCCCATGCCGTGACGTTCAAGCCCGACTACATGACCGTCGATAAGCTGGAGGCGGCGACCCGGGGACACGGGGCGCTCGTCATCCCCGCGTTCGCCGCGGCGAACTCGCTCGCGGAGGATATCTTCTGCAATATCGGCGCACCCGAGATGCATCTTATGAACATGACGGTGGTCGACGCCTCGGCCCCCCACCTGCCGCTTGACTCGATCATCGGGAAGGCGGTGGGCGAGGCGAAACGGGGCGGGGCCGAGCCGGCGAACGCGGCCCTGATCGTCGCGACGCTCGCCTACTTCTCGGGGAGCTGCGCCCGCGCCGGCGTGCCGCTCGGGAACCGGAAACTCGGCGCCATCGCACGGATGCACGCCGGCGGCGACCGGACGAGCGCCATCGCCCTGACGACGAACAAGTTCACCCACCGCGTCCCGGCGTTTCCCGCCTACCTCGCGATCTACGAGGCGCTGATGGAGAAGAGACTGACCCGGCTCGACGGCGCGGTCCTGCCGCCCTTCGTCGCCGGCGGGGGCGTCATGGGCCACGCCGCACTCGGCGAGGACTACAACATCCCCGAACTCGCGAGAAACGCCGCGAAGGTCGGGACCGAGGCGATGATGCGGAGCATGGAGGGCGCCGGGACGACCCCCTACCCCCTCTGGCCGGCCCTGATCGCGGCGGCGGTGACGATGGAGCTCGTCCACCCGGACGCCCTCCTCGGGGAGGAGTTCGGGAAGTTCGGGGAGGTCGACTCCGCCTACCTCGCCGGGAAGGGGGCCGTCGAGGCGGCGAAACTCCCGGAGAAACTCCACGTGCGGGGGACCGGGGAGGAGTACGACACCGCCCGGATTGTCGGCGACTTCGGGCTGATCTTAAAGGACGTCGGCGGACCGTCGGTGATCGGGTCGATGGTGACGAACGAACTCTTCGCCGGGTTCCAGGAGTCCGCCATCATCGGGGCCGGGTTCTCCGGCGGGCCGGTGAACGTCCCCCTCGGCCATCTCGCCGGCGACATCCTGCCGGCGCTGCGGCTGCTGCTCGCAAACGGCGGCGACGTCGAGGCGACCGCAACGGCGATCCGGGACTACAAGATGCAGTCCTTCATCGACCCGGAGCTTGCCCTCTGCGGCTTAAACACCATCGTCCGGAAGGCGGAGGTCGTGAACCGGGGCTCGGTGACGGAGGCCTGCATCCGGGCGAGCGAGCCGGTGCGGGACCGGGCGATCTACCGGCGGGCGGCGAAGGTCTACGAGATGCTCAAAGCGGGGAAGTCACCTGAGGAGGCGGCCGGCGCCCTCGACGACGAGCGGAGAGCCCTCGTCGAGAAGCGGGGCTCCGCAGCCCTCTCGGGGTTCACGGGAAAAGAGATCGCATTCCGCTTCACGGAGATCGCCCCCCACGGGCGGCGGACGGACCCGTTCACCGCGAAGTACTGGGGGTTCGACCCGAAAGTCTCCTACGACATCACCATCGACGGGAAGGACTACCACATCGAGAACCTCACCGCCCGGGTTGTTCCGGAGTACGCGCTCGAGGGGACGGGGCGGGATGACCCCGATATGGGCACCGCCATCTTCGTCGGCGCCGTCCTCACCCAGGAGATGCAGTACATCGGGCAGACCATCATCAACATGGTCGTGCCGGCCGCAGTCGCGGCCGCGCTCGGCAGCGAGCCGAAGGAAGCGGCGAAGAAGGCGGCGAAGGGCGCGTACCTGACGAACGCCATCGCCGGCGGCCGGGAGGCGGCGGAGAAGGTCGCGGAACTTGCGCAGACGGTGTATGCAAGCCTCAGCAAGCCGCTCGAGGGAGTGGAGTGAGGAACCCGGCGGGAGAGCATGAAGGTCCTCGTCATCGACCCGGCATGCGCGGGGATAGCGGGGGATATGCTCCTCGCATCCCTCATCGACCTCACCGGTGAGCCCCGCGCACTCGATCCGCTTGCGGATGCGATCCGCCACCTCGATCTCTGCCGGGAGTTCCGCTACGAGGCAAAGACCGTGGATGCCGGCGGGATCGCGGCGACCCGTCTCACGATCGAGATCGAGGGAGAGGGCGCAACGGACGGTACAGAACTCCTGGAGGCGGCTGCCGCGGCCGCGAGGGCGGCCGGCCTCTCGGCGGACGCACGCTCCCGGGCGCTTGCTGTCCTTGACGACCTCGCCGCCGCCGAGGCGCACCTCCACCGGGCCGGGCTTTCGCGGCACGCGATCGCCTCGGTGGACACGATCTTCGATATCGTCGGCACGATGCTGCTCCTCGACCGGGCCGGGCTTCTTACGGGGACGATCGTCGCAACGCCCCCGGCACTCGGCGGCGGAACCGTCCGGACGGAGTACGGCGAGATCCCGGGACCCGCGCCCGCAACGCTCGATATCCTCGCCCGGCACCGGTTCCCGTACGCCTCCGCGCCCGTCGACGTGGAGCTGACCACGCCGACAGGAGCGGCCCTGCTCGCGGGCCTTGCTGAGCGTGCCGCAAACCCCTACCCGGCCATGGCCCCCGTCCGGGTCGGCTACGGTACCGGCACCCGGGAGGTTCCGGGGCGGCCCGACCTGCTCCGGGTGGTGGAGGGGGAGAGCCTCCCCCCGGGCGAGGACCGGATGGTCATCCTCGAGACGAACCTCGACGATATCCCCGGCGAGGTGGTCGGGTACGCGGTCGAGCGCCTCTTTGCCGAGGGAGCGGTGGACGTCTTCGTCACCCCGGCGCTCGGGAAGAAGAACCGGCCGGTCAGCATCGTATCGGTGATGGCGGTAGCGGGAGAGGAAGACCACCTGGTCCGGGTCCTCATGGAGGAGACCGGGACACTCGGGGTGCGGGTTTACGAGTTCCGGAAGGTGGTGGCCGCCCGGGAGAAGGAGACGGTGCCGGTCAGCCTCGGCGGCAGGGTATACCCCGTCCGGGTGAAGACCTCGACCGCGGGCGGCCGCCTGATCGCAGAGAAACCCGAGTACGACGACCTCTCGACAATCGCGCGGGAACAGGGCATCCCCCTCAGGTTCGTGGACGAGGAGGTCAGACTGCGCATATCGGAATGGAAAAGAGAGCGCGCCCGCATTAGAGGGGGTGCAGGGGGTGGATACCCACCCGACCGCCCAAACGCGGCAAACGCCGCACGCGACGAGTGAGTGCGGACACTTCCCCACGGGGAAGTGTCCTACTCGCGTCTGAGTTCTCTCATGTCACCGGGGTAATAGTTCCCCAAGATATTAGATGATGCATGCGATATTTATACAATTCTATTTCATATCGTCCATCAATCCCCTTTTTTGCTCCAATTTGCCGGACAACTTTCAAAAGGCCTGGTATTTTCCCGTATGATTGTTGCGTCACGGCTCCTGAATTGAAAAAAACGAGAAAATAACGGCATAAAGAGAGGACAATCGTTTCCTGCCGTCAGACGGGAGGCTTCCGCCCGAAGAGGCGCGCCATGGCTCTCGCATCCTCGAGCATGGCGTGATCGTTGTTGAAGAAGACATACGCCCGTTCCGGGCCGATATCGCCGATTCGATCCCGGATAGCGGCGAGTTCGCTCCCGGTATAGTCGTGCCGGTACCAGTCTTCCCTCCCGTGCATCCTGAGGTAGACGATCTCGCCGGAAAATATCCGCTCCCGGAAATCGGGAGAGTCGACCGAGACCAGGACGGCCGCTTCCTGCAGCTTCCGGCACGCCCCGTCGTCGCCGAGCACCGCAGGGTTGCGAACCTCCACGGCACACCGCGCCTCAAGATCGATCGCCTCGAGAAAAGCGATGATGCGATCGACGTCCGCGAAAGCCGGCGGGGCCTGGAAAAGGTAGAAGTCGACGAGATCGTCGAGCGGGAGGAACCTCTCCAGGAATCGTTCCCATACGGGGACGGCCTTCTCGTTGAACCGGTGCCGGTGGGTGATCGACCGGTTCACCTTGACGCTCCACCGCAGCCCCGACCCTGCCGCGGCCCAGGAGCGCACCGATTTCTCCGACGGGAACCCGTAGAAACTCGCGTTCAACTCGATGGCATCGAGACCCGAATGCTCGACAAACCACGCAAGGCTCCTCCCACGGTTCCACGCGTACGACCAGCCGCTCGTGCCGACACGGACCTCCATGCCGGGACCCTTCGGCGGGCGGGCGATACAATCTTTCCGGCCGGCAGCCGGGGGTGCCCCGGGAAGCCCTGAACCGCTTAATAAAACCCGGGCACCAGAACGAAGAGCGCCCAGCCCATGTGCTCGCGGCCGTAGCCGAAGTACTCGTCCTGAATGCGGTGGAGGTAGTCGATCACGAAGTCGCGCTCGGGATGATCGGGGTTTTCAGCGAGCCAGGAGAGGACCGACTGCCAGATCCCCGACTCGTAGCGGTCCCAGTCGTCCGCGCCCGACCGGACGACGGCGGCGACGTCGAGCCCGGCCTCCCGCACGGCGCCGAGGATCTCGTACTCGGTCGGGACATCGGGCCACTCCCGGGCGAACTCGGGCGGGGTGCGGTCGGATTGCCAGTATCGGTCGCCGATGACGATGGTTCCCTCATCGTGGACGAGATCGAGGAGAGCGTCGAGCGTCGCCGCAAACCCGCCCCGGATGTGGGACGCCCCGATCGAGGCGGCGCAGTCGAACGGCCCGTCGGGGACGTAACTACGGGCGTCCATGCACCGGACGGAAAGCCGGTCCCCGAGTCCCGCGGCCCGGAACGTCTCTTCCGCCCGGCTGCAGGCGTCCTCGCGGGCCTCGATGCCGAGGCCGGATATCCCGTACTCGCGCCCCCAGAGAGCGAGTATCGTCCCGTTCCCGCACCCTACCTCCACGACGCGGGAACCCTCCCGGAGCCCCGCCGCTCGCCCGGCGGCGAGCACCTTCTCCGGCGTCGTGGGGTTCATGGTAGCGAGCGTTCCCTGCGTTATGCTGACGAGTTCGTTGATCTCCATCGATGATGCACCCCGGACTGCCGGACTGTTGCGTACATGATGTGCCTTTCGCCCATAATAACCCGTGTACCACCACCCCTGCTTTCCATGACCGGCGGTCCGGTGGGAGGCATCCGGGCGACAGTAACCGCCGGTTCATGCCGGAAAGGAGGGGAGCGCTCCACAGGGGGTTGCACCCCCACAGAGGGAGAGACGTTTTATATAATGAGGAGGTGTTCCGCCCGGGTATGGTATGCAGCCGGAACGGGACATCCCGGGAAGGGTCCTGCGGATCCTCAGGTTCCGGCCGAAGGGCATGACGATCACCGAGATCGCGAAGGCCCTCGGGGCAAACCGGAACTCGGTCTCGAAACACCTCGAGGTGCTGCAGGCGGAAGGCCATGTCGAGGCACGGCTCGTCGGCAACGCCAAGGTCTACTCGGTCGCGCATCGCGTACCCCTCTCGGCGTTTCTCTGTTTCACGAAGAACCTGATCCTGGTCCTCGATGCAGACCTCACGATCGTCCAGGCGAACGACCAGTGTCTCAGGCGATTCGGACACGCAAAAGAAGGGGTTTTAGACCGAAACCTGCGTGAGGCCGGCCTCCCCGTCGTCTCTTCCCCCGAAGCCCTCGCCGTCGTCGAGGGGCTCGAGCGGGAGCAGGTGATCGCTGAGATCCCTCATCGGCGGGACGACGGCAGCGAGTCCTTCTACCAGATGCAGGCGATCCCGACGACGTTCGAGGACGGAGGGAAGGGGTGCACCATCGTCCTCGAGGATATCACCGAGCGGAAACAGTATATCCGGAACACGATGTTCCTCGCCCGGACGGCGATCGACCTCGTCGACCTGCAACCGGTGGAGGACATCTACCGGTACATCATCGACGGGCTTACGGAACTCGCGCCGGGAGCGTTTGCTTACTTCTTCTCCTACGACGAGGCCGACCGGCAGTTCGTCTTCCGGGCGGTCGCGGGCGAGGGGTTCCGGGAAGGGGTCACGGAACTCCTGGGACGGGACCCCGTCGGCCTGGCACTCCCGATCGCCCGGATCTTCGACGCCCCCTATCACCGGACTCCCCTCTCAATGCGCGGGTTCCAGGAGTTCATTCTCCCTCCCCAACCGTCATCGTTGTCGCTCTACGACCTCTGCTTTAAGGGGATCCCGGAGGAGGTCTGCGAGGCGATCCTCGAACGGTTCGATATCGAGAAGTTGTGCGTCATGGGACTGGTCTGGCGGGAGGAGATCTTCGGCCTCACAGGCATCTTCCTCCCCGGGGGAAGGGAGCTTGAGAACCGGGAGACAATTGAGTCGTTCCTCCGGCAGGCATCCATCGCGCTTGCCCGGCGGCAGACCGCCGGGCGGCTCCGGCGGAGCGAGGCGCGGTTCCGGGCCATGGTCGATTCGTCCCCCTGCGGCGTCGCCCTCATCGACCGGGACGGGCGGTTCGTCTACGCCAACCGGCGGTTCGTCGAGATCTTCGGCCACGAAACGGACGATGCTCCCACGGTCGCGGAATGGACCCGGCTGATCTTCCCGGACGAAGAGGCCCGGCAGGAAGCCCTCGGTGCCTGGCGGTCGGATCTCGAGCGATCGGTTCCGGGCCAGATCAGGCCCCGGACGTTTGTCATCCGATCCCGGAACGGGACGAAGAAGACGGTTCTCGCTCGCGCCGTCACCTTCTGCGACGGGACACAGTACGTCAACTGCGAGGATATCACCGAAGAGGTGCTGGTCTACCGCCTCCTCCTCGCGGACATCACTGACCCGCGGCGGCGTGAGCAGGAGCTCCTCATCAAGGACCGAACGATCGCCTGCACCCGGCGGGCGGTCGCCCTCCTCGACCCGGGCGGGGTGGGGACCTACGCGAACGCCGCTTTCCTGGCCCTCTGGGGCTACCCGACCGCGGAAGAGGTGCAGGAATCGCAATTCTCCCGGTTCTGGGAGCGCCCTGACGAGATCCAGGGTGTCGTCGGGACGGTCCTCGGCGGCGGATCCTGGCACGGCGAGCTCGCCGCTCTCCGAAACGGCGGGGAGAAGTTCCGGGCGGATCTCCTCGGGACGCCGATCGTGGCCGAAGACGGCAGGGTGATCGGGATGATGGCGGCAGTTACTGCCCGGTAGAGCAGTACCTTGAGAAAACGCGAAGCGTTTTCGATGGCGACTGTCCGAAGGACAGGAGCTCGAGAAGACCGAAGGTCTTCGAGTAGCGAGGTTCCGCAGGAACCGGGTTCAAGCACCGCCGCGGCCACCCCGCGAGGGTATAAGAACCTATGCCCGGCAGTGCCGTTTCGCAGTACCGCACGGCGATTCTGGTTCGTAAAAGCTTATTGTAACCGCCGGACACCCCCATCCGTGCCAGGAGGTGAAGAGATGCAGAAGACCATCGAGAGGAGCGAGGTACGGGAGGAGGACAACACGGAGATCCGGGCGCTGATGCACGCCATGCTCAACGGCGATACCTACACCAGCCTGCAGGCGATCGGTGCCCTCGGGGCCATGGGAGCACCGACGGTCGGGCCGCTGGTCCAGGCCCTGCTCAACGTCGACAGCAATGCACGCTGGACCGTGGCGATGGCGCTCGCCCGGGCCGGAACCGACGCGGTGGAGCCGCTCGTCGGGGTCGTGCTCGTTGCGGACGACGAGATCAAGAACCCGGCGATCTGGGCGCTTGCCGAGATCGGCGACCCCCGTGCGGTCGACCCGCTGGTCGGCACCCTCCGGGCCAGCCGGTCCGAATGCTGCCGGGCCCTGACCGCCGCGGCCCTGCTGAAACTGGGCGATCCGGCCGGCATCGCCGAGGTGGAGAAAGCGTTCGAGCAGTCGGGCGAGGGGTTCCGTGGCCTTGCCATGGAGGCCTTCGAGGGGACGTGACGTCTCCTTCCACCGGACGTATCTTTTTTAGCCGCCTCCGGGGGCGGCGTTGATGGGTAACTTCTAATAGAGCCCGCAAACAAGAGATCAGTATGCAAGGGCGCCACACCCTGCTCCTGATCCTCCTTGCGGCCGCCGTCATCGCCGGAGGCTGCATGGCGCCGGAGAGTGCCGCTGACGCGCAACCGGCCTCCCCGACACCGGCGCCGACGGAAGCGCAGGCGGTGGGAGGGAGCCAGCCGGCCCCCACCCCCCCCGTGCCCGCCCGCGGGGCGGGGCAGCCGCAGAGCGTGAGGTTCGTCGACCCCGCGACCTACCATCTCTCGGTGACCCCGGCGCCCACGACGACGATGATGAAACCGCCAAACGACATCCGCATATCCGAGAAGATGGCGGAGTATGCGGTGGTCTCCTGTGATGACGGTCTTTACGGGCGCCGCGTTCTCACCACCGAGTCCTACCACATCCCGTTCCCCTACTGGGAGGTCACCGTGAGCGCAACGGCGGCGAACGACTACCCCTGGCTCGTGGTGGAGATCCACAATCCCGACGACCCGAACCGGCTCGTCGAGGAGATCCGGTACTTCCGGGGCGATATACTCCATGTCGAGAGAAACGCTACACGAAACAACCCCCCAGAAAAAGAGAAGACGTTCGTCATCCGGGAAGGTTACGACGACTATTACTTCGTGACCCGCTCGGAGTCGCTGGAATCCTTTAAGATCACCATCTCCGTCCCGGAGAAGTACCTCGTCTAGGCGGGAGGAACTTCCGCCCCCTCTTCTGCGGCGCGGAGTTCACGGTCGTAATCGGTGATCGCGGCGTTGTACTCCCGCCACGCCGCATCCGCTTCTGCGATGTTCCGGTTTGCCGCATTGTAATCGCGCATCTCGTAGGCGCCCGCGGCCGACGACCAGAACGTGAACGCGCGGTTCAGGTTGTCGAGCGCCCGGACGTAGGCCGACTGCGCTCCGACGTAGGCCTCCGGGACGGCATCGGCCGCGACAATCCGGCGGTGGTAGGCCGTAACGTCTCTGCCGTACCTCGCGATTGCCGCAAACTCCCGCATATGGGCGTCGCATTCGGCAACCGAAAGATCGTTTGTGGGGGTGCGCATATGCGAGGTGATCTTCCCGGAGACCAGGAAGAGGTCGGCCTCCGATGCCGACACGTGGCTGTGGAACGCCGCAACCTGCTGATCTTCGGTGTAGTTGAGAAGAATCGCCCCCCCGATGACGGCGACCACCACCACGAAAACCACCGTCCCGGCGGCCGCGAGCGCCTTCTCCCGGGTGACGGTGAGCTTGGGGATCTTCAGGTCGGGGAGCTTGGGGATCCTCAGGCCGGACGGTTCGGGGGTGTCGGGATCCATCTCACGCTCCCCCCGCCGGCAGACGGATGGGACGGATCCGGTACTCCCCCGGCTCGGGGACGTAGCGAAGCGGGATGATCTGCGGGGTCTCTGACTGCACGCTCGGGAGCGAATCCTGGGTATCCCCGATGGGGTATGGTTTTCCCCAGACTGCTATGGGGTCACCTGAGAAGGCGTCACCCCCACAATAGTTCGTCCCCTCGACGTAGTAGTAGTGCTTCCCCTCGTACGTGAAGTATTTCGGCGTGTATTTTGCGTAGTAAGGGTTGAACTCATTCATCCGGATCCCGAGGGCCATGTGATCCGAGTATCGGAGCAGCACCGTATCGTAGCCGAGGGCGTCGAGGAGTCTTCCCATCAGGATGGCCGCATCTTCGCAGTCCCCCCGCCCATCGACGAGCATTTCGACGGGGTATTTCGGATACTCGACGCCGTCCTTCACGTACATGGCGTGAGGGGGGAGGGCGCCTTCAATGTAAGAGGTCGTGTTTTCGTCCTTATCGTAGGGGATCTGCTGGACGAAGAAGACAACGTTCATCAACCGGAAGTAGCCCTCGTCGGGATTGGCGGCCGGGGGCGCGATCTCCCGGGCGAGGTCCTCGAGAACAGGCCGGTCGGCTTCCGCGAGCGCATACCTCCCCCAGGAATTATAGTCGCTGAACCGCGCGGTCTCCCGGTGTTCGAGGAAGAGCGCTTCCGGGACCGTGACCTCCGTCGTCCGGACGCCGCCGTCGATCGCCGTCCAGCGGAAATTCCGGGTATAGGCCGCGCCGTCATCCGGGAAAGGAGTCGCCGTCGGTGCCGCTGCCGGCGGGACGTATACGGGCGGGTTGTGGACCGGCACCGAGCCGGGAGAGGCAAGGCCGATCGGCTCCCCGAGAAGGGCGGGTTTCACTACGAGGGCGACGACCAGGATCACGAGCCCACCCGCGAGAACCGGGAGAACGTCCATCCTCTCCATATTAGAACCTCGAACAGTGGCCTCCGGTAGAGATGTTTGCTATCCAACGCTAAAAAACGTTAACTGTTTCGCTCAGAGGGACGTTTATTCCGAAATTGGTTAATACGGGATAGTCGCATAAGGCCGCACCGGAACGGTCCGCGAACGGCCGCCGGAAAAGATCCGCTCGCACGCCGGACCGGGTCCGGTCCGAGAGGGGGGTTCCCGGTGCCGGCCACCCGCTCCGGTTTCCGGATCACCGCATCCCGGGCGCGGGGCCGGGGGGGCAGACCCCTTCGGTGCCGGCCAGCTGCCTTCCCGGCTCTGCCGCATACATGCAGATCGAGGGGTAGTACCTGGTGACGTACTCCTTGAGCATCCGGAGGGAACAGTACTGCGGGGCGATGCTCTTTATCGACTCTTTCATCATCCGGACCCACTTGTGCGGGACGTCGTCCATCGTCCGCGAGTAGTAGAGCGGTGCGATCTCGTTCTCGATGAGGTCGTAGAGTGTCTCCGCATCCGGCTGGTTACCCTCCGCGGAGGGGGGGCGGCCCTCGAAACCCCAACCGTTCCTCCCGTTGTAGCCCTCGACCCACCAGCCGTCGAGGACCGAGAGGTTCAGCACCCCGTTCATCCCCGCCTTCATGCCACTCGTGCCGCTCGCCTCCATGAGCGGGGTGGGGGTGTTCATCCAGACGTCGACGCCGTGGACCATGTAACGCGCAAGCTGCTCGCTGTAGTCCTCGACGAACGCGATCCGGCCGCCGAACCGCGGGTCCTGCGAGTACAGGTAGATTTTCTGAAGAATCCGTTTGCCCCGATCGTCGGCCGGGTGGGCCTTCCCGGCGAAGATGAACTGCACCGGCCTCCAGCGGTTGTTCACGATCCTGTCAAGCCGGTCCAGATCCTCAAAAATCAGGTCCGCTCGTTTGTATTCGGCGAACCGGCGGGCAAACCCGATCGTCAACGCCGGGGTGTCGAGCATGAGTCCCTCGGCCGCGAGATTCGCGGGCTCATCCCGGTGCCCGGCCCACTTGCGGCGTTTCCGGTCCCGGATCCGGGCAAAGAGTTTCATCTTCAGCCACTGGTGCTCACGCCAGAGTTCTTCGTCCGGGATCTCGTCGACCACCTCCCAGATGGTCGGGTTATCGTAGTCCTCACGCCAGTTCGGGTAGACCGGGTCCATGTACCGGTCGATGAGTGCCTCGATCCGGTGGTTCAGCCACGTCGGCACGTGAACGCCGTTCGTGATAGCGTCGATCGGCACCTCCTCCACGGTGAGGTCGGGCCAGAGAGGCTGCCACATCTCCCGGGCGACCTGGCCGTGCTTCTTTGAGACGCCGTTGTGGAAACGGCTCATCCGGAGCGCAAAAGCGGTCATGTTGAACCCGGCGCCCGGGTTGTGCGGGTCATCCCCGAGCGCCATGAACTCGTCCCAGGAAAGACCGAGCGACGGGCAGTAACTCCGGAAGTACTTCGCCATCAGGTCTTCGGGGAAGACGTCGTGGGCGGCCGCTACAGGGGTGTGGGTGGTGAAGACCGAGGTGCCCCGGACCTGCTCGCGAGCCGCTTCCGGCGGCATCCCGGCGCTGAGCCGCTCCCGGAGCCGCTCGAGAAGGGCGAACGCTGAATGGCCTTCGTTTAAGTGCATTGACGAGTACTCCACGCCGAGGGTATGGAGGACCTTCCTCCCGCCGATGCCGAGCACCAGCTCCTGCCGGAGCCGGCACTCGAGTTCCTTTAAGTAGAGGCGGTGGGAGATGCTCCGGTTCTCGGGGAGGTTCTCGTCGATATGGGTATCGAGGAGGTAGAGGGGGACCCGTCCCACCTGCACCTTCCAGACCGCGACGTAGATGGGGGGGTCGATCAGGGGCACCTTCACCACAAGCTGCTTTCCGTCGTCATCGAACACCCGGAGAACCGGGGCGGCGTCGCGGTCCAGGATCTCCCCGACGTTCTTCTGCCACCCGTTCGCTTCGATATGCTGGTGGAGATAGCCTTCGGCGTACATGAACCCGACGGCGACCGTCGGTACGCCGAGATCGCTCGACGCCTTGACATGGTCGCCCGCGAGGATCCCGAGCCCTCCCGCGTAAAACGGGAGCGAGTGGTGCAGCCCGAACTCGCTCGAGAGGTAGGCGATCGTCAGCGGCGCCCGTCCGGGATAGTGCTGCGCAAACCAGCTCGTCCCCGGCACCATGTACTCCCGGAACCGGTGCATGATGATATCGTAGCGGCGGAGGTACTCCGGGTTCGCCGCCGCCCGCTCGAAGAACCGCGGCGGGGTATCGAGAAGCATCCTGACCGGGTTGTGGCGGCTCATCTTCCACTCCGCCCGGTTCAGCATCTTGAAGAGCACGCTCGCCGAGGAGTGCCAGCTCCACCAGAGGTTGTACGCGAGGTCGACCAGCCCGAAGATCCGCTCCGGTACGTGAGCGAACCGGTCGTAGGGTATCTCCGTCTTCATCCGACCGGCATTACCTGTCGCACCTGATAAGTGCTTCTGTCAGGAAGGGCAGCCGGGCAGGAACCGGCTCATCGCCGCTCTTCGCGCTCCATGATCTCCCGGATCTTTCGCTCCTCCCACTCCCTGCCGAAGACCCGGCCCCCGGCAAAGACACCGAGCGCGTGGAAGACCACGCCTATCCCCCAGAAGATAGTCACCCAGTAGAACCAGAGCGCCCCGGGGCTGGTCACCATGTTGATCGCGAAGAGGAGGAGGTTGACGGCGATGTAGACCGCAAGGTGCATGTAGAACCCCCTGAGTTCCTCGACCTGCCTCTTCGCATGAGCATACCGTTCCTGTTCGTCCATGAGTTCCGGTTACGAACCCTGACGTTTATACCTGCCTATGCCGCCTGACGCAGAACCGGTGCTGCAGGCGCTATAGGAGGAGCGGCAACGGCACAACAGTCGGGAGGCGATACGCCGCTTCTCGCGCCCGGCGGGGATCCCCGCCGGGAGAACGGCAGGATTTATGGAGGGGTTTCGACGGAACCCGGCAAAAGCCGGCCGTGGAGGAATAGAAAGGTATTATAGACACGTCCTGCCGATGTTCTTTCACGGAAAAATCAGGAGGCGCATAATGGGAGTGCGGCAGATGATCGAGGCGGATAGCCTCACGAAAGAGTACGGCAACGTCACCGCGGTGAACAGGGTATCGTTCACCGTCACGGAGGGGGAACTCTTCGGCCTGCTCGGGCCGAACGGCTCAGGCAAGACGACGATGATCCGGATGCTGACCGGGCAGGTCCGGCCGACCTCCGGGTCGGCCCGGGTGATGGGGCTCGATGCGGCGAAAGACCCTATCGGGGTCCGGGGACTCGTCGGGATCATCCCCGAGCAGGAGACACCGCCGAGTTTCCTCACCGCGGAGGAGTACCTCCGTTTCGTGGCCCGCATAAGGAGCCTCGACAACGTAGACGAGCGGTGCGACCGCTGGTTCGACCTGCTGGAGTTTGGAGACAAGCGGGACGTCCTCTGTAAGGACCTCTCAAGGGGCACCCGGCAGAAACTGATGTTTTCGCAGGCTTTCCTCCACGAACCAAGGCTCGCCCTCATTGACGAGCCGCTGATCAACCTGGACCCCATCATGCAGCGGGCGGTCAAGGACTTCCTGCGCGAGTATGTCCAGGGCGGCGGGACCGTCTTCTTCTCCACCCACATCCTCGAGATCGCCGAAGAGATCTGCGACCGGATCGGGATCATCCACAACGGCAGGCTCCTTCACGCCGGCCAGCTCGAAGACCTCGTCGGGTCCGGCAGGCACCTGGAGTCCTTCTTCCTCGACCTGGTGCGGGGTGATGCCGGTGCCTGACCTCTTCCTCGCGATGATGAAGGAAGAGTGGCGGATGCACTCGACGATCTTCGGGAGCCTCGGGTTCGCGCTTTTCCCGGCGGTGGTCGCGGTCTTCGCCTTCCTCGGGTCGCTCACCCTCCCGCTCTTTGCAGACGTGCTCCCGTACGACGCGGTCGCGCTCCTTGCGCATATCCTCTTCCTGCTCATGGGCGTGATGGTGGGGTCGTTCGGCCTCATGGGCCGGGAGTTCATGAACCGGCGGTTCGGGCAGGCAAGCCTCGTCGCCTACGCCTCCCGGAGCCTCCCGGTCTCGGAGCGGCGGATATTCGGCGCGTTCCTGGTGAAGGATACGGTCTACTACATCCTGCTCTACGTCCTCCCCTTCGCGGCCGGGTTTGCCGCGGCGACGCCCTTCATCGGTCTTGAGCCGGGTCTGGGGCTCCTCGCGTTCGTCTCACTCGCGCTCGCCTTCCTCTTCGGCCTCTCGGTCGTCTGCTTCCTCTCGACCCTCTACGCGCGCTCTGTCGCGCTCCTCGCCGGAACGGCGGCGGTGCTCGCGGTGCTCGCGCTTACGGTGTTCCAACTCGGGGCGATCACCGTCTCCGCCGTCCTCCCCCCCTACGCCTTCTTCCTCGACCCTAAGGTGGAGCCGCTCGCGATCTCGCTCCTCCTCGTCCTGGTCCCGGCAGCAATCTCGGTGCTCTTCGTCACCGTCGACTACCCGGACCGGACGAAGCGGTTCGCAAACAGCCTCGATCCCCTCGCGGAGAGGCTCCGCGCCCTCGGGAGCGCGCACTTCATCGCGAAGGACGCCCTCGACCTCCTGCGTAGCGAAGGCGGCGCCGGGAAGGTGATCTTCTCGTTCCTCTTCCCCCTCGGCCTCGTCTGGGTCTGCCTCCGGGTCCTGATCCGGTTCATCCCCGGGATCGATCCCCTCGTGGTCTTTTCTGCCCTGCTCGGAGTGATATCGGCCACCATCTACAACTGGCTGACCGAGTTCGACTCCTTCACCTCCTACGCCTTCCTGCCGGTGGAGGTCTCGGAGGTGATCGATGCGAAATTGAAGAGCTACGGGGTCGCGAACCTTCTCCCGCTCGCAGTGCTCGTGCTCGCGGCGGCGACCTCCGGCGGGGCGGGGACGTTCTTCCCGGCACTTGCCGCGTTCGCCTCGGTCTCGGCCTACACCCTCGCGGTGACGGTCTACCTCACGGGGCTTCACCCGAACGTGATGCTCTATCACGCCTCGGTCTTCCTCCGCTACCTTCTCGCGATCAGCCCGGCGCTCCTCCTCTCCCGCGGACGGACGAAGTGGCAGGCGTGGGAGATGCCGGGGTACTGAAACCCCCGCTGCACCTCTCACTTTCACCCCCCGCGCGGCGCGGCTTTTAAACCTCAGAGGGAGACTCCGGGAGTATGTTACAGAGAGCAGGCTACCTCGAGAGGTGCAGGTCCGCCGCGGTCGACGAGGAGGGGAGAGCCTGCCGGATCGTCGAGGTCGCCCTCGACGGCCGGCGGTTCGGGGTCCGGGTCGGCGAACTCCTGCAGGCGCTCGACGGCCGACGCCCCGCCCGGGTCAGGCTGCTCCGCCGGGACCGGAGCCCGATTCTCGGCGATACGGTCGGCCACGCGGAGCGGTCCCGAACGGGGGCGGCGATCGTCTTCGAGTTTCTCACCGGTGAGCGCTACACGGTGCCGGCGGCGGCGCTCCGGGCGGTCCTCGCCCGGGCCTCTACCTTCGCGCCCGTCGCGGCGATCCTGCCGGGGGGCATCCCGGCCGTCCGGCGGCAGGTTCTCGTCACCGGGTAGACGGGGGCCCACAGATCGCGCAGAAGGTGACCGACCACAGACATTTGTCCTGATTACGGTGAGCAGTACCCAGGGAAGGTGCTTGATGTTCTTGAGGGGGAGCACAACAAATACTTTCAACCCGCATACCTAAACCCTAATATTGCACGTATTATCAGGGAATTATTGGAGATGATAAATAAAAGTCAACGAGCAATCCTTTACCTAATTGCTCGTTATGAAAAGATTTCAAAGATGAAATTGGTCAAGCTTATGTTCTTGATCTCACAAAAGCGAAGCTTATACAATTTCATTCCATACAAATACGGTCCCTTTTCGTTCCAACTATATAGAGATCTGTCTAATCTCGAAAAATCGGGTTGCATTTCAATAACAGACGAAAATGTTCAGATCGTCGATAAGATATTTCCAAAACCGGATTTCTTTTTGCAGGAGATTATCTCTTCACATGCTCAAAAATTTCAGGATTCCACGGATATGGACATCATTGACTATGTCTATGGTCATTTCCCGGAATATATAATATTCAGTAAATTGAAGCCAAAAATGGAGCAGATCTCCGAAGAGAGGGGCATTACAACAATAGGGTACGAGGGAAAAGACATCGATCAGTTTTTCCAGACACTGCTCGCTAACCACGTTACCTTACTTGTGGATGTGAGGAGAAATGCATTCAGCAGAAAGTACGGTTACTCAAAAGAGGCATTATCAAGGAATTTACAGAACTTTTGTATCAAGTACGTTCACATCCCCGAACTAGGAATAGAATCCAGTCGAAGGCAGGACATCACCCAAAGCGGTTATCAAGAATTGTTTAAACAATATTCTTCCGAACTGGAGTATAAAGGCGACCTGATCGAAAAAATAGAGGCATTGGGAAGAGAAGAAAAAATTGCCCTGATGTGCTTTGAAAAAAATGCCAGCAACTGTCATAGAGGAGTTATTGCAGACCGATTACGCAAGGAGGGGTGGGAGATCGTTGACTTGTGAGTTGGGAACAAAAGCGAGTCTGGATTATAGTAAAAACTTATCCTGAATACAGTCGAAGATCTCGAGGTGAGGTCGCCTGTACAGCCGGAATTACTGAAGAGGGAAATTGGATCCGGTTGTATCCTATTTCAACGAAACATTATATTGGAGACAATAAAGTTCGTAAGTTTGATCTCGTGGAGGTCACCTGTCAGAAAGCAGAATCCGAAAAACTCGGGAGGAAAGAGAGTTATAAGGTTAAAGCTGGTTCGGATATAACTGTCATAGATCACAGTTTGAGTGGCGCTCCCAACAGCAAAATTTGGGATAAACGCAACAAGTTAATTCTCGATAAAGTCGATCCTTCTTTAAGTCACTTAGATCAAAAATACAAGGAGGACAAGACCTCACTTGGATTGATTAAACCTAAGGAAGTTCTAAAATTTTATAACCGGCGGGAACTTGAAATCTACACAGATCCAAAAGAATACCGGCAAGGAATAGATGGATCTAAAACCCCCGTAATTCAGAAAATTCCATACCCGTTTGCATATCGTTTTAAATGCTCAGATGGTTGTTTAACCTGCTCGAACGGCTCCCACGACATTTTATGTGAAGATTGGGAGTTGTTAGAGGCGTATCGTAGATGGGGCCACGAGTATGGGACACCCAGATCCTATGGGAAAAGTTATACGACAAGTTTTACACATGGATGCTAAATGAGAGAGATCTTTATTTTGTCGTTGGTATGCATTCGCTTCAGCCCACATGGTTAATTATAGGGCTATATTATCCTCCAAAAAAAGGCTCTCCTCCAGAAAATGTCGAACCAGAAAACCAGAACCAAACACTGGATAAATGGTTTTAGATTGGCCTACCTTACTCCTGGGTGCGCGGATGCTCGCATACAGCAACCATTTTTGACTCTTACGCATCAGCAACCAGCACAATAACGATCGAAGTCGTCCAAAAAAGATTTCCGAACCTTCGGTATACCCTAA
>NZ_DAFZ01000112.1 GCF_002498065.1 Methanoculleus sp. UBA208 | reverse complement strand
GGCTATCGCCATTGGGGGTGGGGCTGACGGGGAGGGGGAGACCCCCTCCCCTGTCTCCAACTCGCCAGGATCGCACATATCATCGACCCCACCCCGCCCGCGCTTCGCGCTCCTCCCCCGCACCTGACGGTGCTCATGCTCCGCTCTTTCAGAGCATCGCACCCCGCCCCTCAGGGGCGGGGGCAGTCATGGCGATACCCGGTGGAAAGCCGTGCCCCGGAGTGCCTCAGGACTGCGACCGTCTAGAGTAAACAGGAGTGGGGTCAGCAAAAGTGATTTTTAAAAAGACCCCTGTCCATTCTTCTGCCGGCCGTAGCGCTCGACGAGCGAGTCAAGCGCCTCGGCCTCGTCCACGCTCTTGTCCTCGCGCACCCGGACGAACCGCGGGAACCGGAGCGCATACCCGCTCTCGTAGTTCGGGCTCGTCTGGATCTCGGAGTAGCCCACCTCAAAGACCACCTCCGGCTCAAGCGTGACCTCCTTTCCGGAGCGGGCGATGACTTTGTCCTTGAAGAGGGCGTAGAGTTCGGCCAGCACCTCGTCGGTGATCCCGGTCGCCACCTTGCCCACAGGGAGGAGCCGGCCCTGGTCCTGCACCGCGAGCAGGAACGAGCCGAACGTCCCGGCTCTCCGGCCTTCGCCCCACTCGGCCCCGACGACCACGAGGTCGAGCGTCTCGACACCGGGTTTCACCTTCACCCAGAGCCGACCCCGGACGCCCGGGGTGTAGGGCGAGCCGGGGACCTTTACCATCACGCCCTCATGGCCGAGACCCAGGGCATCGGCGTAGATCGCCTCCGCCGCGGCCGCGTCGCCGACCAGATGCTGCGGAGCGACGTGTGCGCCGAGCGTCTCTTCGAGGATCTTGCGCCGCTCTTCGAGGGGGCGATCCATCAGCGTCTCGCCGTCAAGGTAGAGGATATCGAAGACCTGCGGCACGAGCTCGATCTTCTCCATCATCGAGTCGATCTCGTGCTTGCGCCGGAACCGCCGGATCACGTACTGGAACGGCATGGGCCTCCCGTCGCGGACTGCGACCGCCTCCCCGTCCAGGATCACGTCGTGATCGGTGGCCTCCATGAGGAGGCGTGCGATGTCGGGGAGGCTCCCCGTGACGTCCTCCAGTTTCCGCGAGTAGATCCGGCAGACGTCGCCCACCTTGTGGAACTGGAACCTGCTCCCGTCGTACTTGTACTCGACCGCCACCTCGCCGTGATCCTCAAGCTGCGCGGCGATGGTGCCCGCCTGCGCAAGCATCATCTTCACCGGCCGGAAGGGTTCGATCGTCACGCGGGAGAGCGCGTCGGGGTCACGCCGGGCAAGGAGGGCCACCTCCCCGAGATCGTTCATCGCCTGGTGGGCATGCTCGACAAGGCGCACGTCGATCTCGAACGCGCGCGCAACGGCGTCGCGGACGTTCCCCTCGCCCATGCCGATCCGGAGCTCCTCGAGCATCAGCCGCGCGATGTACCGTCCCTCGAGCGGGCGGGCGTTGCCGAAGAGGCCCTGCGCCACGCGGAGTTTCTCCCGCTGCGATCGCTGCCCTTCGGCGGCGGCCATCCGCTCGAACTCCCGGTAGACGTCGGTGAGGTCGAGTTCCTCGATGAAGAACGACGTCTGCTCTTTCTTTGCAAGGAGCCTCTCGACGGCGAGGCCCACGTCGCCGGTCGCGTTGATCGCCTCGCGGACCGTCTCCCTCTTCGTCCCGACGACGTAGGCCACGGCGTCGTAGAGGAGGTTCGGGCCGACGCCGAGCTTTTTCGGGCTCCAGTCGGGGAAGACCCTGCCCATGACGAACCGGACAAAGACGGGGAGTTCGTCGTCGTCGAGCCGGGGCAGGACGGCGGCGACCTGCTCGATCATCTCCAGGCGTCCCGGTATCCCCTCGAGGTGCTCGCAGACCTGGGCGAACTCCAGAAACTGCATACCCATATTCTTTCTAGTATTTCCCGGCGAGGTCAATCAACCTTCTGTTCGGCCGGCCGGTTCGGCACGATTGATGTGGGAGCACTGCCTACCTCTACCCATGAACCAGGACGAAGAACTCAAAGAGATGCTCCGGGACCTCCTCTGGCTCAATGCCCTGATAGCCACCGAACTCGTCCAGATCACCGAGAACACCTCCCAGATCCTCCGGAAGGCGGCTCCGCCGGAGTCCTGTATCGCCGAGCATGCGGCCCTTCGGGAGACGGCGCTCGAGATCGCCGACCGCTACAGGCCCGGCACGATGCTCCGGCAGCACGTCGCGGAACACCAGTAAAAATAGGTGGTGCGGCCGCCGTCAGCCTTCGGCCGCCACCAGACCGGCATCCCTGACGACGAAGTCGCTCGCCGCGATCACCTCTTCTGTCAGGTTGATGGCGGTGGTTGTTCCGTTGACCGTATCAACGGTGCTCGCCGTCGCGCCGGGTGCTCCCTGCCCGGGAATGGTGAAGGCGTACCCCTCCGGCAGGACGACCTCGACGGTGTAATTACCCGGGAGGACGCCGCTGAAGATGTAGAGCCCTTCACAGGCATGGGAGAACGTCTCCGCCGTCGCGATCCTCTCCCCGCGACGTCGAGGAGGTGGACGGCAACGCCGCTCATGCCCCACTCGCCGGAGCCCTGGATACCGTTTGCGTCGGCGTCCAGGAAGATTGTTCCTCCGATCGTGCCGACGGTCTTTTCATATCCTGTACCCGGGCCCGCCGGGACTGCGGCGCTTGCGATCGAACCGAAGACGAACGCTGATACGATGATAACTACAAGAACGCTGATATATCTCAATCGGCTCACCTCATTTCCCGGATGCCGTGAAGGTCCTCCGGGCGTGTAACCCCCCGAAAGAACGCATTGTTCATATCTGCCGTCAATCGGTGGCCGGACAGGCCGGAGTTTTTTCCGACCCGGTACCGGTCCGGGGTTCGACTCCTAATAGGCATTATAATATATTAATATATTTATGATGCCGGACGATAGGGCCCGGGAATAGAGGACTTCACTTTAGCAGCCAATACGAAGCCAGACATGAAAGCAGAGAATAACCCGGCCACTGCAACCCCAAATGATCGGGAGCAGTAAACCACGATGTGCAGGAGACTACAGGAAGAGCGCGCACGTTTGTTGTCTATCGGCGCCTTGTCCGCTCCGATTAATCATCTTCCTCCCTGTCGCCGTAATTCCGTCTTACGTTCTCCTCCCGGTCGGATCTGCTTTCGTCATCCTCCCCCGCCTCCTTTTTGTCATCGTCATCTTCTGCCTTCGTTCGGTCTTTATCGTCGTCTTCTTTTACCTTCTTTCGGTCGTCTTTATCCTCTTTCTTCTCCTTTCGGTCGTCGCTGTCATCTTCTCCGGTCATCTGCCGGTCGTCACCGGCATCATCCTCCGGGGCCTGCGGATCATCGGTCACGGCCGGCCCGCCCTGATCATCGTCCGTCGCGTCGGCGGCATCGTTCTTCTCATCGCGGGCAGCCGCATCGGCCTCATTCACCGGCCCCCCGGACGCATCGCCCGGAGGCGGGGCAGGGGAGGGGACCAGCCCCGCATCCCTGACAACCATATCACCCCCGCCGACCGTAAACGGAGCCGTCGTCCCGGTCGACGGAACGGCGTGGCTGTCGCCGCCGGTGCTCGTGAAGGCGTAGTCGTCCGGCGCGGTGAACGCGAGGGAGTACTCCCCGGGCGGGAGGGGGCCGAAGAGGTACATGGAGGAGTAACTGTCATGGTAGCCGGTGCGGGCCGATGCCGCCACATTCCCGCCTGCATCCAGGAGGGTGACCTCGACGTCCGTCAGGCCGGAGGTTTCGTCCCTGACACCATCCTGGTTATCGTCGCTCCAGGTCGTCCCGAGCACCCACCCATAGGCCGCCGCCGGGGACTGGGGCAGGTAACTCCCGATGAGTCCCGCATTCAGGGTCTGTTGTCCGACCCCGCCCTCCGCGAATGCTACGGCCCCCTCCAGGGGGCTCGCATCGCTGCCCAGGCCTGCAAGGGTGCAGGAGTAGCCGTCCGGCAGAAGGAACTCGGCACCGCTGTAATCACCGGTAGGGATGGTCGAGAACCTGTACGACCCGTCCGAACCGGTCACCGCGTAACCAAGCATGGTCCGCTTCCCGATCAGCCGCACGCTGATGCCGGGGATGCCCGGCTCGCCGGGGTCGAAGACGCCGTCAGCGTTCAGGTCGTACCAGACCATCCCCGACAGCGAACCGCTGTTCCCGGTATCGTTCCGGTCGCCGTTACTATCGTCACCCTGTTCATCTTCGTCATCGTCGTTCTCCGGCGTCCGGGTCGGAGCCGGCGTGGCCGTCTCCGTCGGCGTTGCCGTGGGTTCTGCGGTCCAGGTGGGCCCGGGCGTCGGGGTCTTCGTCGGGACTGCGGTCGGTGTCGGCGTTGGTGTCGG
>NZ_DAFZ01000093.1 GCF_002498065.1 Methanoculleus sp. UBA208 | reverse complement strand
CGCCCGGCCTTCGGCCCCCTCCTCCGCACCTGCGGTGCTCAAATTCCTTCCCCGAAGGGGAAGTCGTTCCCCACCCCGAGGGGCGGGGGCAGTGCGTGGCGATACCCCCACGAAATCCGTACACGGGATATAGCAGGTAACAAGCACCACCGGCCCTACATGCCGATAACGTCCCCGGAAACAACCCTATGTTATTAGCAAGGGCGCGGCGAAGCCGCCGGATGGAGTGGGTCCAGCCAGAAAATGAGACTACCCCCCTCCCCCACCGGCACGGAACGGGCAGAAACTCCTGAGTGCATACAGCAGTCCCCCGTAGCCGAGGCTGACCGCGATGACCTGGACGATCGCCCCGAGCAGCGGAATGAAGGTGAGGATCTGCAGGATCACGAACCCCAGGACGAAGGTCCACGAACGCCCCGGCTTCCACCCTGCCCGGGAGGCGATGACGTCCCCGAGGGCGTATGCGACAAAGAGCGACGAGAGCATCAGGGCAACGATCAAGAGCAGCCCGCCGACGAGCGCGAGAGGGAGACCGATGATCGTGATTGCGACGATGACGAGGATGATCGCCGATACGATGATCGCAACGAACCCCACGATCGTCAGGACGACCGGGCTCTTTTCGACCTGCCGGACCACCGCCGCGAACGGGTCCGGGAATACCCTGATGAGGAGAAGCCCGAGGATGAGGAACCCGATGGCGGCGAGCACCGAGAAGAGGCCGGGTAACAGCAGTCCCGGCTCCTCGGGCTCCTCATAGGTCACGTTCCCGGCCGTGCCGGCGTTGTTGAAGGTTTCGCTCGAAACCGTCAGGTTGCGGAGAACCGATCCCGCGTTGGTGACCTCCCCCGCCGAGATGAACGCGTCGCGCTCGATGACGGCATCCTCCCCGATCCTGACCGTGCCCCCGGTAATGAGGGCGTTCGTCGCGTTCCCGTTCAACTCGATCTCGCCCCCGGCGGCAAGCACCTTCCCGCCGACATCGCCGTTGACGATCAGGGTGCCCCCCGCGGCGATGATGTCGCCGGCGACCGGCGCATCTACCGTCACCATGCCTCCGGCAACCGTCAGGCTGTCGACGGGGGCGCTGACGGTCACGGACCCGCCCGAGGCGACCACATCGTCGGGGATGGGGGTGTCGATCACCTGCTGATCCCCGCCGAGGAAGGTGAGCGCCTGGGCTCCGGACGGGATGAGCAGCAGACCGAGGATGATTATTGCCAGATGCTTCATACGGCCCGGATAGATCACTTCCCCTCAAAAAAGTTCGTGCTGGGCCCAAAGTGATCCCGGGGCGACATTGTTCACAGCCGGTATGGAAGCCGTCCCGGTGGTGTGCAAACGGTGAGGCGGCAGCCGGGATCGGCCCGACGGGCTTCCCGGCAAAAAATGCGTGGTGGACCTGCGCCTGCTACACCAGATTCTTAAGGCGGTTCTTGAGCTCGGCGATCGCCTCGTCCTTCCCGGAAATATCCGACTCCTGGAGCAGGCGAATGTTCTCCTCGACCGATGTAGCGAGCCACTCGTTCGGGACGCCGGATACGGGGAAGAGTTCCTGCCACTCAACGGAGCCGAACGGGATCACCTTGACCAGTTTTCCGAGGATGTTCCAGTCAACGACCCGGTAGTCCTCTCCGGTGCTGGTATCCGCGACCTGTATCGACCGGTCCTCGTTGCACCTGAGGACCCGGCCATGGATGACGTAGACGCTCACCTCATCCTTATCGGTGAAGGAGATCTGGACCACGTCGTCCGGCTGCGGACTCTCGGGCACCATGTAGAGGGCGATATCTCCCGGATACATCAGGTCAGGCTCGTAACGGTCTGCAATACCGATGTACCCGGTATCGGAGACATAGAGCCGGAGATATTCCTGATAAAACTTCCGGATGATCCAGTAGACCGCGCCCGGGTGCGTCTCCGCCAGTTTCAGGAGGAGATTGTGGATGGCGCTCGGAATGCTCTCCGGTCGCTCCAGCACCTCACGGGCCAGCCTCTCATATGCTTCTACAACACCGGCCTCTGTCTGCGTTGCTTCTGCCATTATCAACAACCCCGGTGCATAATACCGGTGGTAGAATAAAAGTGTTCCTCCGGTCATTTACGGTGCTCCGTCCCACCCGGGTTCCGTGCCCATCCTCCTGCTGTCCCGGGAGGGACGAGATCGCCGGTCGCCGCCGGGTTCGGATGGGACTGCCGGAGGCGAAGAGAACTATAACGCTTATATTCGACCGTGACAATACAGTAAAGCAGAGGAATTGATATGGGTGGCATAAAGGATTCTACGTATCTTGATGTCCAGAAGACCCTTGCCCGGCGGTTCTCTCCCCAGGAAGGGTGGCAGTTCGCATGGTCTCCCGCCGGCAGTGTGCAGCCGGAGTGCATGCTCTCCCGCCGGGTTGCCGGCAGGACGGAACGGGTGCTCGTGAACGTGAAGATGGCTCCCGAGGTCCCGGCAGGTGCCATCGAGGCGCTCGAGGCTGCCGCAAGCGCCGGCAAAGTCGATAAGGCCGTTCTCGTCGTACCCGGCGGGGCGAACGTCCCGGCGGTTCCCGAGGGGATCGATGTCCTGGAGATGGGTAACTGGCAGATCGTCGGCGGCCGCATCGCCTGGGCGAAGAACATCGAACGCACTGCGCTCCTCGAAGAAGAGCGCGCGAAAAGGGGTCTCGCGTAACGCGGCCCTCAAAACTTTTCTTACATTCCGAAATCAAAGAGCGTCGTCCGTGACGGGTCGACATCGTGCCAGTCCCACCCGAGCGGCTCTATGATTCGCGAGAGTGGACCTTTGAGCGTCTTTTCAAGCATCGTCTCCCAGTCGACGACGAACTCCGGCGGCACCTGGTCGGCGTACTCGAAGCAGACCACGTCTGTGCGCGGGTACTTCGCCGTGACGGTCTTGATGTAGACGCGTTTGGGCTTGCTGCCCCGCTTGAAGTCGGTCCCGAGGTACATGTTCGAATACTTGGCGCCCCGGATATGAGCGTCGTCGTTCTCGTAGTTCTCCAGGTTCTTCCCGATCCCGCCGGGAATACCTGCCTCGTCGAGGGAGTACTCCCCGCGGCGGTACTTCCTGATGACGTCGCGCAGGTATGCCTGCACGTCGCTGAAGGCGTCCCCGCGGAGGATCATCTCGAGGACGGCGCGCTGCACCTCCCGCGTGATCTGCGGGGAGTCGCTGCGCCGGATCTCGAAGCCGACGACGTCCACCTCGTCGACGTCCTTGCCCTCCTTCCAGATCAGGTGCCCGGCGTAGCGCTTCTTTTTGCCGGCCTGGAAGAAGCGGCGGTAGACCTTCTCGAACTTGATGGAGAAGTAGTGCGTATCGGCGTTCAGTTCGGCTTTCGCGAAGTCGCCGTAACTCGCGTTCAGCCGCGCCTCGATCTCCCTCGCCCGCGCGATGGTCTCCTCGAGACCCGCCGGGGGAACCTCGACCATGCAGGAGTCGGTGTCGCCGTAGATGACCGTGTAGCCGAGATCAGTGATGACGTCGCGGGTGTGCCGGATGATCGCCCGGCCGACCGACGTGACCGCCGACCCGATCTCGCGGTCGTAGAGCCTGAACCGGGTGTAGCCCGAGACCCCGTAGTAGGAGTTCATAAGCACCTTCAGGACGTTCTGCTGGAGATCGTAGAGGACGTACTCCGACGATCCGAAGGGGTACCGGTTACGAAGCCGCTTGCGTTCGTCGCGCTCCTCGAGAAGTTCGGCGATGATGCTCCTCGTTAACCCGTCCGGCTCCCGGGCGAACCGGATGCCGTTCGGTGCCCGCAGTTCGCCGTCGGGGTTCTTCGTCTCGGGCGAGGCGTTGATCGTCATCATCGCCATCGGGTAGAGCGATTTCAGGTCGAGGACCACCACATTCTCCCGGAGGCCCGTCGCGGGCTCAAAGACGGTCGCCCCCTCGAACTCGTCTCCGGCGGCAAGCCCTTTTGAGGGGAGGACGAACGTGCCCGACGCCTTCCGGAGAACGAAGATGTCGATGACGTTCGAGGAGTTCAGCGTCCGGTCGAGCGGGCACCCGACGTACCGGGCGATCTCCCGGTAGAACTCGATGATGTTGTTCTTTTGATCGATCCCGACGCAGAGCTCGACGTCGCGGTAGTTGTACTCCACGAGCCGGGCCGGGTCGGACCGCCAGAGGTCGGTGATCGTCCCGGTGTAGCGGACTTTCGTCTCTCCGAGTTCCTCCACGGCGATCGCATCGAGCCGGTAGGACTCCTTCTGGGCCTGGTGCATCTTCCGGTAGGCGGAAAGAAGGTCGAATACCGCCCTCCCGCGGACGGCGTTCCGTTCGGTCTGCCCCGGCAGGCGCGCGAGGTCCTCGGGCCGGAGACCGAGCGCCGCCATCCGCTTCAGGATGTAGGGAATATCGAACTCCACGAAGTTCCAGCCCGAGAGGATATCGGGGTCGCGCTCCCTGACGTAGGCGATAAGCCCGCGGAGCATCGAGACCTCGTCGGGGTACCCGACGACCCGGTGCCGCTCGTTGATACGGAGGTCGGGTGCGTCGCCCGGCGCCGCGCCGGGCTGCCAGAGGAGAGTCGTGTAGTCGTTGTCGAACGAGTCCCAGCAGGTGACGCAGATGATCGGGTCCCGCTCGGGCTCGGGGAACCCCTGCTCGTCCACGCACTCGATATCCATGATGCAGGTGCGCGCGGGAGCCGCAACATCGGACGGTGCGAGTTCGCGATAGTCGATCACGGAGGCGCCGGCGGGGAGCTCCACGCCGGCACGGAGGCCGCAGTCTATCATGAACCGGGTGGCAAACGGGATATCGGCCTCGTAGTGCTGCCGGAACAGGTCGCGGGCGTCACGGACGTCGCCGGGGCGCCGGGTGTAGAGGCGGCGGAGCGGCTCGCCGCGAATGGAGCGGTAGGCCGTCCCGGGCTCCGGTTCGACCACCTGCGGGAGGGATCTGCCGTCCACCTGATCGGCGGGCGCGTAGAAGTAGGGCCGAAATCCGGTCACGTCGATCTTGACCGCTCTCCCTACGGCGTCCCGGCCGAAGATGTGGATGACCGGGATATCGGCGCCGACGCTGTATTCCACCTGGTGAATGCCGACCCGGACCTTCCCGAAGTCCTCCAGGGTGGCCGGGGTGCTTATGCGAGACGCCAGCACCTGATCAGACATCGAATCTCCTGCAGAGAGCCCGGACGAACGCTCCCGCCTCCGCCATCTTCGCACCCTCCCACTCATCGAGTTCCCACTCCTCGATGCCGAGGATTCCTTCGCGGCCGATCCGGGCAGGAACACCGAGGGAGCAGCCGGAAAGACCGTATTCCCCGTCAAGCACGCACGAGCAGGGGAGGATCTCGCGCCGGTCGTCGAGGACGGCGCGAATCAGCATGGCGATGTGGTATGCGGGGCCAAAGACCGTCCCCCCTTTGCCGCTGATCACCTCCATGCTCGCCCCCCGCATCCGGGAGAGGCTTGCTTCGCGCTCTTCGAGGCCGAGATCGGCGCCGGTCTTCGAGAAGACCGGCACCTGGTGCTCGCCGTGCTCGCCGAGCACCCAGGCGGGACCCGTGACCCCCGCCTCGCCGAGGAAGCGGGCAAAGCGGGCGCTGTCGAGCTGGCCGCCGAAACCGATGCACCGTTGCCGGCCGATGCCCATCATCTTCCAGAGGCCGTAGTTGTTCGCGTCCATGGGGTTGGTGACGGTGATGACGACCCCGGGGAACCCTCGCAGGAGCTCGCTGCAACGCTTCGCCACGGGGATATTGGCCTCGAGGAGGTCCGCCCGTGTCTTGATCCCGGGCGTCCTCGGGGTGCCTGCCGCAAAGACGAAGATATCGGCATCCCGCATCGCCGCCGTATCGGTGGAGACCGTGACATCGATGCCCGTGTGCTGCAGGTCGAGCACCTGTGCCCGGAGAAGGGGCTGGTATACGTCGTAGACAACGATCTCGTCGACGAGACCGAGCGCGGCGGAGATAAATGCCGTCTCGCCCCCCACCTTTCCTACACCTAAGATTGCGAGCGAGGTCATGGTATCGGTCCTGTGCAAATATCGGTGAATATTGTGCGCGTGAAGAGGCTCCTGCTCGCACGGAGAATAATGATCCGGCAGGAAAAGCGACATCTTGCCTCTTTCCGTACCGGAATCCGGGCTCCGGAGAGCGGATCTCAACTGTCCCTCACCAGTACACTTGGCGCGAGAGTATAATAATACTCTACTCCCACCTTTTTTCAATGGTTGCGCTTTATCCAGGCCCCATCGAGGTCGGCGGCATCCGGTTGAAGAACCATCTTCTGCTGGCGGCCGGCATCCTCGGAACCACCGGGGCGTCGCTCGCGCGCATCCTGCACAACGGTGCAGGCGGCGTGGTCACGAAATCCATCGGGCCGAGCCCGAAAGAGGGGCACCCCGGACCCTGCCTGATCGTCGTCGACGGCGGTATCATCAACGCCATGGGCCTGCCGAACCCCTCGGCCGCGTTCGCGGATGAACTGGCCGCCCTTCAAGGGGAGCCGGTGATCGCGAGCATCTTCGGGGGGACGCCGGAGGAGTTCCGGACGGTCGCCGGATGGTTCGCCGGCAGGGCCTCAGGGCTCGAGCTGAACCTCTCCTGCCCCCACGCGGAGGGCTACGGGGCGGCGATCGGGAGCGACCCGGCTCTCGTGGAGGAATGCACGAGGGCGGTGGCCTCCCTCGGGGTCCCGACCTGGGTGAAACTCACACCGAACGTCGCCGATATCGCCGATATCGGGGCGGCCGCAGAGCGCGGCGGGGCGGATGCGATCGTTGCGGTCAACACCCTGAAGGCGATGCGGATCTCGACGGCTCTCCGCCGGCCGGTACTCGGGAACCGGTTCGGCGGGCTCTCGGGAAAGGCCATCTTCCCCGTCGCGGTCCGATGCGTCTACGACCTCTACGAGGCATGCTCCATCCCCATCGTCGGGTGCGGCGGAATCTCCACCGCCGACAACGTCGTCGAGATGATGATGGCGGGAGCGAGCGCCGTCGAGATCGGGAGCGCCGTCATCGACGATATCGGCATCTTTGGAGCAATTGCAAACGATCTTTACAGCCACGACGGCATCGACGCACGCGAGATCGTGGGGTGCGCCCATGCATGAGCAGATGCCCGCCGCCGTTACGATAACGGAGATAGTGGAGGAGACGCCGTCGATCAGGACGTTCGTCTTCGACCGCGAGATCGCCGCACGGCCGGGCCAGTTCGTGATGGTCTGGGTGCCGGGGGTGGACGAGATCCCGATGGCCCTCTCTTCCCCGTCCTCGATCACCGTCCAGAAGGTGGGGGACGCGACCGCCGCCCTTTTTTCGATGCACGAGGACGACCGGATCGGTATCCGGGGTCCGTACGGGAACGGGTTTACGGTCTCCGGGCGGACGCTTGCCGTCGCCGGCGGCGTCGGCACCTCGCCGCTGCTGCCGCTCATCACGGCCGGGCAGGTGGACACCTTCCTCCTCGGCGCCCGGACGGCCTCCGAGCTCCTCTTCGCCGACCGGATACGCGACGCGGCAACACTGATGATCGCGACCGACGACGGGACCGCCGGCCACCACGGGTTCGTGACCCAGCTCTTATCAAGGGTGGATCTCGCCGACTTCAACCACATCTGCGTCTGCGGTCCCGAAGTCATGATGGCGGCGGTGCTCGCCGTCCTTGACCGGGAAGGGTGTGCGGAGCGGGGACAGTTCTCCCTGCACCGCTACATGAAGTGCGGGGTCGGCCTCTGCGGCTCGTGCTGCACCGACCCGCACGGCCTGCGGGTCTGCAGGGACGGCCCCGTATTCTCCGGCGACGTCCTGCTCGGGAGCGAATTCGGGCGCTACACGCGCGACGCGAGCGGGAGCAGGCACCGGGTCTAATGGACCATTTCATCTTATTTTGCGCTATCTGGTGTTGGTCGTCGCTCCAGGATCACGGGTAGCCTTTTTTGCGCGAAACCATGTGAATGGAGTGGGGTGCGGTCATGCTGCACGGATGAAGACGACCTCTTCTCTGTCAGGCTCGTCCCCACCCCGCCCGCGCTCCGCGCTCCTCAGACGCACCTGCGGTGCTTGAACTCCTGCCGTTCGCTACGCTCCCGGCAGTCGTTCCCCGCCCCGAGGGGCGGGGGCAGTGCATGGAGATATCCGGTGGGAAGCCGTGCATGGTTCTTCTCCGGGATCGCCTCCATGAAGTGGACCGTGGGGATATCGCCATTGGGGGAGGGGCTGACGGGGAGGGGGCATGCCCCCTCCCCTGTCTCCACCTCACAGGTTGCTACCTGTAACCCCCACTCGAAGGCCTTCGGCCCCCCCCTTCCTGAGGGGGCGGGGGCAGTGCGTGGCGATAACCGGAGGTGAGCCGTATCCCAGGAGCAAGCCGGGACCCTGTTCTTCTTCGGGGTCCCCCGCTGATGGATACCCGCACACTTCTCTCCGCCCCCTGACAGAGCAAAACCGGGGCATTCGTGGCAACGCGAAAGGCAACAGCCAGGTAAAAATCTAGGTATAATGCTCCGCTAGCGCCCTGCCCCGCTCAAAAAGGGTTCAGGCGAGGAAGCCTTCCTGGGGTTCAAAGAGGAGAGAGACGATGTTCTCCACCCACCCGAGCACCCGCGTGGTGATCGGAACCTCCTCGGCCCGGGCCCGGGCGTTCGTTTCCGCAACCGTATCCGTGCTGTCGTCCGGAGAGGACGGGTTGACGGTCGCTTCGCTCGCGGTCTGGTTCAGGGGTTCGACTTCGTCCAACTCGGCCTCTATCGGCTCCTGGTTTCCGATCAGGGCTGCATCGTCCGTGAAGAGACGGATGGACCGGTCGCCCTCGCCGCCCCCGACGACGAGGAACGAACCGTCGGGGGTCACGGCAACGGACTCCGCACGCCCGTTGAGGCCGATCTTCTGGAGCTCGGCTCCCGCACGATCGAGGACATAGATCGTCCTGCCGGATGCGGCGAAGACCCTGTTCGCCTCGTTTGTCAGGGCCGTCGAGAGGACGGCATTTTCTGTGGGGTATTTCCAGAGGTGCTCACCCTCCCCTGTGGAGAGGTAGACGCACCGGTCGAGCGACCCGGCCGCCACGAACCGCCCGTCGAGGGTGAGGGCAATGCCTTCCACGCATTTGCCGGTCCCGTAACTCCAGGACTCTCCCTCCCTGCTGTTGAGAAGGTAGACCCCCTGGTCATCGCAGCCGATCGCGATCCTGCGACCGTTCTCCGATATTGCAATGCCGTAGCTGTCGGTCCCCATGTCGTAGTCCCAGAGTTGCTTCTTGTTCCGGTCAAAGATGTAGACCGCACCATTGTCGCAGCCTGTGGCTACATACATGCCGTTTGACGAGAGAGCCACACTCCGGTAGATGAAGGTCGTCTTCTCGGCCCAGAGCAGGTTTCCTTCCCGGTCGAAGAGATAGAGCTTGTCTGCAGCGACGCCGATGCGCGACCCTTCGGGCGATATCCCGACATCCTGCACCCGGGACCCGACAGCGGTCTTCCAGAGGACATCCCCCTGCCGGTCCAGAAGGTATACCGTCGAGCCCGCACAGGCAGCGATCGTGGAGCCGTCCTGCGTCACTGCCACAGAACTGACGGCATCGTTGGCCCCCAGCTCCCAGAGAGGAGCATAATCCCCCTCATCCGCGGAGACGGTCCCGCACAGGGCAGCGATAAGACAGCAGAACAGAAGGAGCGACGTTATGATGCGGCCGGCTCGAGGCATCCGGGTTTCACGGCAGGAGTGCGCTGCCTGCACGATTCCGAGAGCCGCCCGATCTTCGGCGGTAGAATTGGATGAAGTCACTTCCCCCGATGACATCAGGCCCTGACTTCTCGGAGAACCCATATAAATGTTGTGGAGGGCGGACCTGCCTCGTTCCCCGGGACGGTTCGCCGGCTCCTCCCCGACCCCAACCAGGGGCTGCACGGGGCCGCCGGGGTTCCGGGAATGCGTATGGGATTTTTAGAAGATCAGGGAATCCCGGGCAGGAAACGGGTGGGACCGACCCGCGATGCGGCAGGCGGGGTGGGATCCCGCCCGCTTAGGGATCGGGGATTTCGCGTGAACAATGGCCGGCGGCCGGCGAGTGTCAGGACGACTCCTGCCCGGGCCCACGCACGTCGTCCCGGCCCCGCCCTGCCGACGTGTCGATCAACTCCAGGTCTTCCAGGTTGTTGATGTTTGTAAACGTCATCAGGCCCGGATCGATCTTGCGGATCTCCTCCATATTCACGTAACGGGTATCCAGGCTCCATATCATCGCCCGGAGCGAGAGCGACTCGTGCTCCTCCAGGTAGCCGAGCAACGCGCTCCTCCGGTAGACCGCATGGAGCGGTTCGAGCATATCGGCGTTCCAGCAGGGAATGGCGGCATCGTATCCGGCAACGGTGTCGAAGAGCAGCCGGACCACCCCCGGGTGAATGCAGGGCATGTCGCAGGCGGCAACGAAGACGTACTCGCCGTGCACCGCGAGCGCCCCCGCGTGCAGGCCGCCGATCGGCCCAAGATCCCTCCTGATATCCGGTATGCACCTGATGTCGTCGAGATGGCCGAACCGTTCGCACTGTTCGGGGTCCCGCGCGACGACCACGATCTCGTCTGCCACCTCCCGCAGGGTATCGATGAGGCGGTCGATGAAGGTCTTGCCCCGGAACGTAAAGAAGTATTTCTCCCGCCCGCCGGCACGCCGTGCCGCTCCGCCAACGAGGACAATCGCAGACCTCATACTTCTCTCTCCGGCCGTCAAAGCTGCTCCCGGAAACGGATCAGTTCGGCGATGCAGGTGTTGTAAGGCGCATCGATGCCGTGTTTCCGGGCAAGCTCCGCCACCGCGCCGTTCAGGAAGTCGATCTCGGTCTTCCGCCCCAGAGTAAGGTCCTGGAGCATCGACGAATGGTGGGCGGCCGTCGCCGGGAGTTGTTCGGTCCGGAGATACTCCAGGTATGCCTCCGGCGTCTCCCAGGGGAGGGCGACGCCCTCGGCCTCCGCCACCCGGCAGGCCTCCTCTACAATCGCGGTGACGACCGCCCAGGCATGCGGATCGGTGAGCGCGCCGTAAGGAACGTTCATGAGAGCGCCGAGCGGATTTAACGCGCAGTTGTAGAGGGTCTTACTCCAGATATCGGTCCTGATCCCGGCGGTCGCTTCCGCCCGGATACCGGCCTCCCGCACGAGGGCGGCGAGAACTTCGACCGCGTCGTCCGTACCGGACGGGAACCGCCCGAGTTTCATGGGCGCCGCCTCCACCGAGACGTGGACTGATGCGTCGCCCCGCCACTCGAACCCGGTGATGATCATCCCGCCAATGACCCGATCGGTGAACCGCGCGATGATCTCCTCGTTTCCAATGCCGTTCTGGAGGCTCATCACCTCGCGCCCCCTGATGACGTCGGCAAACTGGCGGCAGACCGCCTCCGTGTCGGTGGACTTTGCGGCGATGATGTAGTAGTCGGCCTCCTGCCAGGCTTCGGGGAGAGCCTCGGAGCAGCTGAACCGGTATGCATCCTCTCCCCATATGCCGGTCATCAGAAAACCCCGTTTCCGCACCGCATCCGCGTGCCGCGTCCTCGCTACGGCGTGAACGTCCGCGACGCGGGACAACTTTGCGGCAACGGTCAGGCCGACCGCCCCGGCACCCAGGACCACGATCTTCATATCAACTGTTATAATATGGCGGAGTTACCTGTTAACTTCTCGCTTTTCCGGCGTGCAGGGTCCGGGCACACGGCGTTCCATGGCAAGCAGGGCCTCCTTGATTCCCAGGTCCGGGGAAAACCCGCCTATGCCGGTCTTCGCGACGACCCGGTGGCAGGGCACCACGAGTGGGGTAGGGTTTCGGGCCATCGCCGAACCGACCGCCCGGGGTGCGGTCCCGACCCTCCGGGCAACCTCGCCGTAGGTGACGGTCTCCCCGCAGGGGATTGCCCGGACCGTGCGGTAGATCGCGGCAGAGATGGATTCCCCCTCGGTTGCGATGCTCCGGAGGGAGGAGAGGTCCGCCGGCCGCCCTGCACAGTAGCGCAGGATCTCCTCCGGGACCGATCCCGCGATGCCAGCACGTGCGAAACGCACCCGGTAGACGATGTCGTCCTGCCATGCCACGTGGACGTGCCAGAGGCCGAACCGGCACGACCCGGTCACGATCGCCATTTTTCAGCCTCCTTTTTGAAGATATCGGCGGTGCATACCGCCATCTCCCCCTGCATCCACGGCGGCAGCCCGGCATGGACCCGGCGCTCTAGGAACCGCTTATCCCCGAGGACGAGCATCCCCCGGTCTTCCGGCGTCCGGAGCACCCTTCCTAGCGCCTGCAGGGCGCGGTTGACTGCCGGGAGGGTGTAACTGATGAACTCCCCCTCCTCGCCGAACTTCATCCGGAAGTAGTCGATCACCATCCGGCGGACGCGGTTGAACGGCGCGAGCGGAAGGCCGATGACGAGCGCTCCCGCGAGCATCTCGCCCCGGTAGTCCAGACCCTCGCTCCACTTGCCGCCGCAGACCGCAAAGAGGATGCCCGAGCGGCCGGTTCCCGGGAGGGCCATGAACTCCCGGAGCATGGCGGCCGAGGCCGCGGTGTCCTTGGACTCGATGTAGATCTGCTTTCTCCTGATCCGGGGGATGCACCGCTCCGCAAAGGTGTTCAGGAGGTCGTAGGAGGGGAAATAGACCGCGAGGTTCCCCGGAAGGCGGGCAAACGTGGTGATGTAGTCCTCGGTCCGTGCGAGGTTCTCTCTGTCCCGGCGCATCGAGTAGGCGGTGGTGATATCGTTTGCGCAGAGGATGCGGCGGTTCTCCGGGGGGAAGGAGTTCGGGAGCGACATCGCCGTGACGGGAAGGTCGCCGAAGTAGTAGCGGCGGTAACTCTCTATAGGGGAGAGCGTCCCCGAGATCAGAACGCAGCAGGCATGCGCCCGGGCGATATCCTGGAGCTTGGTGCTCGGGTCGATGTTCCTTACCTCGAGCGCCACCGCGCCGCCGTCCTCTTTGCGGTAAACGGTCAGGTAAGCCGGATCGGCGGCGGAACGGAAGATCCGGTAGAAAAACTCGGTCAGCCGCTCGATCGCGCTCTCCCGGAACTCGCCCGCCTGCATATTCTTCTCGCGGAGCCCCTCGCTGATCTTGAGGAGGTCGTCCACGATCTCCTCCATGCTCCGGTAGAGCGTGCCGGAGAGGATCATCCGCTGGAAGATGGCGGGGTCGAACCAGTCCTCGACCTCGTGCGAACCCTTGAGCGCTTCCATGAACCGGGTAATCTGCGGCAGGATCTGGATAATGGCGTCCGCCTGCCGCGATCGCCGGCGTCCGGAGAGTTCGTGCCCGGCCTGCACGATGTCGCGCTCCTCGATCGTCACGCTCTCGATGCTCTGGACGACGTCGCCGCAGTTATGGGCCTCGTCGATGAGCAGCAGGGCGTCGTGCCCCTCGATCCCGAGCGACTGGTAGAGCGGCTCCCGGATCATGTCGTCAAAGAGGTGGTAAAAGTTCACGAGCACCACGTCGGCGTCCCGGGCGGCATGCATCATCGTATCGTACGGGCAGACGTCGCCGCAGAACCCGGCGAGCTGGTCGGGCCAGATAAGCTCGGTGCTCACCCGGTCGGCCCGGACGCGCAGGGCCGCCGACGGGATCATCTTCAGCCCCGCGTCCTCGGGCTCCACAAACGATTTGCCGTGGATGAAGTAGGGGCAGATGAGCGGGTGCTCCGGGTCCATCTTCCGGATCTGCTGCTTGATCTGGCGGTCGTTCGCCGGGACGAGCGACCCCTTCTGCGCCCGTTCCCGCATCAGCGCCGTCGAGAAGGACTTGACACCCTCGCACCGCCGGTAGACATCACCCTCGCCGCCGAGCGGGCACATGCTGGACTTGCCGATGAGGTAAGCGAACCTGAGGTCGCCGCGTTTCTCCCGGACAAGCTGGAGCTCGCGCATGAACGTCGCAAGCTGGCTGATGGTCCGGACGGCGACGAGCACTTTCCGTCCCCGGCTCTCCGCAAGGAGCGCGGAGATCACGCTCGACTTGCCGCTCCCGGTCGGCGCATCGATCATGGCGATGCCGCCGTCGCGTGCGACGGATGCGGCCAGATCAAGCATCTCCCGCTGGTGGGATCGGTACTCCCGGTACGGGAACCAGTCGTCGAGGGTATCCATTGCATACAGGTCGACGGCTGACATCAATGTAGTTTGGGTGCCCGGGGCGAAAGTGAGCGGGACCGAGTTCCGGCAGGAGAGGAAAACGCCGACCGGGAACCTGCCGGGAGCGCTCCATGAGACGCAGATCCCCGTCCTCCGGAGGCGGGCGACTGTGGGCGCCCCCATGGCCGGGCCGGGGCCCGTTGACGAAAGTATTATATAACCGACCGCTTACCGCTCACCGGTGAAAATTATATGTCTTTCAAGACCGAGGTCATTGAAAAGATATCGGCCCTTCTCGCAGCCGCATTCGGCCTGATCGCCGCTCTCGCCTGGAACGGCGCCATCCAGGAACTCTTCACGCTCATCTTCGGGGATCAGAGCACCCTTGTTGCCATGTTCGTGTATGCTATCGTCGTGACGATCATCGCAGTGATCGTGGTCATCCTGATCGGCCGTGCCGCAGCGAAGGCGAAGAGAGAGGATGAGGTGGCGGCAAGAACGTGAGCCCCAAAGACTCCCTCTCTTTTCGGCAAATCCCTCCGAACCGGAACCTATCGGATCTCCGATGAGCCGGCATGACGAAGAGGGTCGGATGACGGGTGCCCGTACACGACCGGTCACCGTTACGGTCACCAATTACGACGAGGCCCGCTTCGACGAGCGGACCTGCACCCGGGCCGGGGAGATCGAGGGACTTGCCCTCCGCCCGGCGGTCACCTGGATAGACGCCGACGGCGTCCACGATACCGAAATGGTCCAGGCAATCGGGGAAGCCGTCGGGATCCACCCGCTGACCCTGGAGGACATCGCGAACACCCGTCAGCGGCCGAAGATCGAGGACTATCGCGATTACCTCTACGTTGCAGTCCGGATGCTCACTCCCGGCGACGGCGAGTTCCATAGCGAGCAGGTCAGCCTGGTGCTCGGGAAAGGCTACGTCGTATCCTTCCAGGAACACCCGGGCGACGTCTTCGAACGCATCCGGGAGCGGCTGCGTGCAGGAGCCGGGCGGCTCCGGAGCGAGGGGGCCGATTACCTCTTCTATGCCCTGCTCGACGCGATTGTCGACGGCTACTTCTCCGTGATCGAGGCCTTCGGGGAGCGTATCGAGGCGGTCGAGGAGGAGGTGGTGGCAGACCCCGACCGGGAGACCCTGCAGGCGATCTACGCCTTAAAACGTTCCCTTGTTGCCCTCCGGCGGTCGGTCTGGCCGCTCCGCGACGTGGTGGCGGAACTCGAACGGGGCGAGTCACCCCTTATCCGGGAACCGATGCTCGTCTACCTCCGGGACGTCTACGACCACACCATAGAGGTTGCCGAGACCGTGGAGACCTACCGGGACACGATGTCCGGGACCCTCGGCGTCTACCTCTCGAGCCAGAGCAGCCGGATGAACGAGATCATGAAGGTTCTCACCATCATCGCCACCATATTCATCCCGCTCACCTTCATCGCCGGGGTCTACGGGATGAACTTTGCATACATGCCGGAGATCAGGCACCCCTGGGGATACCCGGCGGCCCTCGCCTCGATGGCGGTCGTCGCGGCGATGATGCTCCTCTACTTCAGAAAGAAGGGGTGGATCTGATCCGCGGCCGGCACCTCCCCCCGCCGTAACCGGAATACCATTATATCCCGCCACGTCGAACCCCGCGTAAACCTGTTGCGAGCAGAAGCGGGCCGCGTGCGCCGCAGGCAGCAGGAAGTGGAGCATGCAGGCGAACCGACGGCACCCTGAGGAGCAGGAAGAGAAGCGTGCGACGCTGAGGACCGTTGCTGTCATCGTGATCTCCGCCACCGCCACAATCCTGTTCCTGCTTGCGGCACTCGCCTACCCCGACATTTACCTCGAACGTGTCTTCTACACGGCCCTTACGGTCAGCCTCGTCTACCTCTTCTTCTTCATCGTCGAATCCCTCACCATCCGGCGCATCAAGGACGAGCGGGAGCGTTACTCGTTTCGGAGAACGGTATCCATCTTAAAGATCGTCGTCATCGCCGTCATCCTCCTCCGGGTCTGGATCGATACGAATTATATCTTCGTCGCCTACGGTATCGTCGGTGCCGGGATCGCCGTCGCGCTCCAGGACCTCTTCAAGAACTTCGTCGGCGGGATCCTGATCATCGTCTCGCGCACCTACCAGATCGGCGATCGTATCGAGATCAGCGAGACGATGGGCGACGTGATCGATATCGGGATCCTCGAAACGAAGATCCTGGAGATCCACGCCCGCGACGTGAAGGGAGACCAGGCAACGGGCAGGATCGCCGTCGTCCCGAACGGTGCCGTCCTGTCGTCGCGGGTCTTCAACTACACGATGGACCACACCTTCGTCTGGGACGAGATCTCCATCCCCATCACCTATGGGTCGGACTGGCGGCGGGCCGTCTCCCTCTTCCTCGATATCGTTCGCCGGGAGACGGCGGCGACGTCCGGACGGGCCGAACGCGAGATCGAGACGATCGGCGAGCGTTACTACCTGCCGAAGAGAGAGGTGGAGCCGTCCGTCTATCTGACCCTCACCGACAACTGGATCGACTTTTCTATCCGGTACGTGACCGATGTCCGGAGGAAGCGGGTCACGAAAGACGATCTCTCCCGCAAACTCCTCGAGGCGGTCGAGGCGGCTGACGGTATCGCCATCGCGACCGAAAACATCATCGTCTACGACGGCGGGCCGTTCGAAGACGCATGATCGGCCCGACAGTGATGTTTTATACCATGGGACGAATGTCCCCTCCCGGGGATGGTGTCTACGACTCCTGCCGGGCGGCTCGCCAGGTGATTTGCCGGGACCGGCGAGGTGTATCCGCCTCTTCTCCCGGGAGCAGGCAGTCCGGAGGTGGCGATGCGGCCGGAAAAAACCTGTGGAATACTCTCGATCCGGGTGACCGACTACACAGAGGACCGCCTCGAGGAGCACGAATGCATCGAACTCACCGAGGCCTGGTCGTGGATCGGCCGGGAGACGGTCACCTGGATCGACGTCGTCGGGGTGCCGGAGCGCGACGAGCTCGTGATCCTCGGCAGACAGGCGGGGATTCACCCGCTCACTATGGAGGATATCACGGTCCCTGACCAGCGGCCGAAGGTGGAGGAGTTCGGGAGCTACGTCGCCGTCATCGCGAGGATGCTCTCGGTCAGGGACGGCAGGGTTGCAAGCGAGCAGGTCAGCCTGATCTTCGGGGAGAACTACGTCATAACGTTCCGGGAGCAGCCTTTCCAGGTCTTCGAACAGGTCAGGGGGCGGCTCAGGAACGAGCTGAGTGTCCTCCGGAGCGCTGGGCCGGATTTTCTCGCTTACACGCTCCTTGACGCCATCGTGAGTGCCTACCTCGCTATCCTCGACGCAGTCGACGACCGGGTTGAAGACCTCCAGGGCAGGGTCCTGGCCTCCGCGGACCCGCTTGCCCTGAAGCAGATCTACGAACTCAAGAAAGACCTCGTGACCATCCGGAGAGCGGCCGTCCCGGCACGCGAGGTTCTCGGGTCGCTCGCAAGCCGGGAGTTGAGCCTTGTCCGGAAGGAGACGATCCCGTACTTCCGGGATATCTACGACCGGTGCATCCAGGCGGCAGAGGTTGCGGAGTACTCCCGGGATACGCTCTCCGGCGTGATGGACCTTCACACCTCGAACCAGAACAACAGGCTCGCCGAGATCACGACGTTCCTCACCATCGTCGCAACCATCTTCATCCCCTTAAGTTTCATCACCGGGTTCTACGGGATGAATCTCCTGAATATACCGCTCGAAGACTCGCCGCTCGGGTATCCATTCGTCCTCCTCCTCATGGTAGGCGTCGCGGCCGCGATGCTCCTTTACTTCAGGAAGAAGAAATGGATATGACGGCGAGCCCTGCGGCGCGGGGAGAGGGGCGGCACCCCCTTTTTTGTAGCGAGAATGCCAACACTTCTCTATTATGGCAATCCATCCCATCGACTACCGGTACGGCACCCCGGAGATGCGTGCCGTCTGGAGTGAGGAGAACCGCTTCCGGGCGATCGTCACGGCCGAAGTGGCGCTGGCACGAGCTGAAGCGGTGCACGGGATGATCCCCCGCGAGGACGCGGAGACGATCGCGGCCTCTGCGCATGACGCGCGCCTCGAGCGGGCGAAGGAGATCGAGGCCGAGATCAACCACGACATGATGGCGATCGTCAAGGCCGTCACCGAGGTCTGCGGCGACGCCGGGCGGTGGATCCACTACGGCGCGACCTCGAACGATATCCTGGATACGGCGACCGCCCTGCAGGTCCGCGAGAGCCTCGCGCTCATCGAAGAGAAACTGGGCAAACTCCTCTGCATTCTCCTCACCCGGAGCGCCGAGACGAAGACCCTCGTCTGCGCCGGCCGCACCCACGGGCAGATCGGGGTCCCGACGACCTACGGCCTCCGGTTCGCCATCTGGGCGAGCGAGGTCTCCCGCCACATCGAGCGGCTCCGCCAGATGCGCCCGCGCCTCGTCGTCGGGCAGCTCACCGGTGCCGTAGGCACCCAGGCGGCGCTCGGCGAAGCGGGGATCGAGATCCAGGAGACGATGATGGAGTTCCTCGGGATCCAGGCGGTGGACGTCTCCAACCAGATCATCGCGCGGGACCGCTACGCGGAGTACTTCATGCTCCTTGCAAACGTCGCGACGACGCTGGATAAGATCGGGCTCGAGCTCCGGCTGATGCAGCGTTCCGAGATCGGAGAACTCGCGGAGGCGTTCGGGAAGAAGCAGGTGGGCTCGAGCACGATGCCCCACAAGAGAAACCCGATAAAGAGCGAGCAGGTCTGCGGCCTTGCCCGGATTGTGCGGTCCGCGGTCGAGCCGGCACTCCAGAACAACGTCCTCTGGGATGAGCGCGACCTGACGAACTCCTCCCCCGAGCGGGTGCTCTTCCCCGAGGCGTCGGTGCTGACCGATCACATCCTCAACGTGATGATCGGCGTGATGGAAGACCTCGAGTTCAACAAAGCAAACATCCGGAAGAACCTGATGATGCTCCGGGGCGTGAACCTCGCCGAGTCGGTGATGATCGACCTCACGAAGCGCGGCATGAACCGGCAGGAAGCCCACGAGGCGATGCGGACGGCGAGCATGCAGGCCCTCGCCGAAGACCGCGACCTCGCCGAGGTGCTCGGCGAGCGAGCCGAGGTCACGGCGTTCGTCACCCGCGAGGAACTCGACGCCCTCCTCGACCCGGACGCCTACATCGGGACGGCCGTCCGGCAGGTGGAGCGGCTGATCGAGAAACTCACGCCGCTCTGCCGGTGAAGGGATTTCGGGCGGCCCTTATAGTTTGAACCGGGGAGGGGCATCGAAGAGTTTGCGGTACAGCGAACCAAAGAGCGCGGTGTACTCCCCGGCCCTCTCGGTGGAGAGATACCGGGTCTTATCCCCCTCGGCCACTTCGACAAGATACTCTTTTTCCACAAGGAACCGGAGATACTCCTGCCCGGTCTTCGAGTTCAGGTCGCACCGGTTGATGATGCCGGTAAACGACTGCGGCGTTCTGCAGAAGACCAGGATCTCCCAGTAGATCTCAAACGCCGTCCTGCGCCCGCTCATCGCCGATCCATCTCCAGCGTTTCTTTCAGGAGAGCCTCGGACTCCTCGATCTCGTCGAGCCTCCCGTCCCAGACCCTTGCGAACCGGGAGAAGTAGGAGGAGGAGGTAAGGCTGACGAGGGCGATCCCGAGCGTGAGGAGCATGAACGGGATGACAAGGTAGTTGTTGAGGGTGAAGACGACACCGTCCGCTGAGACGGAGAGGTGTTCCAGGCTGCCGGCGACCCCGAGGAGAAACGAACAGACCCCGCCGAGCGTGCAGACCAGGATCATGGTGCGGATGGTCGCGCGGTTGTCGCGGTAGTGCGAGAGCATGCTTACGATGAGGCGGGTGAGGTCCTCGTCCGGGACCTCGCTTCCCATCCCGTCCAGGTCGTCCTTGATCGTCTCGATCCCTTCGAAAACCCGGATGCTGGTGAGAAGCCAGGAAAATCCGGTAAGGGCGGCAACAAGTGCGACGAACAGGACTACCGGGGAATAGAGTACGTACAGCGCGGTAGAGAACGTTTCGTACATAGAGACCGCCTCTCCGACGAGCACGCTGATGCCGAACGCCATCACGAGGGCGGCAAAGACGATATTCGCGATGGTAATTACATAGAAGTGCCGGATCTCGCTTTTGAACCGGACGAGTGCTGATTCGTGCATGGAGGTTTTCACCGGTCTATCTATCTATTCGCGTTCTGCAAATAAAGAGAATGAAACTAAGATACGTATTCCTGCTTGGGTACGACGCCGATCGATGCATGAGCACCCCGGTACGCCTTCACGGCTATGGAGAGATAGAAAGCAGGGCAAGAGAGAGGCCGGACGAAATTTCCTGGCGGCCACCTCCTGCAACGTGAGAACCCGTAAATCTAACCGAAATCACTCAAATAGTCTCAAACCCAGGCCAGTCAACGGGTATGATCAAAGTTTAGCAGTGCAGGTACTGAAGCGGGTCCACGTTTTGAGGCGGCCGGAGCCCTGACGGCTCGTCCGGCAGGTGGAACACCGGGTCGGGAAACTCCCGTCATACTGCCGGTGAAAAGGATTGGCGGCCGCTCAGGCAGGGTACACCGCCACATCCCGTTCAGCCGCCGTGATCTCCTGCAGGAGGCCAGCAGAGAGGTCGGCGATCGGGTAGTACCCGCCGCCAGCATGTTCCGCGACAACCCTGCAGTAGCCCAACCGGAACTCCAGAAAAGAGTTCCCCGCCTCCTCCGTGTCGATGACCACCATCCGGATGCCGTGCGATCGGATCTCCTCTGCTACACCGAGAACCTCGTTGCGCACGTCTCCCGACACAGGAACGTTTGCCCGACCATCGGAGATGACGACCATCATCGGGATCACCTCGCCGTTCTTCCGCCGCTCCTGCAGGAGAACCTCCATGCCTTTCATTAGCCCGGCGCAAAGCGGCGTCTTCCCGCCGGTGGGGAGATCCTCCAGTTGCTTCTGCGCGAGATCGACACTTGAGCAGAGCGGGAGGAGGGTTTCGGCGCCGCTTCCCCGAAAAGCCACAAGGCCGATGCGGTCGCGATGCCGGTAGGAGTCCAGCAGCATCGAGAGGACCGCGCCCTTGGCCGACTCCATTCTCTTTGCGGCACCCATCGAACCGCTGGCATCGACCACAAAGACGCACGCGACGGAAACCTTTCCCACCCGGACCCGCTCGCGGACATCTTCTTCGCGAACGGCGACCGCCATGCCCTTTCGGTCGCGCACCGACTGGTGCGGAGCGGCGGCCCGGAGCGTGGCGTCGAGTGCGACATCAGCAGTTCCGGTGGGAAACCGTGCAGAAACATATCTCCCCACGTTATCGGCTGAGAACGTCTCGAGTCGCCTGCCGGATGGTCTCAGCCGTTCAAGGGAATCCCGTCGTTCCGGCAGGCTCATCTTTCCGACATCGACCGGGTTTCCGACCTGGAAAACGGTTTCGTGCATACCGTCTCCTTGGGAAGGTGGCGGTTCCCCACTACGCCCGCCGGGGTGCTCGTCACCGCCCTGCTCCCCACCGTCCCGGGGAGAGTCGTCATGCTTCCTCCCGGCGCCATCCAGTGCTTTGTCGAGATCATTCGGATCGATTTTTGGCTCTTCAAACGGTTTTCGACGCATCCGGTGCGGGAGCGCAAGCTCCATGGCTTCCCGGACATCGTCGCGGGTAACCGCGGTTCGTCCGTCAAGAGCGGCGATCGTCTTCGCCGTGCGGACGACGGCGATATCGGCACGGTGGGTCCTGACTCCTAGCCGGATGCATGCTTCCGCCACAGCATTCAAAAGCGTGTCGTCGGTCGTGACTGCCGGGAGCAGCGCACGTGCATCGGTAATCTTTTTGCGCAGTTCCTCCTGTGCCGCGTGGTATGCCTCCCGACACCCATCGGGGTCGCACGCGAACGCCTCGGCGGTCCTGATGATCGCCACCCGCTCGGCGGCCTCCTCGATCCCCTCCACGACCACCTGCAGCCCGAACCGGTCGAGCAGTTGCGGCCGCAGTTCTCCCTCCTCCGGGTTCATGGTGCCGACCAGGATGAACCGAGCAGGGTGGGAGAACGATATACCTTCCCGCTCCACCACGTTGACGCCCATCGCGGCGGCATCAAGAAGCACATCGGCAACATGGTCGTCGAGCAGGTTGGCCTCGTCGATATAGAGGATGCCGCGGTTAACCGCCGCGAGAATGCCCGGATCGATGGTTACTTTCCCCTCCCGGATCGCTCGCTCCACGTCGACGGTGCCCACCACCCGGTCTTCAGTCACCCCAAGCGGGAGATCGATGACGCGGACACGGCGCCGTTCTACTTCCAGGTCATCGCCCGAGGCTTTCCTTTCGGCACAGGCCGTACACAGGCCACCGTCGCCTGCGGGATCGCAACTGTACGGACAGTCCCGGATCACGTCGATCTCGGGGAGCACGTCGGCAAGCGCCCTGACTGCTGTAGATTTTGCGGTTCCTTTCTCGCCACGGATGAGCACGCCGCCGATTCCCGGATTAACGGCGTTGAGGATGAGCGCACGTTTCATTGTCTCCTGACCGATAATAGCGGTGAACGGAAGGACGCTCCTTCGCGCCGAGTATGACATATGAGAGAATATGGTGCAATTGATGTTAAATATTTTCTATTTCGTAATAACCAATAGCGGGCAAGGGCGACCCTGCCCCCGCCCGGAACCATGTAGTCTCAGAACTCTTCCGCGATGCCGTAGCCGTACGACCGCAATACCTGGCTCCCCCTCTGCTCCGGGTATGCGGCAAGCACGAGCCCCCGCGACTCCAGAAACTCCTCGGCGGATACGATGGAGATCGGCTGAAGCTGTTCGTCCTCGCCGGGCTCCATCGACCAGGTGTGGATGTAGTAGACATCCGGCAGCCCCTCCTCTTCGTGCAGGTAGAGATCCCTTCCGCGCCCGAACGCCCCGCCTGCGTCACCGCCCCGCGGCGCGAGGTAGACCCAGGCGTCACGGTCGGTGTCGAGGAGGATCTCGCCTTTCTCGGATTGAATACGTTTCTTCATGGTCGGTCACCTCTGCCCCGCCGGCCGTGCAGGGCAGTTCGGCAGGCGGCGGCGATGAACTCCGGGAGCCCGGTGAGGTGGCCATGGCCCTTCCGCGGCCCGGGCCGAGGAACAGGAGGTTTTGCCACCGCCCGCCGGCCGGAGATAGAACGGCAAGTAACATATATTTTTCGTATAGTAGCACCTGATGTTATAAAATAATTTTTTCGTAACAAATAGCCCCGGAAGGCATGCCCACGGTCGCCCGAAGAATACGCTGCATGTACCCGCCGGGAACTGCAAATCCAGTCGAACCGGTAATTCTCCCCCCTGGAGATCTCCGTTGCGATCACCTCCGGGGTGCAACAGGTGATACCACACGCCGTGAAGCGAAAAACCTGCGATGCCGGTTCCCCCACTACGCACCGATAGGAGAACAGGATTCCGGAGGACGGAGCGACAAGGGTAAGGATCACGCCGAATAGATGGGGAAACCCCGGATCCGGCCTATCCGGGGGCGTTCACCTTCTCGGTACCCATCATCACCCTCACATCGACAAAACGCCCATCCAGGGTCACGATGTAGCGCCCCGGACTGTAGAGCTTGATCGACTTCTCCCGGGCGCTCCCATATATGCCGTTGTAGCCCTCATCGGCGATGAGCCGCAGGCTCTCCGCGTCGCGGACGGTGACGACGAGACGGGAGTACGCGCCCGGTTCGCGGACCCTCGGGGCCACGGTGAAATTGATGACGAACGGGACGTCGACCACATCCACCTGCAGCCCCCTGGCGGAATAGACGAGGGAATATTGCTCCTCGAAGAATGTCGTCGTCTCCACGAGAGGCTTTGCGACATCCACCCGTGTCATCGGCAGAGATGAGACGTTGCACGGGTTCGGATCCGGCAGGTGCTCGCCGGGCTGGACCGGCACCGGATCGACTGGAACCACCAGGTTCAAATTCTGCGTCACGGAGGCGACCGGGTGGTTCGCCCCGGCCGGCTCCAATGAGCCCGACCATGGCTGATCGACGTTACCGGAGGGGATCGGCTCATCATCCTTCTCGAGGGCGATACATCCAGAGCACGCGGCGACAAGGACGACGATCAGGAGGATAGCGGCGGTTCGGGCAGGTGCGCTATGGCAATCTCCGCCGCGCCGTGGCACATGTCCTTTTCCATCGTTCCGTCGGTAGAGTCCAGCATGCCTGCAGGACAGTGATCTCTTCCCCATACTCTTCATTCACCCTTCTGTCCCTTCCGAGACGCTCTCACCTCTTCGACAGTCACCACGCGAACCGCGCCTCCCTGGACATCGCCGCCGACATCTCCCATCCGATCCTCGATCCAGCCCTCCATCTCCAGGTATGCCGTCCGCAACCCCTTGAGAACGTCCGGGTCGGCATCCCAGAGACCGCGTTCGTGCGCCTCAAGCAGCCGCCTTCCGATCTCCTCGAGCGCCCAGGGATTCTCGTCTGCGAAGAACTGCCGCATCTCCGGGTCCAGCACGAACGTGCGAGTGATATCGTCGAAGATCCGGTTGTCCACCTCCTGCGTCGTCGCCTCCCACCCATAGACAGTGCCCACCTGCCGCGAAATATCACCGGCACCTTTGTAACCGTGCCGCTTCATCCCCTCGATCCACTTCGGGTTGAGAAGCCTCGCCCTGACGACCCGCCGCACCTCCTCGGCAAGCGTCCTGACCTCCACGCGATCCCGGTCGCGCGTATCGCCGTAATAGGCGGGCACGTCCCGGTTCGAGAGAGCCCGCACCGCCCCGGTCAGCCCACCGTGTGTCCCGAAGTAACAGCAGCACCCGAGGAGATCGTACTCGTCGGTCACCGTCTTGTTGAAGGTGAGGTCGATGGCGGCAAGTTGCGCGGAGAAGGTCTCAGGAGACTCTTCACCGAAATTACCCCGCCCATAGGCATAACTGTTCCACCGGACAAAGACCTCCGCAAGGTCCGCATCCTCCTTCCAGGCCGATGCATAGACCGCCAGGCTGACGCCGTTGCCGTAGGTTCCCGGCCGGCTCCCGAAGATCCGGGCCGTTCCGCTCCCCTGGAGAGCGTGCTTTCGTATGAAGTTCATCTCCAGCGGCTCTTCCAGCGCGGCGACCTCCCGGATAGCGTCGTCCAGGAGTTCAATGGATGTGTAGAAGCAGTCCCGGAGAATCCCGCTCATCCTGACGGTGACGTCGATTCTCGGCCGACCGAGTTCTTCGAGGGCGATCACCCGGTAGGACCTGACCCTGCCGTCCGTCCAGACAGGCTCGACCCCGATGAGGGAGAAGATCTGGGCAAGCTGTTCGCCGTCGGCCCACATGATATCGGATGCCATCCAGTACATGCCGACATTCTCCGGAATCCGCCCATTTTCATCGACGTATTTCGCAACAACGCTCTCCGCAAGCCGGGTCCCGATCCGCCACGCGGCACGGGTGGGAACCCGGAAGGGATCGAGCGAGTAGAAGTTTCGCCCGGTGGGGAGCACCTCGGGCTTGCCCCGGGTGATCAGACCGGAGGGGCCCGGCGGGATGTAGCCTCCGGCGAACCCCGACAGAAGGCTTCCGATCTCGTCGGAGGCGTCCATCCGTGCCGCGATATCGATAACACCCGAGTGGATTGCTTCGAGCGCCTCATGGTCGTGCCTGCACAGGCAGTCGGAGAGTGCCTGCTCCGCCGCCCGGTCAGGGGGCTCCCCCGCAAGGATCGCGGCTATCAGACTTTTTGCCGCAACGTCAGCATCCCGCAACCGGGCCTCGTCCGCAGTCAAGGCGTCATGCCCCATCATCCGGAGCACCGCTTCCCTCACCTTGCCGTCGTAGCGCATGACGGCATGAATGAACTCCACCCGGCGCTCGCCCTCCGGCACCTCTCCAAAGACATGCATTCCCTCCGGGATCCGGGTATCGGCGATCCGGGTTACGGCGGTATGGGCGGCGGCAACCACTTCCCCAAACGATTTCCCCTCTTCGCGCATGGCCGCAAACCCGATCTCGTCAGCTATGCCGGTCTGCTCAAGCAGGTCGGCGATGGTATGCTCGAGCGCGTGCGCCCTTGACCGATCGACGTCCTTCGCCCGGTGATAGTCCGCGATCTGCTCTTCGAGTTCTTTTAACCCCGCATAGAGGTCGCTTGCAACCATCACCGTCTGCATATGGTCGACCAGGGTTGCGTAACTCCGCCGCTTGGCGAGCGTCCCCTCCGGCGGGTTGTCGGCATTGTAGATGTAGAGGTGAGGGACAGTTCCGATGGCGATATCGGGGAAACAGGCATCCGAGGGGGCGACCGATTTGCCGGGGAGGAACTCGAGGTTCCCATGCGTGCCGACATGGACGATCACGTCCGCACCGAACGTCTCCTCGATGTAGCGGTAGGTCGCAAGGTACTGGTGAGTCGGCGGAACGCCCGGGTCGTGGAGGATCTTACAGACCTCACCGTCGCACCGCGCGCCTGCGCACCCGCGTTTGGGCTGGACGCAGACGACGGCGTTCCCGTAGCGTACCCCGGTGACGACGATCTTCCCCTCGTAGACCATCGCCGGCGGAACCCCGTCCACCTCTTCGCCCGGGGGCCGTCCCCACGCCTCACAGACGCTAGGTCGGATCTCAGAAGGCAGGGTTTCAAACCAGACGGCATAATCCTCGGGCTCTACCAGCGCGAGGGCGCCCCCTCTCTGGACGATCTCCGCAACCGACGTCCAGCGGAAGTCACTGATCGCCTTTCTCTCCATGATCGTCTCGATCAGGGCTTTCCCGCTCTCCGGGCATTTGACCGCATATCCCCTGTCGCACATCGCCTTGAGGATTCTTGCGACACTCTCCAGCGTATCGAGATGCGCCCCGGCCCCGACCGTCGCCTCGACCGAGGAACAGGGCTTGTTGTGGAGGATAAAGGCCACCCGCCTCTCTTCAGCCGGTTTTTGCGCAAGATCGACCCACTTCCGGACCCGGCCCACGAATTTCTCTACCCGCTCAGCGATAGGGACGTGCCGCTCTCCCTCGGTGCCCACCGGGTCACGGCTCTCCGCCGCGCCGACCGGCAGCATCTCGATCGCGCCCAGGAACTCGGGCAGCGCAACGTACCAGGAGACGTCGCTTCCACTCATCCCGTCCGTATCGGCCTTCCAATCGGCCTCGGTCCGGTGATAGAGGATCAGGGGGTGAAAGACCGGCACCCCGAGTTTCACGAGCGCCGCGGTGCAGGCATCGCCGTCACGGGGCGGCGTGAACGTCCGTGCATCAATGAGCGCAGAGATCCGGCCTTTGAAGAAGGCATCTATCACTTCCGGGTCGGAACGCGCCCCGATCCCCTGATCCTGTACCCCGAAGCAGAAGACCGGGAGGACGTCGTAATACTTCTCGAGCTCCCGGATCAGGGCATCTTCGACGGCCAGGTCCCCGTTTACCCAGTGCGTCCGGGAAAAGAGAAGGCCGACACGGACACTGTGCCGGGACGGATACCAGGCGAGGTACTCATCGGGATCATCAAAGACACACCCAACGTCCGGATGATAGATCCCTTCCCAGCGGGTCTCGTGCGGAGGATCGTAAGCGACGTCCATATCGGTAACTTCAGCCTGGACATACCTGATCAGGTTCCGGATGTTCTCGAGCCCCCCGTAGAGGAAGTAAGCGCTCACCGTGGAGACGACGGCGAGCGGCACGGTCGAGGCCGACCACGAGGCATCGGTGTAGCCGAACGGTATAACCGGAACACCTTCCCGGAGACCGCCTAGGATCTCGTCCCAGACCGGGTCGTGCGACGGGTGGATCAGGACTACGTCCGATCCGTTGCACGACTCGATGCACCTCTTCCACTTCTCTGAATCGTCCGTCAGTTCATGCACCTGCCACGCGGCAAGGTCGATCCCCGCCTCCCGCGCTGCACCGGAAAACTGCAGCAGTTCGCTGCCCCAGGCAACTATTGTTATTTTCATACGATCTCCACCAGATTATCATTCTCCGACGGCCGGAGAGGAACCACGTACGGAACCCCCATCTCGTCCTTCACGACCGCCTCGATACCATAGACTGCGCGCATCATTCCCCCGGTCAGGAGGGAAGACGGCGCCCCCTGCCCGAGCACCCGCCCCTCCTTCAGCATCATGATCCGGTGACAGTAGCGGGCGGCAAGGTTCAGGTCGTGGATCGCCGCCACCACCGCAAGCCGGTGTTCTTCCGCAAGCCGGCGCAGGAGGTCCATCACCTCGATCTGGTTGCGCATGTCAAGCGCGCTCGTCGGTTCGTCAAGAAGAATGAGCCGGGCATCCTGCACGAGCGCCCTTGCGATCAGCACCCGCTGCCGCTCTCCTCCCGAGAGCCGGTCGGCCCTGCGGGACGCAAAGTCACCGATACCGAGAAGGGAGAGCGCCTCCGAGACCTTCTGTTTATCCTCTTCAGAGACGCTCCAGCGCAGGTGCGGCCGCCTGCCCATCAGGACGGTCTCAAAGACCGTCGCAGAACCCAGAGCACCGCTGTTCTGTGGGACGTAGGCGATCATCCGCGCAATCTCCGGCCGGCTCATCGAGTAGAGGTCGCGCCCGTCAAGGCGGAAATCTCCTTCCGGGTCGAGAATCCGGTCCAGGCACCGGAGCAGTGTCGTTTTTCCGGATCCGTTCGGCCCGACAAGCCCGAGGACTTCCCCCCTGTCAAGGGAGAACGAGACGTCCGCAAGCACCTGCCGATCGCGGTACGAAAACGAGAGCCCGCATGCACAGAGCAGGGGCGTCATCAGGCGTCCCTCCTGCGCATAAAGAGGTAGAGGAAGAACGGGATGCCGAGGAACGCCGTCATGATCCCGACCGGGATGATCGTCCCGGGGATTGCTGTACGTGCGAGGCAGTCGGCGCCGAGGAGGAGGACGGCACCCACGAGCCCGGATGCGGGGAGAAGGGTGCGGTGGTCGGCCCCGATCGCCATCCGGGTGATGTGGGGCACGACCAGACCGATGAACCCGATGGTGCCGGTGAAGCAAATGATCACCGCCGTTACGAGCGATGCGGCGAGCATGAAGCCGGCCATAGACCGCTCCACCGGTACGCCGAGGCTTTTGGCCACCTCATCGCCCTCGGCGAGGGCATTGAGGTCCCACGCGCGCCAGAGGAGAGGCGGAACGATGGCAGCGACGACGACCGTCACGATCCCGAGTTTCGGCCAGGATGACTTGTCCAGGGACCCGAACATCCAGAAAACGACCTCCTGCACTTTATCGGATGTCCCCAGGTACTGGAGGAGCGAGGTGACGGCCGAGAAGAGGTACATGAGTGCGATGCCGGCGAGGATCATCGTCTCGCTCCCCATGCCCCGCAGGCGGGCCATGCCGTAGATGGCGCCGGCAGCAAGCATGGCAAAGAGGAAGGCATTTCCGGTGACGAGATAGCCGCCGGAGAGAAAACCGGCCCCGAGAATGATGGCTATCGATGCGCCGCACGAGGCGGCGGAGGCGATCCCGAGCGTGAAGGGACTTGCAAGCGGGTTTCGGAGGACTCCCTGCATCACCGTGCCGGCGATCGCAAGCCCGAATCCTGCCGCGATCGCGAAGAGCACGCGGTGCAGCCGCCATCCCCAGACGATCCCGACTGCATTGGACTCGATCATCCGTTCCGGCAGGTCGACCGCCCCGGGGAAGAGCCCGGCGAGGATGGCAAGGTAGGCGTCGGCGACCGGGAGGTCCGCCGACCCGAGGGTCACGGCAATCCCGACAAGCGCTACGAGGGCCAGGACGAGGGCCGTGATGAAGAGGGCTCTCTTCTCCATGAGCCGCGCATACTCTTCTCTGCCGAATTCCGCCATCATGCCGGGTACACAAACGTTCCGTGTTCGTCGAGGTCATAGTCGAGCCGCTGGAACTCGTCCAGGTACTGCCGGTGGATGGCGCGGGGATCCAGGTCGGGGAAGAGATCCGGGTAGAACCACTTCGCCATGTACGCGACACCGATGAAGTATTCAGGCCCTCCTATGACGTCGGTGTGGATGACGTACACCCGGTCGTCCCTGACCGCACCAATCCTGTCCCATACCGGGCGGCTCCCGATCGAGCGGCGAACCGTCTCGAAGGACGACGGGTCGTCGTCGCCGTAGCCGCCGAACACCAGTTCGCCGGCGCCCACGATCTTGACGATGGCATCGGGGTTCCTGCTGATGACCGCCTCGGGGTCGACCACAGGATATTCTATCGCGGTGTCGGCGAAGATGTTCCTGCCGCCGGCAAGTTCGATCTTCTCGTCGTAGCCCGAGCCCTTTCCGGCGCTCTTGTAGTCGTTCCAGTTCTCCAGGTAGACCGGCACCCGGTCTTCGGCCGGGATTGCGTTGACCACTTCTGCCACCGTATTCGTAACGTTCCCGTGGAACGCGAGGAACCGCCCGGCCTCCTCTTCTTTTCCGAGGATGAGCCCGAGCGTCCGCACCTCGTCGGCGTATACCGCCGGCCGGTAACTGTCGAACCGGAAGAAACGGATGCCGGGATCGATGGACCCGAGGGTCTCTTCGATCTCGGTGCACGAACTCTCGGAGAGGGTTGCGTAGAGGAAGACCGCATCGGGACGAGCCCCGGTAACCTGCTCGTAGTCAGGCGACCAGATCGATCCGAGGTTTGCCTTACCCTGGTACTCGGGGAAGAATGTCGGGTCTTCAAGGGTGTACTTGCTCACACCCACGAAACGGTCGGGTTCGATCCCGATCGACCGCATCATCTCGAGGGTATCGCTATTAAAGACCGCAATCCTCCGGAGCGGGCGGGAAAGTGTCGTTGTTCGCCCGGAGGAGTCGGTTATTGTGAGCGGCCGGCCGTCCCAGTGCTCATGGACGAACGCAGCGTCCCGGAGGTCGCCGGGCGTCGGACCCTCAACCGTTCCGCCCATGAACCGGGCATCCAATGAATCAAGGATTGCAGTCCCGAGTTCCGATGCTGTCAGGGTGCCGTCACCGTCACGGTCGCACGGGACTGTCGCCGCCGCTGTTGCTCCGGCCAGGAGGCAGATGCAGCAGGCGAGCAGGAGGAATCGCCGGGTCACCGACAGCACCCCCGCCCGAATACCACGGTAAGCGCCGCCAGGGCGACTGCATACCCGAAACCGGGTGTTTCCGGAGCAGTTGTCTGCGCAGCCTGCCCTGAGTCACGGGGTTCGTCCGAGCCCACGACGCCCGACTCACCGGTCAACAGGTCTTCCCACGTGCCGGCGAACGCTTCTCCAGCCTCCGGCGGCCCCTGCACCCGGTAGCAGATCGTTTCTTCGCCGATAACGGCGAAGGCGACGTGCTGGTCGGAGACCCGGGTGCGGTTGTCCGGGTGGTCGCACCCGGCCCACGTACAGCTGTCGGGGATGGTCTCGACGATACCCCCGACAGGGATATCGTTCACCGTAAGCGTCACCTCAAGACCACCCTCCGGGCTTTCCGGGAGGGGAGCGGCGATCCTTTCGACACTACCGGCCGCTACGGGAACCGCGAGGACAAGGATCAGAATATACAGGAGTGCTGCTCTGTTCGGTGTCACTGCAGGGAGTTTAGTGTGTAGTATTAAATATCTTATTACTTGTATTACTTATTCCGAGTAGTTCCAATTTTGTATGACATGATGCTAACAAATATCAAAAAGTCATTACATCCGAGTTTTTCGGCACATCGACAATCGTTGTGCAGGCCGGGAGTGCGACCGCGGGGTGTTGAGATTTGGAAGAGATCCCGAAGAAGTGGCGGTTGTCCTCTCCCGGTTTAGGGCTCAAATCCGGCATAAGTCAACGATATAGCAAGAATGAAATTTTCCGGCTGTCTGATAGGGAGGATTGACCCAAAGGAGCATGAGCACCAGGAGGCCGCGAGTAGGTTTTCCCCTCCCGGCGTCCATTGTACCGGAACACACCGGAGCGGATACAGGATGTTCAGGGATACCCCCTTCCCCCGGGCGGCACTCCGGACGGCTTTACTAAATAACAACATTAATATTCCACTTAGTGTTATTTGTCGATCGATCTGTAATACCAGATCTCACGAAACTGAAAAGGAGTAGAAACACATGAAAGAACAGCACATAACCGAAGACGCTGTTTCGCCAGTGATTGGGGTGATGCTGATGCTGGTCGTCACGATAATCATCGCCGCCGTTGTCTCCACGTTTGCAGGCGGCATGATGAAGAGCGAGCAAACAGCGCCTCAAGCCTCTTTCGAGTGCGTCATTTCAAACGACGGTTCCTGGGGCGGGAGCAGTTTCGACCTGACCTGCCTTGGTACCAGCGAAGGCATCCCCACGAAGGACCTGAGACTGGTGACCAGCTGGAAAGCATCGGACGGCACCACAGGAGGGGCAACGATCACCGGACCTTCGACAGAGCCGAATACACACTTCAAGAACGCTACCGGCACCCCGGAGAATGTATACCATTCACCACTGGGCTTCGGTCCCGGTGCCGGAGACTGGGTGGCATCCGGCAATTACGGATCATCGCAGCATTTCGGGAATTACACAATTATGGCCGGAACAGCGATGCACAACAGTGCATACGGATGGAACGGGGCTTACGGCGGTTATGGGGTCACAGCTGACACCCGGTACCAGTACACGGATGGTTCGGCGTTCAGCCTCGCAAACCATGACTGTGACGCGATGATGGCAATCCTCGGCGAGGACTGGTATCATCTCCGGCCGGGAGATGTTGTTTCCGTGAAACTTGCGCACATCCCGAGTGGGAAGGTCATCTTCGAGAAGAATGTCGTGGTGGAGGGATAGACGATGAAAAGACAATGTGACAATGCGGTGTCCCCGGTGGTGGGCGTGATGCTGATGCTCGTGGTGACGGTCATCATCGCGGCAGTGGTGAGCGCCTTCGCCGGTGGCCTGGGTAGCGGATCGGAGAAACCCCAGCAGGTGCAGCTCAGAGCGACGTACAGCCAGACTGACGGCATGACCATCGAACACCTCGGTGGCGACGCCATCGCAACAATATCAACCAACATCATCATCCGGCCCTCAAAGACCTTCGGGAACGCCGAGCACATGAGATGGGTCGTGAACAAGACCAGCATCACCGACGCAGACGGGACTCCCTGGTTGAAAGGAGACGGTGTAACCGGCGCGAAGGCTTTCAGACCCGGGGAGACGCACTACATCCTCCCACCCTACCACAACTCTACATTCCTGCAGCCCGGAGCCAGCACAACCTACCAGTTCGACAATACTGACAAAGACCAGGTCGGACGGACCTTCTTTGTAGAGTTTATCGATGATGCAGGCCGGGTCTTTGGACGGACAGAAGTGGTCATCAAACCCTGAACCCACCACATTTTCTGTACCTATTTCTCTCAGAACAGAACCATCACCAGCGCAATCGTGACCACCTTCGCGGTCATACTCGCCGCATACGTGACCAGCGATATCCGGACGCCGAAACGGCCGAAGAGCGAGAGGTAGAGCGGCACGGAGTACTTGACGTAGATCATGGTGATGACCACCATGCTCCCGAGGACGAGCGTGACGAGCGCCGTTTCAAGCGTGAGGGTGCCGCTATCGAGCAGGGAGGCCACGATCGCGTAGCCGGCTGAGAAATGGACGAACTGCGCCACCAGTGCCGCGGCGCTCTCGCCGGGGAGGCCGACAGCCCGGAGGAGGGGGTCGAACGCAGCAGCGACGCCGTCCATGACCCCCGTCGCGGAGAGAAGCGAAAAAACGATCAGCGCAGCCAGGGTGATGGGAACGACACGCCGGAGCGTCGGAACCGCCTTCCTGCACCCGGCAAGGACAACCTCCCGGTTGAGCGCAAGAGCGGCCGCGGGTGCGGGAGGGACCGGGGCGATCATGCGTCCGGGATTCGCGAGGAACCGGCGGCTGTAGAGGAGGGCAACAAACGCCTGGATGCCGCTCGAGAAGAGGTTCAGTCCCGTGTAGGTCGCCCCGATGACGGGGCCGAGGAGGACCAGTGCCGCAGGAAGCTGGACGCGGAAGAGCGACTCTCCGACGACCACCGGGAAGGTGCCCATGAGGAGAACCGGAATCACCTCCCGCTCCGTCACCTTCCCGTCGTGATAGTATTCGGCGAGCATCGACTTTCCTGCTGTGGCGTTGACCCCCATGGCAACGACCGAGAGGAGGCACGCATCGGAGAGACCGGAGACCCTGCAGAACGGCCCGACGAATGACGAAAGCCGGGAAAATACCCCGGTCTCGGCAAGAATGTTCGCGGTAACGATGCCCGCGGTTACCAGCAGGACAGCGTTCACCACGGAGGATATCACCAACATGCCGGATACAGCCTCCCCCTACCTCCGTCAGCCATTCTCCACACTCCCGAGAAACTCGTAATACGATCTACCATAATTTATATAATAAGTATTACCATCCATATCGTTGATAGAACCTGCAGGAAGCACCCATTCTGTCCGAGACCATGCCGGTGCGATTGGTGTTATGATCGAACGCCACCGCCGCCGCGTCGGAGAAGACCGTGCTCAGAGAAGCTCCTGCAGACATAACGCAAACACCGACCCGAACAAAGAGACGAGTGATGAGATTGTTGCGGCACCAGGGATCTGATTCGACAGGAGAGAGCGAAATCACCCCAACCGCAGGGTTCCCATCGAGAATGCTCGACAGCATCAAAACACTGAGCGCACGCATCGGGATGCGGCGAGAGACGCGGGCGGCAGACGAACCCCTCGATGGTCGGGCACTCCCCGCCGTCGGCAACGGTACGATCGCGTCTTACTGGCTGCAATCCGGGTTCTCGTACGCCGTCGTCGCCAGGGACGGCAACGCAAGCCTCAGCTACAGGGTGTTCGAGCCGCCACTGGGGCCCTCCGAATACCTGCTCCTCACCGAGGCGCATGAATACATACGGGACGTCTTCCTCTTCGATTCACCCAGGAGCCAGAAAGAGATCGACCTCGCCTACAGCGACGTGGTGCCGATCCTGCGGCGGTTCGCACCGAAGCTGACGGATGATAGGGTTGACGTCCTCTACTATTACCTGAAGCGCAACTTCCAGGGTTTCGGCAGGATCGACCCCCTGATGTACGACGATCAGATCGAGGACATCAGCTGCAACGGCGTTGGCATCCCGGTCTACGTCTACCACCGGCGCTACGGGAGCATGCCGACGAACATCGCCTTTGCAGGCGACGAACTGAACCGTTTCGTCCTCAAGGTCGCCCAGAAGGCGGACCGGCAGATCTCGCTCACGACGCCGCTCGTCGATGCGTCGCTTCCCGACGGCTCCCGTGTCCAGCTGACGTTCTCCGACATCGTCTCCACGAAAGGGAGCTCGTTCACCGTCCGGAAGTTCAGGAAGGACCCGATGACGCCCGTCTCGCTCATCGAGTACTGGACCTACAGCCCGGAGGTGCTCGCGTGCATCTGGCTTGCCGTCGAAAACCGCAAGAGCATGATCGTCGTCGGCGGCACGGCGAGCGGCAAGACCTCGACGATGAACGCAATCTCGTTCTTCATACCCCACCACGCAAAGATCGTCTCCATCGAAGACACCCGCGAGATCCAGCTCCCGCACGAGAACTGGCTGCCGACGCAGACCCGCGATATCAACGTCAGGGGCTCGAAGGGGGACGTCGACATGTTCGCCCTCCTCAAAGCGGCGCTCCGCCAGCGCCCCGAGTACATCATCGTCGGGGAGGTTCGCGGCCGTGAGGCGCAGACCCTCTTCCAGGCGATGAACACCGGGCACACAACGTTCTCGACCCTCCATGCCGGCAGCATCGACGAGGCGATCAATCGTCTGATAAGCGACCCGATCAACGTGCCGGTCGCGATGCTCGGAGCGCTGGACCTGATTGTCATCCAGTCCCTCCGTCACACGAAGGGTGGGGCCGTCAGGCGGTGCGACTCACTCCACGAGCTCAGGGTCGACCGGGGGAAGGAAATCGTCCACGACTGCCTCTACCGCTGGGACCCCGCCACCGACCGGTTCTGCCGGGAAAACAGCAGTTCGCGGTTCCTCGACGATATCGCCAGGACGCACGGGTGGTCAGGCGACGAACTGGAGAGGGAGATCTCGCGCCGCGCGGAATTCCTCTCACGAATGCATGCAGGCGGCTTTAAGGACGTGGACGACCTGATCCGCCGTATGTCCGCATTCAGGGGTGAGGGGGACGACAGTCTTTCCTGATTTCCTCCTCCCGGAGAGCGGCCAGCTCCGGAAGGCGCTACGCATGGCGCACATCCCCGTTCCATACAGCGCCTACCTGCGGCGGGCCGTCCTTGTCACCGCTGTTGCGGCAGGAATATACCTCGCCTGCATTGCATACCTCTCCCATGCCGGATACAGGATTCTCCTCTTCTCCGTCGTTCCCGACGCCGTCACAAAGATCCTTCTCTTTCTCATCCTGATCGCCGGGGTCTTCGGCACGCTTTACTGCTACCCCTTCCTCGTCGCACAGGGGAGGAAGACGAAGATCGATCTCGACCTCCCCTACGCTATCACTTACATGGAAGCCCTCTCCACCACGATGACCGTCTACGAGGTCATCCGCAAGGTCTACGAGGAGATGGACCTCTTCGGGGAGGTCTCGAAAGAGTTCGGCATGACCGTGCGCGACGTGGAGCTCTTCGGGGAAGACCTGCATACGGCGATGAAGAACCTTCAGAACACCACCCCGTCGCCGAACCTCGCCGACTTCTTCAACGACCTCGCCCTCCTCTCCGACAGCGGGGGAGACATCACCGCATTCCTCGGGGCCCGTTCCGGGTTCTTCCGGGAGATCGCGGAGCGCGAACAGGAGATGGCGCTCAAGACTATCGAGATCATGGCCGAGGTCTACGTCACGGCGTTCGTGGCGGGCCCGATCGTCGTCATGATCATGATCCTCTCGCAAAACCTCGCCGGCCAGAGCGATCTTGCGGGCTGGATGCCGCTGATCACCCTCGGCATCCCTGCCGGGGCGATGGCGATGATAGGGATCCTCTATACTCTCCTCCCCGCCGAAAACCTCCAGATCAGCCGGAGGGAGGTAGGCGGGCGCGAGCACCTCGACGTCCCAGACCCAGGCGGAGAGATCGACCCGTGGCTGATCCGAACCTTACGGGCGCGGAACCGCGCCCTCAGAGTGATGAAAGTGCTGAAGCAGCCGTTCCGTCACTATATCTCGAACTACGACTGGAGCCTCGTGCTCGCGATGCTCTGCGGCGGCGCCGCCACCGCACTCTTCCTGCTCGGCTACTTCGACGCATGGTTCCCGATGTTCGTCCCCGAAGTCGGCATCTGTGCCATCATCTGCGCTTCTTTCTTTCCCGTGATGATTGCCTACGAGGGGAGGCGGGGGTACGTCAACAGCGTCGAGCGGCAGATGCCGGAGTTCCTGCGAGAACTCGCCGACATGAAGGATATCGGGATGACGCTCCAGTTGGCGATCCACCGGATCGCGAACACGAAACTCGGGCTCCTGAGCTCGGAGCTGCAGATCACCTCCGAGGAGATCCGGCGGGGCGTCAGCATCGGTAACGCCCTCGTTCGGATGGAAGAGCGGATCGGGCTCGTCTCGGTGAAACGCGCGATATCGCTTATGGTGAAAGCGAGCGAGATCACCGATCACCTCAGGGAGACCCTCATGGTCGCCATCAACGACTTCGAGCACTACCTCAGGATGAAGCGGGAGAGGTTCAACTCGGCCTTCACCTACGTCGCCGTCGTCTACCTCTCCTTCGGCGTCTACCTCTACACTGCCCTCGAACTCAACACCCGGTTCGTGTCGAGTTTCACAAAGTTCGACGTCACCCTGGACATCGCCGGGAACACGACCGACATGTTCCACATCGCCATCGTCCTCGGGGCGTTCTCGGGCATCATGGCCGGCCAGCTCAGTGCAAACAGCATCATGGCCGGGTTCAAGCACAGCATCGTCTTCCTCATCGCGACGGTCGTGGTCTTTGTCGTGCTCATCGGGGGTGCGCTATGAACGATGAAGCAGTATCCGGGGTCGTCGGGGAGATGCTCATGATCTCCCTCGTGCTCCTTCTCGTCGCCGTCTTCGCCGCATCGCTCGGGAATCTCCTCCCCACCGAGCGGGCGCCGACGGTCACCGTCATGATGGCCAGCACGGCGGACGACATCACGCTCTACCACAAGGGCGGCGACTGGGTGCGGGCGGCCGACCTCGAGGTCGTCGTCTCGAACGCCACCGCGACCCGGAAGTACCGCTCCGATACGTTCGTCCTGTCGCCTGAAAAGCAGGTCTTCGACCTCGGAAGCAGCATCGTCGTGCCGTACCAGCCCGGCGACAGGCAGGTGCGCCTCGTCATGCCGCGGGCGGTCCTCTTCAACGGGGAGGTACGGTGATGGATGATCGTGCCGTCTCGCCGGTCGTCGCGGCGATGCTCCTCCTCGCCGTCCTGGTGATGTTCCTCTCCGTCTACAACGCCGTCGTCATCCCCTCGCTCAAGCAGCAGGCGGAGGTGGAGCACCTGCGCGCAGTCGAAGAGTCGTTCCTCGCGTTCGGGTCGGACATCACCACCGCCGCGGCGCTCAAACAGGACCTGCACCTCTCAAAACGCATCCCCCTCGGTGGGGGCGAGACGATCCTCGACCCGGTCAGGTCGGCGGGGACGCTCCGGGTGGACCCCGGGGGCCCGCTCGCAAACGTGACCCTGAACGGGACGACCTACACCTGCAACCTGACGAAGTTCTCCTACACGCCGATCGGCAACTTCTGGCGCAACCAGGGGTATGCCTGGCAGTACGGCTACACCAACGTCACCGACGAAGTGCTCCAGACGCCGCTTGATTACCCGGGCATGGACGAGGTTTGTGAGGCGGCAAGTGCCTCGGGGTTCGCCAGATCGCTCATCGGGATCGAGCACGAGGGTTCGGAGAACTGCACCAAAATCACGATATCGCTCGTGACGTTCGAGCTAGGAGAACGCAACTTCACGAGCGGGAATGGCGTGGGGACGCTCTTCCTGGACGCGACGGTGGAGGATATACCGGTCAACCTGACTGACACCGGAGCCTCAAAAACTATCGAGATCGCGGTTAACACGAGTCTCCCGGTCCCGCTGAACGCGTCATTGTGGCAGAAATGTAACGAGACACTCTCTAAGATGAATGGAACCTACGATAACGTCGAAGACTACATGACCATGCCCGAAGAGGGCCGGGACCGGGTGACGCTCTCCTTCGACGAAGAACACGTGCCCGAGGTGACGCTGCGCCTGGTCAGGGTCGTCGTATCCGCCCGGGGATGACAGATTCCGGCTGAAACCCTCCAAACCGCCCGCATTTTGCGCCGGCCGGTGTACGCACATTTATTGTTCATCAGTGCAAACACTGAAACTGATCCGTTTTTTGAGGCGATCGCGTACCGTGTGAACCTCATGGCGATAACTGCCGGATTACGGAATATGCCGACCATGAACCTGAAGGGCTGGATGGAACATGACGGGGTGCGGCTCTCCCCTGTCGACGTGGAGCGGATGCTCGGAGAGGGACCGGAGGCCATCGCCCGGTGCGGTGGTGAGTTCGCGCTTGTCTGGGACGACTGCATCGCCCGCGACACCTTCGGCATCATGCCCGGCCCGGTCCCGCCGGGAACCGTATACTGCAGCGGACGCGAGGTGGCCCGGATAGCCCCCGAGCCGGAGGTCTGCACGCTCGAGGAGGCGATCGTCGCCGCGGTCGGTCTCCGAAGCGACGAGGGCGTGGTGGCGTTCTCCGGCGGCGTCGACTCGGGCCTCGTCGCCCACCTCGCCCACCTCCCCTGCGTGACGGTGGGGATCGGGGGGTCGCACGACGCCGGGTGGGCGGCGAAGGCCGCCCGGACGATGGGACTTGACCTCACAACCGTTTCCCCGACAGAAGACGAGGTCGCGGAGGCACTTGCCCGGGTGGTCCGGGTGATCCCCGATCCGACGAACCCGGTCGAGGCCTCGATCGCGACGACCCTGTACTTCGTCGCCGCGTGGGCAGAAGACCACGGACATACCCGGATCCTCGCCGGACAGGGGGCGGACGAGCTCTTCGGCGGCTACGCCCGCTACCTCACCTCCCCGGACCTCGCGACGGAACTCGAACGGGATTTCGCGGATCTCGGCCGCCAGGGGACGCGGGACCAGGCGGTGGCGGCGCTTCACGGGGCATACTTCTCGATGCCGTATCTCGACATCCGGGTGGTGCGCGCCGCGAGAGCGATCCCGGCCGCCGAGCGGGTGCGCGGAGGGGTGAGAAAATATCCCCTGCGTGTGGTCGCAGAACGCCACATCCCCCCCGAAATCGCCCGGGCCGAGAAGAAAGCGATGCAATACGGGAGCGGGATCTGGAGAGCAATGCAACGGCTCGCACGTAACAATGGTTATAAAAAGTCGGTACAAGGGTACTTAACGGAGATCAGTAGGGCGCAACATGATTACTGAGAGCGATATTGAGCATATAGCAGAACTTGCGGATATCGGCATTTCAAAGGACGAGGTGCCGGAGTTCACCACCCAGTTCAACGCAATCCTCGACTACTTTGAGGTTCTCGACACCGTAGTGGGCGAAGGCGCCCCGGCGGCCGGGATCACGAACATCTTCCGGGACGACGAGCCCCGGCCCTGCCTCTCGCAGGAAGAAACCCTCGCGAACGCGGGGTCGACCGAGGACGGGTTCATCAAGGCTCCGAGGGTGATGTAAGTGGCGGGGACGCTCGACTTCTCGCCCGATGACCGGTACAACGCCTTCATCACCACCTGCCGGCAGGCGACGTTCTCTGAGGGGACGCTCGCCGGCACCGCCGTCGCGGTCAAGGACAACATCTCGACGGCACGGATACAGACCACCTGCGGGTCGAAGATCCTCGAAGGCTACGTCCCGCCGTACGACGCCCACGTCGTGGAACTCCTCCGGCAGGCAGGAGCCGCCATCGTCGGCAAGACCAACATGGATGAGTTCGGCATGGGCACCACCACCGAGACGAGCGCGTTCGGCCCCACCAGAAACCCGGCGGACCCCGAACGGGTGCCGGGCGGATCGTCCGGCGGAAGCGCCGCCGCCGTCGCCGCGGGCCTCGTCCCGATGGCGCTCGGCACCGATACCGGCGGCTCGATCCGGTGCCCCGCAGCGTTCTGCGGGATCGTGGGGCTCAAACCCACCTACGGCCGGGTCTCCCGTTACGGCCTCATCGCCTACGCGAACTCCCTCGAACAGATCGGGCCGATGGCACGGACGGTGGAGGATGTATCGAGACTGATGTCGGTGATCGCGAAGTACGACCCCCGCGACTCGACGATGCTCGACCGCCCGTACGACCACCGGCCGTCGGCCGATATCAAAGGGCTCAGGGTCGGGATACCGGAGGAGTACTTCGGCGAAGGCGTCGACCCCCGCGTCGCGGAAAGCGTCCGGGACGCGATCGGGGTCCTCGAAGGGCTCGGAGCCGAGACCGTCCCGGTAAGCATCCCCGGCATGCAGCACGCGCTCGCGGCCTACTACGTCATCTGCACGAGCGAGGCCTCCTCGAACCTCGCGCGGTTCGACGGCGTCCGCTACGGCCCGGCGGTCGATACCAGAAAGACCTGGCACGAGGCCTACCAGGACCTGCGGCTGGAGTTGTTCGGCGCCGAGGTCAGGCGCCGGATCATGCTCGGGACCTTCGCCCTCTCGGCGGGCTACGCCGGCCGGTACTACGCGAAGGCGCAGGTAGCCCGCAGGAACATCAAGGAGGACTTCGAACGGGCGTTTTGCGATGCGGACGTCATCGCCGGCCCGACGATGCCGACGACGGCCTTCCGCCTCGGCGAGAAGTCCGACCCGCTCTCGATGTACCTCTCCGACATCCTCACGGTGCCCGCGAACCTCGCCGGCATCCCGGCGATATCCGTGCCGTGCGGCAGGGTGGACGGCCTTCCCGTAGGGCTCCAGATCATGGGACGGCAGTTCGAGGACGAGCGCGTCGTCGACGCTGCGTTTGCTTACGAGCAGGAGGTGCGGGCATGAAGACGATCGTCGGGCTTGAGATCCACGTCCAGCTCTCGACCGCGACCAAGCTCTTCTGCGGGTGCTCGACGGACTATCGGGACGACGAGCCGAACACCCACTGCTGCCCGGTCTGTCTCGGCCTCCCGGGGGCGCTTCCGCGCCTGAACAGAAAGGCGGTCGAATACGGCCTGAAGGTCGCAAAAGCCCTCGACATGAGGGTCCCGGAGGAGTCGGAGTTCGCCCGGAAGAACTACTTCTACCCCGACCTTCCGAAGGCCTACCAGATCACGCAGTACGACAAACCGCTCGCGGTCGAAGGGACGGTCGAGATCGAGGACGACGAGGGGCACGAGAAACTCATCAGGATCACCCGGGTGCACCTTGAGGAAGATCCGGGGAGGCTCGTCCACGTCGCGGGCGGGTCGAAGTACTCGCTCGTCGACTATAATCGGTCGGGGATACCCCTCCTTGAGATCGTCACCGAGCCGGATATGCGGTCCCCGCAGGAAGCCCGCCGATTCCTCAACAGGCTCCGGACGATCCTCGAGTACCTCGGGGTCTTCGACGGCGAACGGGAGGGCGGCCTCCGTGTGGACGCAAACATCTCTCTCGAAGGCTCCGAGCGGGTCGAGGTCAAGAACATCTCTTCCTACAAAGGCGTCGAGAAGGCCCTCACCTTCGAGGTGACCCGGCAGAAGAACCTGCTCCGGCGCGGCCAGAAGGTGACGAGAGAGACCCGCCACTTCATGGAAGGCCGCGGGATCACCACCTCTTCGCGCAGCAAGGAGGAGGAGCACGACTACCGCTACTTCCCCGAGCCCGACCTCCGACCGCTCCGGGTCGCGGACCGGGTCGCGGCAATCGACCTTCCCGAACTTCCCACCGCCCGTAAGAACCGGTTCATGAAGCAGTACGGCATCTCGCTCAATCACGCCCGGACGCTGACCGGCGACCCGAAACTCGCCGACTTCTACGAGACGGTCGCACACGTCGACCCGGTTCTCGCCGCCACCTGGGTGGCCGACACACTCCTCGGGGAACTCAACTACCGCGACATGAGCATCGCCGCCGTCCCGGCCGACCGCATCGCGGAACTCCTCGCGCTTCTGCGGACGGAGACCATCACCGATACGGCCGGCGTCCAGATTCTGCGGGAGATGCTCGATGCCTGCGCCGCCGGCAAGCCCTGTGAGCCTCCCGCCGTGATCGTGGAGCGCGAAGGGCTCGCCAGGGCCACGGGAGACGAGTTCACGCAGGTCGTCGAGAAGGTGGTCGCCGCAAACCCACAGGCGGTGGAGGATTACCGGGCCGGAAAGAAAGGTGCCCTGAACTTCCTCGTGGGGCAGGTGATGAAAGAGACCCGCGGGCGGGCTGACCCGCGGGAACTCGGGAAGATCGTATCCGGGTATATTGATACAGGCGGGGTGTAATCCGCAGTGCATCTTATCATCGCAGAGAAGAACATCTCGGCAAACCGGATCGCGCAGATCCTCGCCGGCAACGAGAAAGTGAGAGCGACGAAGGACGGGAAGGTATCCACTTACTCCTTTGACACAAAGACTGTGGTGGGCCTCAAAGGGCACGTGGTGGAGGTGGACTTCGAGCCCGGCTACACGAACTGGCGAAGCGAAACCCACACGCCGCGAACCCTCATCGACGCAGGCATCGTCAAGAAGCCGACCGAGAAGAAGATCGTCAACCTCATCCAGAAACTCTCGAAGAAGGCCGATCTCATCACCATAGCCACCGATTACGATACCGAAGGGGAGCTGATCGGAAAAGAGGCCTACGAACTCGTCCGTGCGGTGAACCCCTCGGTTCGGATCAACCGGGCCCGGTTCTCCGCGATAACCCCGGCGGAGATACGGTCGGCCTTCGAGAACCTGACCGACCTCGACTTCGACCTCGCGGCTGCCGGCGAGGCCCGCCAGACGGTCGACCTGATGTGGGGGGCGGCGCTGACCCGGTTCATCAGCCTCGCAGCCCGGCGGGGCGGCAAGAATATCCTCTCCGTCGGGCGGGTGCAGAGTCCGACGCTTGCCATGATCGTCGAGCGGGAGCGCGAGATCGAGAGTTTCGTCCCCCAGACTTACTGGATGCTCTCGCTTGCGACCGAAAAAGACGGCATACCGGTGGAGGCGCGGCATACCGCCGGGCGGTTCACCGACCATGAGGCGGCCCTCGCCGCGAAGGCGGGGACGAAAGAGCCGCTCGTCGTCACGGACGTGAAAGAGGGGCAGAAGAACGACCGGGCGCCGACGCCGTTCGACACCACGACCTTCATCGTCGCGGCGAGCCGCTTGGGCCTCTCGGCGGCGAACGCGATGCGAATTGCCGAAGACCTCTACATGAACGGGTACATCTCCTACCCGAGGACCGACAACACGGTCTACCCGAAGTCGCTGAACCTGAACGCGATCCTCGAGACGCTCAAAGGAGGGACGTTTGATAAGGACGTCGCCTGGGTGCAGCAGCACCGGCGTCCGGTTCCGACCCGCGGCAAGAAGGAGAGCACCGACCACCCGCCGATCCACCCGACGGGGGCGGCGACGCGCGAGAGGCTCGGGCAGGACCGGTGGAAAGTCTACGAACTCATCGTCCGGCGGTTCCTCGCGACCCTCTCCCCCGATGCGAAGTGGACGACCACCAAGTGCCTCTTCGATGCGTCGGGAGAGCCTTACACCGCGACGGGCGGGCGGCTCCTTTCTCCCGGATGGCGCCGGGTCTACCCCTACTCGGAGGCGAAGGAGAATATCCTCCCGGTCTTCGCCCCGGGTGAGGTGCTGCCGATCAAGAACGTGAACCTCGAGGAGAAGCAGACGCAGCCGCCGGCGCGCTACTCCCAGAGTCGGCTCATCCAGGTGATGGAGGAGCTAGGCCTCGGCACGAAGAGCACACGGCACGAGGTGATCGGCAAACTCGTCTCCCGCCGCTACGTGGAAGGCAACCCGCTCCGCCCGACGCTCGTCGGCCGGGCCGTCATAGACGCCCTCGACAACCACGCGGAGACGATCACGGAGCCGGAGATGACCCGGACGCTTGAAGAGCACATGCAGCTCATCAAGCAGAGCCAGCGCTCCCGCGAAGACGTCGTCACCGAGTCCCGCGAGATGCTGCATAGAGTCTTCGACAAACTCGAGGCGCACGAGAAGGAGATCGGCAGCGAGATCATGGAGCAGACCACAGAGGAGCACACCGTCGGCCCGTGTCCCGTCTGCGGTCACGACCTTCGTATCCGGCACATCGGCGTCTCCCAGTTCATCGGCTGCACCGGTTACCCGGAGTGCCGGTTCAACATCAGCCTGCCCGGCAGCACCTGGGGACGGGCAATCCGGGTCGAGGAGACCTGCGAGAAGCACAACCTCTCCCACGTCCGCCTGATCCGGAAGGGCTCTCGCCCGTGGGATATCGGCTGCCCGCTCTGCAGCCATATCTCCTCGAACGTCGAGGCGCTCCGGATGATGCCCTCGATGACCGACGATCTGGTGCAGCGCCTGCACGCACACCACGTCTACACGGTCTCCGAGATCGCGGGCATGCCGCCCGAAGAACTCGCAGGAACCGTCGATGTCGATACGGGAGAGGCAGAACGGCTGGTCGAGGAAGCAGAGGGTGCGCTCGACATCCTCCGGCGCCGCTCGGAACTCAGGAAGTTCGTCCGCAAAATCGTCCCGCCAAGAAAGGGCCGGAGCCACGCAAAGATCGTGAGAAGCCTCCTCGAGCAGGGGATAGGGGACATACACGCGCTCTCGCTGGCCGACGTTGCGGCCCTGAAGAAGGCCGGCATCGGCGAGGCGGCCGCAGCCGAACTCCTGGAAGCGGCCCGCGGGATCTGCAACGAGCGCGCTCTCCGGGAGGCCGGGGTTCCCGCGGTCAGCCTGAAGAAGTACCAGGCAGGGGGCGTCGCAACTCCCGACGACCTCTGTTACCTGCCCATCCCCTACCTCTCAAGCAAAACCGGCATTAATCCGGAAACCGTACATAAACATGTGGAACTGGTCTGCAGGCACCTCGGGCGCCCCACCCCGCAAAAGATCACCAAGGCGATGTTTGAGCGCGGGCGAAAAGAACTCCTGGAGATCCCCGGACTCGGCGAGGCGACCGTGGACAGGCTCTACCTTGCAGGCATCTACGACGCCGCAACGCTCCGTGTTGCCGACCCGGAGGAGGTCTCCTCCATCACCGGCATCCAGAAGGCCAGAGTCCGCGACTACATCGGCCACCTGAAGTGACACCATGCACGCGAACTGGAAGACCTGGGTACACGTAACGAAGCTTGACCCCGATAAATGCCTCCCGAAAGGAGCCGTCGAGGAGATCGTAACGAGCGGGACCGACGCCCTGATGCTCTCGGGCACCCTGAACGTGACGCGGGAGAACCTCCACGAACTCCTGGATCTGGTCTCCGCCTACGGGCTGCCGCTGGTGGTGGAACCGGCGAGCCCCGACTGCGCCATATTCGACGGGGCGGTCGACCACCTCTTCGTGCCGAGCGTGATGAACACGAACGACGTCCGCTGGATCGTCGGGAAGCACTACGCCTGGCTCCGCCACGCAAGCAGCGTCGACTGGGAGATGGTGGTGCCCGAGGCCTACATCGTCCTCAACCCGAACTCCGCCGTCGGGCGGGTGACGGGAGCGGACTGCAGCCTCTCGGCAGAGGATGTGGCCGCGTTCGCGGAGGTGGCGGACCGCTACTTCCGGTTCCCGATCGTCTACATCGAGTATAGCGGAACCTACGGAGATCCCGCAATCGTGCAGGCGGCGTCCGGGGCGGTCGAGCACGCCGCCCTCTACTACGGCGGCGGGATCCGTTCGGCCGAGCAGGCAGCGGAGATGGGGCGCTATGCCGACACGATCGTCGTAGGCAACGCGGTCTACGAGGAAGGGATCGACGTGCTCCGGGCGACGGTCCGGGCGGCACAGTGAGGCATGCCTGAGATTTCAGTCGTCCTGGTCGAACCCCTCTACGAGGGGAACGTCGGGTTTACCGCCCGGGTGATGAAGAACTTCGGGTTCACCCGGCTGGTTCTCGTCAACCCCTGCACGCTCGGCGACGACGCGATCATGCGCGCCTCCCACGCCCGCGACGTTCTCGATAATGCCCGGCGAATGACGATCAAGGAGGTCTATAACGAGTTCGACTTCGTGGTCGCGACGACCGGCGAGGTGAGCAAGTCGGTCTGCACCCCGATGCGGATGCCCTACTACGCGCCGGCGGAAGTCCGGGAGTTCGTCGGCGACATCGACGGGACGGTCGCGCTACTCTTCGGGCGGGAGAACTGGGGACTCGCAAACACCGAGCTTAAGCGGGCAAACCTCATCTGCACCATCCCTACCTCAGAGGTGTACCCTATCCTGAACCTCTCCCACGCGGTGGGCATCCTCTGCTACGAACTCGCGAACCTGCCGCGCGGAACCTATCCCCTCGCGAGCCCCGTCGAGATGGATTCGCTCTACCGGCATATCGACGCGTTCCTGAACCGTATCGACCACCCGGACTTCAAGCGTGAGAACACGATGACCCTCATCCGGCGGGTGCTCGGCCGGACGAAACTGACCATCCGCGAGGCAAGCACGCTTCACGGGCTGATGCGCAGGACGGAGTGGCATCTCGAAAACAAAGAATAGTTTGCGGGAGAGACATAGTAGAATGATTCTTGTCGACTGGCAGATCGAAGACCACATCAGGCACGGATACATCAAGGTAGACCCCTTCGACCCCGGCCTGATCCAGCCCAATTCCCTGGATATCAGGCTCGGTTCCCACTTTGTCTGGTACGTTCCGGGAGAGACCGTGATCGACCCTTACGAAAAGGAGACCGTCTGTTCGGACATTGAGGAGACGGTGGCCGACTCGATCGTCCTTGCACCGGGACAGTTCCTCCTCGCCGAGACCCTGGAGGCGATCGAACTTCCCGACGACGTCGTGGCGAGCATCGAGGGGAAGAGCAGCATCGCGCGTCTCGGGGTCGAGCTCCACCAGACGGGGGGCTGGATCGACGCGGGGTTCCGCGGGACGATCACGCTCGAGATGTGCAACGTGAACTCCCGGCCGGTCCGGGTCTACGCAGGGATGCCGATCGGACAGCTGGTATTCTACCGCACGGATCGCGCCGCGCACCCGTACAGCCAGAAGCGGGACGCGAAGTACATGGACCAGCGGCAGGCGACCCTCTCCCGCTACCACGAGAATGCGCGCCGCGCACAGGAGTGATGCCGGGAATCCGGCGAAACTCGACGCCTCCCGCCGTACCGCGGCGAGGGTGGCGGCCCGGGGCACGTGCTCCCCGGCCGACAAGCGTTATGCACTATATAGCAGGAAAACAGATATTGAACGATTCAACTGGGGATACCAATGCGACTTCTTCTGATCCACTCTGATCATATCGAATACGAGGCCCGGAAGAAGACGAAGGTCGCCGAAGAGGATGCCGTCCAGAAGGACGCCCTCGACGAGGCGCTCGCCGTCTTCTGCGCGGTTGAGTCTGTCGACGAGGAGAACATCGAGGATGCCGTCCGACAGGCGGCTGACGAGATCGCCGCCACCGCCCGGCAGCTCGGCACCACCAATATTATGATTTACCCCTACGCCCACCTCTCCTCCGACCTTGCATCGCCGGAAGCGGCTGTGAGCGCTCTTAAGGGCATCGAGGAAGGGCTCGTCGGGAAAGACGACTTCGTCGTGAAACGGGCACCGTTCGGCTGGTACAAGGCATTCTCGCTCTCCTGCAAGGGCCACCCGCTCTCGGAGCTCTCCCGGACGATCGTCCCGGGCGAAGGAACGGCGGCCGCCGAGAAGAAAGAGATCGAGCACGAGTTCTTCGTCATCACTCCCGAAGGGGAGCGGAGAGACGCGGCCGACTACGCGAACGAAAACACGCCCTTCGCCTCTCTGGTCCGGAAGGAACTCGGCTACCCGGGGCCGGAGGGGGCCGAGCCGGTGCACGTCGACCTGATGCGGGCCAAGGAACTCGTGGAGTACGAGCCGCGCTCGGACGTCGGGCACCACCGCTGGATGCCCCGGGGCAAGCTTCTCCGGGACCTTCTTTCCGATTACGTCCTTTCTCAGGTGCTCGACTACGGCGGGATGCCGGTGGAGACCCCGGTGATGTACGACCTCGGCGATAAGGCGATCGCGGAGCACGCCGCCAAGTTCGGGGAGCGGCAGTACCGGTTCAAGAGCGGCAACCGCGACATGATGCTCCGGTTCGCGGCGTGTTTCGGGATGTTCTCGATCATGCACGACATGCACATCTCCCCGAACACCCTCCCGATGAAACTCTACGAGCTCTCGACCTACTCGTTCCGGCACGAGCAGAAGGGCGAGGTGATCGGGTTGAAGCGGCTCCGCGCCTTCACGATGCCCGATATGCACACCCTCTGCCGGGACGTGGACGGCGCGCTTGCGGCGTTCGAGGAGCAGCTCGCGATGGGCTGGAAGAGCGGCGAAGACCTCGAGACTCCGCTCGTCGGAGTCTTCCGGTGCACCCGGGACTTCTTCGAGCAGTACGAGCTCTGGGTGAAGGAGATAGTCGCGAAGTCGGGCGTGCCGATGCTGATCGAGATTCTTTCGGAGCGGACCCACTACTGGATCGCGAAGGTCGACCTCGCGGCGATCGATGCACAGGGGAGACCCATCGAGAACCCGACCGTCCAGATCGACGTCGAGAGCGCAGACCGGTTCGATATCAAGTACTACACCCCTGACGGGACGGAGGTCTACCCCCCGATCCTCCACTGCTCGCCGACGGGCTCGATCGAGCGGGTGATCTGCGCGCTGCTCGAGAACACCGCGGCCCAGGAGGTCCCCTCGTTCCCGACCTGGCTCGCCCCGACCCAGGTCAGGCTGGTGCCGGTGGCTGAGCGGCACGTCTGTTTCGCGGAAGAGATCGCCACCCGGCTGAACGCAGCCGGCATCCGGGCGGACGTCGACGACCGGGACGAGAGCGTGAACAAGAAGATCCGCGAGGCCGGGATGGACTGGGTCCCTTACGTCGCGGTGATCGGCGACCAGGAGGCCGAGACCGGCCGGCTCATGGTCACCATCCGGAAGCTTTCGGAGAAGAAGAAGCCCTACAAGGAGACGATGACCGAGAACGAACTCGTCCAGGCGGTGAAACTGGAGACCGCCGGAAAGCCCTTCCGCCCCCTCTACACCCCGAGGCTTCTGTCGCGCAAGCCCCGGTTTATTTAATCACTCTTTTTTTGCGAGGAAGTTTGAGGCGCGACGACCCGAGGGGTGCGACGTTTCAACGGAGCGGCGCATGAGAAGCCAATCGGGCTTCGATTCAGGTGTTTGAGGGGACTGAAGGTCTCTGGGTGATGACTCACCTGAAAAAGGAGCATTGGATCAACGGCGGAGACTGCGGAACCTCGGTTTGAGATAAACGGAGCGATTGAATCGAGGACTAATCCCGGTGTAGTGGACCGTGGGGATATCGCCATTGGGG
>NZ_DAFZ01000061.1 GCF_002498065.1 Methanoculleus sp. UBA208 | reverse complement strand
GCTCGGTGGTATCCCGGAAAACAACCATGATAGAAGGCCGGCCCCGGTAGAGTATGGGGGTCGCTGTGATGTCGACCTGGATCGTCCGGTCATCGAGGGTCCTGAGTTCCTGTTCGTCTAATGGGGTAGAAGTGCCTTCCCGTTCCATCCGGCGTATATACCTGGCGATACGCTCGCGAAATTCGGGGGAGACGAAGAGATCCAGCGGTTTGCCCACGACGTCTTCAGGGCTCTTCGCGCCCGCAATCCGGACACAGGCGGGATTCGCGTACACGATGATGCCGTCCCGGTGCACGACCACGGCATCCGGCATGAGCTCGACGAGGGAACGATACCGCTCCTCGCTCTCCCGGAGGGCCTCTTCCGCTCGTTTCCTCCTGGTGATGTCCCGCATGATCACCTGGATGACGGGGGTGCCGGCAATGAAGGCCATCACGCCTCTCCCCTCCACCCAGAACGGGGTTCCATCCAGCCTGAGGAGCTGGAGCTGGGTGGTCGGCGAAGATTCGCCCAGGAGATCCATTGCAACGTTCTCCTGGACACGGTCGCGGAAATCGGGATGAATGATCTCGAGGAAGTTCCTGCCGAGGATCTCATCCGGGCAGGATGCGCCGAGAAGGTTCACCCCGGTTGGGTTGATGTAGAGGATCTTCTCACGGTCGTGGATGAGTACGATGTCGAGAGCGGTCTCCACCAGGGTTCGGTACTTGGCCTCGCTCTCCCGCAGGGCTTCTTCAGCCTGTTTCTGCTCGGTGATGTCGGTGAAGCTCTCGAGCGCATGTGTTACCCGGCCGGATGCATCTTTCACCGGCTGGGCTACAATGCCGAACCAGCGCTCACGGTACGGGACGTACTTCTCAATCCTCGTGACCTCGCCCGTCGAAAAGACAGCCCGAACCGCACAGACCTCGCACTGGTGGCTCATGCCTTCGAACAAACGGTAACATTTCTGCCCGATAGGCTCGTATTCGGGGAAATATTCCCGGGCCTTCTGGTTGACCCAGACAATTGTCATATCCGGCTCGACAAGCGACTGCCCCGTATCGAGCGCAGACAGGATGGCACCTACTTCCTCCTTCTCCTTGCGCAGCGTCTCCTCGTCTCTCCTGCGTTCGGTCTCGGCCAGCCTGAGCTCTGCATTCTCCCGGCGAAGGGCATCGATCTCTGCCTGGAGCTCCCGGATTTGCTCATCGACGACCTTTTCGGTCTTTGCAGGGTTCTCCTGTGGAACTTCATCCCGTCCGGCGGGATCAGACCTTGTCCGTGAGGCTTCTGGGGGCGCTGGCATCTGATGTGGGGGCTCCTATTAATCTGATGCGGGGACTCCTATTAAAAAGCAGGTACAGTGAGTTTCACATTAGTGGTATTAACGGTAGCGCTACCGGAGTGTGGGGGGTTAAGTCGGGTACAGTGATAAAAAAATGCTTTCCTGTTAACATGTTTCCGATATTCATGAAATACTTTTTGCCATGAGGTACCGTGCGAGAGAACGGAGAAGATGGGGACAGAAGAGATCTCTCTTCCAAAAAAAATTGTATTGCTCCCGATACGAGACAGATCTACGAGTGAAGGCTCATACAAGTGCCGGTACGAACACTGCCAGCAGCGACAGATCGCCGTGGTGCGCACATACCGCATGACGGACTCCGGGCGGGGTGACGAATGTCTGACCCTGAGCCAGGGGAATCTCCGTGTCCTCGAAGAAAAAGACCCCCTTTCCGTCGATGATTCGGTTCCACTCCCACTGGCTCTCATGGTCGTGGTCCATCACCTCACAGTCCTTCCAGACCCGGACGAGGTGATAGCTGAACATGCCACCTGTCTCCTTTCCGGTCACCAGGTCCTTGAGAAAGACCCCTCTCCACTCCGGGTGTGGATACCAGGGTCTTTTCGCACTCTCGATCTCGATATCGGGAAGAAACACGACCGCCTGGTCAAAGATATCTCGGACGTTCTTCTGTTCCATGAGTGTTCTCCAGTCCTAGAAGCAGGTAAAATGGGTGAGATGGATCACCCTTTAGTCCTTCACTGCCGGGATTACTTCCTTGAAGACGTCGATGCCCAGGTTCACGTTGGGGCTTGAGTTTCCAAGGCAGAAGTGCGTGATTCCCGCGGCCTTGAACCGCTCGATCTCCTTGATGAGCCCTTCCGCATCGGTCGCGACCATGTAGTTCTCCTTCATCATGTCGTGTCCGACGAGGTTGGCGTGGATCTCGACCTCCCTGGAGTCGTAGACCTTGTACTTGAACATGGCGGGGACCAGGCAGCCGGCCCAGAAGCGCAGCCCCTCGATGGCCTTGTCATAGTCGGGATCGACGGAGTACCAGATCAGCATCGCACGCTCCATCTTGCTCGGATCCTTGCCCGAATCGGCAGCACCCTTCACGAAGTTCGGGATGGTCACGTTCTTCAGCACGGCCGGGTCCGCGGCAACCGTCATCAGGTGGTCGCCGTACTTCCCTGCAAGCCGTGCACCCTTCGGACCCATCCCGCTGAAGTAGAGCGGAACCTCGTCTTCCGGTTTGGTGTACATGAACGCCTTGTCGAGGGTGAAGTACTTTCCTTTGAAGGTGACGGGCTCCTGGCTTCCCCAGAGCTGGCGCATCACGCCGATGGCCTCAACCGTCATCTCCTGGCGCTCGGGCACGCTCGGCCATTCTCCCGTCACCGGCACCTCGTTCATGGCCTCGCCGGCGCCGACGGCAACACCCACTCGTCCCGGGTACATCTGCCGGAGCGTGGCAAACGTCTGCGCAACGATCGCCGGATTGTACCGCATGATCGGGCAGGTGATGCAGGTGGAGATGAAGACCTTCTTCGTTGCCTCAAGCGCTGCTCCCATCCACGCCCAGGCCTGTGCAGACTGTGCGTTGGTGTGGTACCAGGGGTGGAAGTGGTCGTCGGCCCAGATCGAGTCGAAACCGACATTCTCTGCCCTGATAGACTGTTCCAATGCATCTCTGGGTTTGTACTGCTCCAGAGACGCGAAATATCCTACTTTTGTCTCCATGTCTAACTACCTCGTGCCGGAAAAGAGGTGCTTACACGGGTAGCGACGGATGCCGACCAAAACATTGAACTATCTGTTCCGGATATAGTGTGATCGGTGTGTCCAGCTGGAGTTCACGTCTGTGAGGCGATACTTGTCGAAGGGTTAACCTCCATTATGATTGTGAACCCGGCTGCCTCGCCCATGTAGTTTCGCTCATTTCCGGTTTTGTGGACTTTCATCCACGTAATGAAATATTCCCGGGGCAGACATAAACCTGCTTTTTATTGCTCGCCATTACGGGAGAGTTCCCCTGATGCCATTCAAGGAATACTACCGAAATTCTCCGTTCAGGGAGCCATTTCCCGGGCTCTCTTCCAGTACGCCAGGATCGGGGGAGATCCGCCATTGCTCGCCATTGGGAAGTGCACTCACGGACGGTGACGGTGCCGACGATCCACGGGCGCGAAAAAGAGAGATCGGTGCCGGACGGTGAGGAGGTGTCGCGAGGTGTCGCGGTCTTACCGCTCCTGGGTTCCGGTGGTGATATCCTCGTTCACGGCCTCTGTGACGTCGATCATGAACGACGCGATCTCCCCGGATGGTAGCTTGAAGACGTAGTGGGAGATCCAGGGGAAATCCTCGCGGTTCCGGTATTTGAGCGGTGTGACGAACTCCGGCCTGTCGGTGATAAGAACGCGGTAGAGGAGATCGTGGATGTACGGGCTCGGGAGATCGGGGAACTCCTCAAAGAGTTTCTTCCCGACGAGATCTTCTTTGTTCATCCGCAGGAGAGTTGCGGTCACCTTGTTGACGTCCTTGATGATGTACTCCTCGCCCTGCCCGATCGGCTCGTAGATCAGGACACCGTTGCAGGTGTTCTCAAAGAACGAGTGGTACCGTATCTCCTTTAACTGGGTGCTGCGAAGCGCTTCCTCCGCTCTCTTCCGGTCGGTGATGTCGAGGATGATCCCGTTCCAGACTGTCTCGCTCCGGAGCCGAACGGGCCGGGAAAGCACCCGGATGTACATCTCCTCCCCGGTCGGCTTGATGAACCGCCCCTCGAACTCCCAGGGTGCAATCCTCCCTATCACGTCTTCTATCGACTTGAACCAGCGTCTCTGGTCTTCCGGAGCGATGCACGCACTGTAGCGTTGGATCCAGGTCTCCAAAGGGTCGGGGGGGAGGCCGTAGACCTCGGTGGAACGGTCGTCGACGTAGTAGGTGCCCCATTCGCCGGAGTCACGGGCATAGAACTGGTAGACGATCCCCGGAAGGTTGCTGGTGATGCCCCGGAGCCGTTCCTCGCTCATGCGCAGCGCCTCCTCCGCCTTCCTCCGGTCGGTGATATCGAGAAAGATGCCGTTCCAGACGGTCTCGTCCTTCAGCCGCACCGGCTGCGAAACGCCCCGGATGTACATCTCCTCCCCGGTCGGTTTGATGAACCGCCCTTCGAACTCCCAGGGTGCGACCCTTCGTATCACATCGTTGATCGAGTCGAACCAGCGTTCCTGGTCTTCCGGGGCAATGCATTCGCCGTACCTCGAAAACCAGGTCTCCAGCGGCTCGGTCGTCACCCCGTAGATCTCTTGCGAGCGCTCGTTGACATAGTAGACCCCCCACTCGCCGGTATCCCGCGCATAGAACTGGTAAATGATCCCGGGGAGGTTGCTCATGATCCCCTGGTAGCGCTCTTTCAGCTGCTTCTCGGCGATCTTCTTTGCCGTGATATCGAGGAAGAGGATGAAGAACTCGCGGGGCACCTTGCCCCCTTTATCGGTGACCGGTGCAAAGACCACCTGGAAGTAGGCGATGCCGGACTTCCTGGTCGAGGGAAGGGTCTCCGACTTCAGCCGGTCGAAGTTGCACGACATCGTCAGTTCGGCAATCTTGCCCTTCCGGATCAGGTCCTGGATGATGTCCCGCGAACACATGATGTCGTAGAGTTTGAAGTTCTCAAGATCGGGCTCTGTTGAAACCCTC
>NZ_DAFZ01000067.1 GCF_002498065.1 Methanoculleus sp. UBA208 | reverse complement strand
GCAAGTCTCTGGATCGTCTTCTCCCGATTCTTCGATCCTTTCCTCTTCCGGGACACCCGCCGCTGCAACACCTTCAGGCGTTGAATGGAGTTTTTCAAATACCGGGGATTCTCGATCTTCTCTCCGGTAGAGAGCGTTGCAAAATCCTTCAGGCCGACATCGATCCCCAGAGTGGTATCCAGAGCAAATGATGCAGGTTCCGGCTCCACCGTTCCGTCATCAACGAGAATACTGACGAACCACTTCCCGGTCGAAGTCACCGAAACCGTGGCGTACTTCATTTTTCCGGCGAAGAACCGATGAAAGGTTGTTTTAATCTCGCCGATCTTCGGGAGTTTAACTCGACGGTGCTCGAAATCCACGGTGTAATGCTGCGGCACTTGAAAGGATTGTACCGGGTTCTTCTTCGACTTGAACCGGGGAAACCCTTTCTTCTCGCGGAAGAACCGGGTGAAGGCATTGTCGAGGTTCTTGTTGGCACTCTGGAGCGATTGGGAGTTGGCTTCTTTGAGCCACTGATGTTCTTCTTTGAGTGCGGGAAGACGGGTGTTCAGGTCGAAGCAGGAGAGTTTTCGACCTTCCTGCTCGTATGCCCGGATCTTCTGCTCCAGAGAATTGTTGTACACAAACCGGCAGGCATGGATGTGCCGCATGAGGAGCGTGACCTGCTCCTTATTGGGATACATCCGATACTTGTAGGCCTGGAGCATACAGGGATTATTGCGCCTTATAATAAGATATAGTTTCCAGTAATCTCTCGAGACGCGTGACGAAGGGCGGCTCGCTTGCATCCCCGCACCTATTGGACGGGGCCTTCCCGCTCCGTCCCTTTCACCCCCGCAAAATAAAACCCCTATCCCCGCATATTCTTATACTCCTCGACGCTTCGTGTCAACTGCTCCAGTTCGCTGCCGGTGATCTCCATTCTACCCGTCAGCGCATCGACCTCCTTGAGGAGCTGCTGGATGCGCACGTACATCACGTACATAATAAACAGCAGGCAGATGATGGTTACCGAGAGTAGGACTATCATGATTGCATTCATATCAGTCATCGTGATTCTCTCCTGAATAATGCGCGGGCAAGCCGCTCGACAAACCCTTCCTGCACCTCCCGGGGTTCTTCTTCAACAGGGAAGCCCGCTAAAGAGGCGGCGATTCTTCTGAACGCTTTCGATGATTCGGATCCTGGCGACTTCACGACGACCGGCGTCCTTGCCGCTGCCGCCCTTCGTACGTTTGCGTCTTCGGGGACCGTATCGATGACCGACACGCCGAGAGTCTTCTCGATCTTTCTCCGGTTCATCTCGGCGTCCTCCAGGACCGCCCGGTTGATGATGGCCCCGCCGATGCTGCCGCCGATCGTCTCCGTCAGGATCTTGATCTTTAAAGCGTCCACGAGCGAGGATATCTCGGGGTTCACGACCAGCAGGACCTCGTCTGCCACGGTGAGGGGTACGACGGCATCGGTGCTGATGCCGGCAGGCGCATCAAGGAGCAGGAAGTCGCACCGATCGGTGAGGTCCCGCATCACGTCTTTGAGCCGTTCGGGGTCCGCGTTCTGGAACCCCCGGAGCGAGAGGCCGCTCGGTACGACCTTGAGGCCATAGGGCCCCTCGTATATCGCATCCTGGATCTGCGCCTCCCCTGCCAGGACCTCATGGAGCGTGACCGGTGTCTCTGCGAGCCCCAGCACCAGCGCGAGGTTGGCCATACCCATGTCCATGTCAACGATGCAGGTCTCCCTGCCGTGCTGAGCCAGCGCTGTTCCCAGGTTTGCGGTGACGGTCGTCTTACCGGTTCCGCCTTTTCCGGAGGCGATGGTGTAGGCCCTGATCATCTAAAACCGTCTCAAGGATAGATAGTAGTTGTCACATTTAAAATTATTTGTTTGACTTGCCTGTTAGCGAGACCTAAATACGTTTTTAGCGCCTTGAGGCACCCCCTCTCGGGTAAAATCGTCAGGTAAGCATCAAATCGTGTCGTGACAAACTGGTTTCATGATACTGCTGCCAGAACCATCCAAACCTCAGAAACAGTATTCTCCTGACCCCGGAACTGAAATCGCCTGCTAAGCGTGGTAAAAATCGAGTAAAGGCAAGTCTAAAGCAATAGCGATTCGATATTCATATATGATGCGACGCTCATACCTCAGTGAGCTATACCGGGGGTTAGTCAGATGAGTTATCATCCCTTCATGGAAGAGAATGCCCAGAGACACATCGATGAGATCCGGTCCGTCGCGGGTGTCGCCGCATGCGCTCTCGTATCCAGTGAGGGCACAATTATGGGTAAGTGCTTCCGGGACGGGAGTCTTTTATCGTCGCTTTTTGCAGCGATGTGCGCCACGGTCCTTGCATCGGCGGAGGCGGCCTGCGGCAGTGCCAATATAGGGCGGCCGTCCATGGTCACCATCACCGCACCCGACGCCACAATCCTCATTGTGGGTGTTGGGGAGGCCGCCCTGATCACAGCGGTAATAGATAAGTCTGCGGATCTCTCAACAGTACAGAGACAGTTATCGGATATAGCAGTCAGGATCGGAGAGGAGGCATGATGTACACAATACTGGTTGTTGACGATAGCCCCATGATCGTCGATGTTTTTGTTACCATGCTGGAGCGTGGTGGCTATCGGCCGATCACAGCCTTTAGCGGCGAGGAATGCCTGGAAATTTTGAGTGCAACACCCCCGGACCTGGTTCTCCTGGACATCATGATGGAGCCGATGGACGGGTGGGAGACGCTTGAGAAGATCAAGGACAACCCTGCGACGCGGGACATCCCCGTCCTCATGCTGACCGCAAAACCCCTCACCCCCGAGGAAGCAAACGAATACGGCGCCTACATCGAGGACTATATACTCAAACCCACCACACACCACCAGCTCTACGAGGCCATCGAGCATGTGCTGGCACGCCGGCACTCCATCGCTGCCGACATCGAGCGGGCGCGCGAGGCCGGCGTGGATCCCCGGATCGTCGACGAGTATGAACGCCTCGCAAAGAGCGTCGATATCAACAGGCGCCTCTTAAAGATCCTGGAGACCACCTACAGCATCAAGGACGCCCGGGCGGGAATGGGCGAGGACATCACGAGGGCCATAAAGAGCATGGCGGCGAGCATCAAACTCCAGGAGGAGCGCCTCGATCAGGTCCGGGCCCAGTTTGAGGATCTCTTCGAGGCGCGTTGAGCGGCCTCGTCCCCCTGTTTTACAGAGCACTCTTTGAACCGGCGCATCCGCGGCCGCAAAGAGCAGTGGAGAGGCGGGCAGTTTTTTGCACCTCCTCTTCTGCGCATTCCTGCCCTCTAATAACTGTCTGCGCGTTCCAGTCTTCCAATAAAGACGATCGCGATCGTCAGCACGAGAATTGCTGCGAGTGTCATCCCGATGTCGAACGGCTCGACGGGCTCGACTCCGAAGGTCAGGACGCGCCGCACCATCGCGGTGATGCCTGCGATCAGGATCGGCGTCACCTGCACCCTGTTGGTCCTGAAATACGCCGTCACGGTCTCCAGGATCTCCACGATGATGAGGGTCAGGAGGAGCGCGTGCAGCACCTCAAGTATACCCTGCGTCATGTCCTCGACCTGGACGAGCGCCACGACCTGCAGGATAACATCGTAGAACGAGAATATCGCGAGCAGGGAGAGTGAGGCAGCGATGAGCAGGTATATGCCCAGTGTCACCCATGATATGGCGGATATGGCTTTATCTGCACTGCTTTTAGGGGGAATCATGCGGGCACCCTGATCCGGGGGGATACGTATATAAACAGGATGTTCGGAGGGCATTAAATATTTTGGTGGGTGTGCAACGGGTGGAGAATTGAAAAGTTTATATCGTTAGACTGCGAATTATATGATACACCGGCAAGTAAATTATTTATACTATTCTCGCATTGTAATAATGCTGGATGGCAGTACGTGCGGGGTCTATAGCTCAGTTAGGTAGAGCGCCTGGCTTTTAACCAGGTGGTCGGGGGTTCAAATCCCCTTGGGCCCGTTGCCATGGGCGATGTCTATGGATTTTAACAAGGTGATGCATCTGATACGTAACTTTTTCGTCGGTGAGGTGTAAGCGATGGGCACAACACTCGACGTACTTAACCATGAGATGGTTCCGGACCATCAGATTATGGACGAAGAAGAGGTCGCTGACCTCCTTGCGACGTACCATATCTCTCTAGAACAACTGCCAAAAATGTATCATGACGATCCTGCGGTAAAGGCTGTCGGGGGCGATATCGGGAACGTCATCCGGATTACTCGTGACAGTCGCACCGCGGGCAGAGCCGAAGCTTACAGGCTCGTCGTGAAGAGACCGAAGAAATAATTCAGAGGCCGGGGAGCTGATCCATCTGTTAGACAGAAGTGTTTTGTCGAGAGCATATTTTTCACGGGAGCACGTAGCGCGCCACCAGTTAGACTCTTATAATAACTTTCTCCTGTACAACCTTCAGAAAGTCGTCGATGAACAGCGTATCATCGAGACCGATATCGAGACCCGTGGAAAGGGAAAAGAGGCCGTATGGGTTGAACTGGGCAAGATCGAGGTGAAGAAACCCCGTGTCCGCGAGGCGGACGGGTCGCAGTCCGAGCTCTTTCCGAGTGAGGCGCGCCTCAGGAACCTCACGTACGCGGCACCCATTCAACTCGAGATGACGCTTGTCCAGGGCGAAGAGCCGCAGGATCCGATCGTCACCATCATCGGGCAACTGCCGGTGATGGTGGGCTCGGCCGCCTGCAACCTCTACAACATGAGTGACGCCGAGCGGACCGAGCACGGAGAAGATCCACTCGATCCCGGCGGTTACTTCATCGTCAACGGCACGGAACGGGTGCTGATGACGCTCGAGGACCTTGCGTCGAACAAGATCATGACCGAGTTCACCGAGCGCTACAACGAGCGGATCTACGTTGCCAAAGTCTTCTCGCAGTACCGGGGCTACCGCGCGCTCGTTATCGTCGAGCGGAACCGCAAAAACCTGCTTGAGGTCTCGTTCCCCTCGGTCGCCGGGCACCTCCGTTTCGTCGACCTGATGCGGGGGCTGGGTCTCCAGGGCGACCATGACATCGTGGAGGCGGTCTCTACCGACGAAGAGATCCTCACCTTCATGATGCAGAACCTGGAAGAGAGCGATTGCGACACCGTCGACGACGGCGTCATGTATGTCGGCAAAAAACTTGCTCCCAACCAGACCCGGGACTACCAGCGGAAACGGGCGGAGTTCGTCCTTGACAACTACCTCCTTCCGCACTTAAACTACCTGATGCCGGTGGGCTTAAAAGAGGAAGACCCCGTATACCGGCAGACGGTCGAGGGCGTCCGCCTCGCAAAGGCGCATTTCCTCGGCCGCATGGCCGAGGCCTGTTTCGACCTGGTGCTCGATCGTCGCCGGATCGACGATAAGGACCACTACGCGAACAAGCGGCTGAAACTTGCCGGCGACCTGATGGAAGATCTCTTCCGGATCTCGCTCAACCGCTTAACCAGGGACGTGAAGTACCAGCTCGAGCGGGCAAGCATGCGCCACCGCGACCTCTCGATCGGGACCGCCGTGCGCGCGGACGTCCTGACCGAACGGCTGCTGCACCCGCTTGCCACCGGCAACTGGGTGGGCGGGCGCACCGGTGTCTCGCAGCTCCTGGACCGGGTGGACCACATGGCGGTCCTCTCGCACCTCCGGCGCGTCATCTCACCGCTCTCCCGTTCGCAGCCTCACTTCGAGGCCCGTGACCTGCACCCCACCCAGTGGGGCCGGATCTGTCCGAGCGAGACTCCCGAGGGTCCGAACTGTGGACTGGTGAAGAACTTCGCCCAGATGGTCGAGATCAGCAAGGGCGTTATCAACGAAGAGGAAGTGAAGAACATTCTGTATGATATGGGCGTCATCGCCCTCCGGAGAGAGACGGCATGAGACAGTCACGTGTCTTCGTTGACGGAGCTCTTATCGGGCTCGTGGATGACCCCCGGGAACTTGTCGGGCGGATGCGCGATATGCGCCGGCGCGGCGAGATCTCTTCCGAGGTCAACGTCTCCTACAAGGAGTTCAACAACGACGTCATCATCCACACCGATCGCGGCAGAGCGCGCCGCCCCCTGATCGTCGTCAGGGACGGCACACCCCAGGTGACCGGCGACGACATCGAACGCCTCCAGAACGGTGAGATGACCTTCGCCGACGTGGTGCGGAAGGGTGCGATCGAGTTTGTCGATGCCGAGGAGGAAGAAGATCTCTTCATCGCCATCCACGAAGCGGACCTCACTCCCGAGCACACGCATCTGGAGATCGATCCCTCGCTCATCCTGGGTATCGGTGCGGCACACGTTCCGTTCCCCGAGCACAACGCCAGTCCCCGTGTCACCATGGGCGCCGGGATGGTCAAGCAGGCGCTGGGCTTTGCGGCATCGAACATGAAACTCCGCCCCGACACCCGCGGGCACATGCTCCACTACGTCCAGAAACCGCTCACCTACACCCAGACCTCCGACGTGATCGGTTCCGACGAGCGGGCTGCAGGCCAGAACTTCGTCGTCGCCATCATCTCGTATGAAGGGTTCAACATTGAGGATGCTCTGATCATCAACAAGGCCTCCATCGACCGGGGCCTCGGGCGATCGCATTTCTTCCGCACCTACGACGGCGAGGAACGGCGTTACCCCGGGGGCCAGGTCGACCGGATCGAGATCCCGGACGAAGAGGTCTCCGGTGCGCACGGCGCCGAGTTCTACGCGAACCTCGATGTCGACGGCGTCATCAATCCCGAGACGATCGTCCGCGAGAAGGATGTGCTGATCGGCAAAACCTCCCCGCCGAGGTTCCTCGAGGAGCCTACGAGCGAGCTCATCGCCGTCGAAAAGCGGCGCGACACCTCGGTCACGATGCGGAGCAACGAGCATGGTATCGTGGATACCGTCATCATCACCGAGGGCGAGAACTCTTCGCGCCTCGTCAAAGTCCGGACCCGTGACCTCCGGATCCCGGAGGTGGGCGACAAGTTCGCGTCCCGGCACGGGCAGAAGGGTGTTATCGGGCTCATCCAGCCTTCGGCGGACATGCCGTTCACCGAGTCGGGCATGACGCCGGACCTGATCATCAACCCCCATGCAGTCCCGAGCCGTATGACCATCGGGCATATGCTCGAGATGCTGGGCGGCAAGGTCGGTTCTCTCGAGGGCCATCGGATCAACGCGACGGCGTTCCGCGGCGAGCGCGAGGCGGATCTCCGGAATTCACTCAAGGAACTCGGATTCGCCCACAACGGCCGCGAAGTGATGTACGACGGGATCACCGGCCGGCAGTTTGCGGCCGACATCTACATCGGCGTCATCTATTACCAGAAGCTCTACCACATGGTATCGAGCAAGATGCACGCGCGGTCGCGCGGCCCCGTGCAGGTGCTCACCCGCCAGCCGACCGAAGGGCGTGCCCGCGAGGGGGGTCTCCGGTTCGGTGAGATGGAGCGGGACGTGATGATCGGCCACGGTGCGGCCATGGCCCTAAAAGAGCGGCTGCTTGACGAGTCGGACAAGGTGACCCAGTGGGTCTGCGCGAAGTGCGGGATGGTGGCGATGCTTGACCGGAAGCGGAAGGTGACGCGGTGCCTTGCCTGCGGCGGCGAGACCGACATCTACCCTGTCGAGATGAGCTATGCCTTCAAGCTCCTCCTCGACGAGATGAAGAGCATGGGCATTGCTCCCCGCCTGAGACTCGACGATATGGTGTAAGAGAGGGGGCACAATCAAACCATGACCAGTCCAAAACGTGTTGGAAGGATCGAGTTCGGGCTTTTTTCCCCGAAAGAGATCCGCAAGATGAGCGTTAGAAAGATCATCTGGGCGGACACCTACGACGACGACGGGTTCCCCTACCCGCAGGGCCTGATGGACCTGAACCTGGGTGTCATCGACCCGGGTCTCCGGTGCAAGACCTGCGACCAGAAAGCGGCCGATTGTCCGGGGCATTTCGGACACATCGAACTCGCGAAGCCCGTCATCCATGTCGGCTACACCCGGCTGATCCGGAAACTCCTGCGGGTGACCTGCAGGTCGTGTTCCCGGCTGCTGATGACGGCCGAAGAGGTCGAGAAGATCATCGGCCACGAGGACAGCGAAATCGCATCAGAGGTCGTCTCCGAGAAAGACATCAAGAAAGAGCGGGTTTGCCCCCACTGCGGGGAGCAGCAGCTCAAGATCAACTTCGAGAAGCCCACCACCTTCTCCGAGGTCTTCGTGGAAGAGGGGCGGAAGGTCGAGCACAAGCTGACCCCGGCCGATATCCGGGCGCGCCTCGAGAGGATCCCCGACGAAGATCTCCGGGCTCTCGGGGTCAACCCGGACGTCGCGCGCCCTGAGTGGACGGTCCTCACCGTCCTCCCGGTCCCGCCGGTCACGATGCGCCCCTCGATCATCCTCGAGAACGGGCAGCGGTCCGAGGACGACCTGACCCACAAACTCGTGGACATCATCAGGATCAACCAGCGGTTCAAAGAGAACCAGGACGCCGGCGCGCCCCAGCTGATCATCGAGGATCTCTGGGAACTCCTGCAGTACCACGTCACCACCTACCTCGACAACGAGGTGGCGGGGTGCCCGCCCGCCCGCCACCGGAGCGGTCGGCCCTTAAAGACTCTTTCGCAGCGTCTTAAAGGGAAGGAGGGACGGTTCCGCGGCTCGCTCTCGGGCAAGCGCGTGAACTTCTCGGCCCGTACGGTGATCTCCCCCGACCCTAACCTCTCCATCGGCGAGGTCGGGATTCCGCTCGCCATCGCGAACGAGATGACGCTTCCGATCCGGGTGACCCCGTTCAACATCGAGGAGATGCGGCAGTATGTCCTGAACGGCCCCGAGCGCCCCACCATCCGGTCGCCCTGCGGAGCAAACTACGCTATCCGGCCGGACAACCGGAGGATGCGCCTCTCTGAGGCGAACCTGGAGACGGTCGCGGAGATGCTCGAGCCGGGCTGGACGGTGGAGCGGCAGTTAAAGGATAACGATATCGTTCTCTTCAACCGGCAGCCCTCGCTGCACCGGATGAGCATCATGGCCCACCGGGTCATCGTGATGGACGGGAAGACCTTCCGGCTGAACCCGGCCGTCTGCCCGCCCTACAACGCCGACTTCGACGGCGACGAGATGAACCTGCATATCCCGCAGACCGAGGAGGCGCGGGCCGAGGCCGAGATCCTGGTCTCGGTGTCGTCGAACATCCTCTCGCCGAGAACCGGCGGCCCGATCATCGGCGGTATCCACGACCACATATCGGGCATCTTCCTCTTAACGCATACCGTCCGCCACTTCAGCAAGGAGGATGTGCTTTACCTCACCCAGCATCTGCCTATCGAGCACCTGCCCGAGCCTGCTGCGACGGATCCCGACGGGAAACCTCTCTGGACCAACAAGCAGGTATTCTCGCTCGTCCTCCCCGACAACCTGAACATGCTCTTCAAGGCTTCGTCGTGCCAGAACTGTGAGACCTGCCGGCGGGAGATGTGCGAGAACGACGCGTTCGTCCGGATCGTCAACGGGAACCTGGTCTCCGGCACCATCGACAAAAAGGGAATCGGTGCCTTCGACGGTCAGATCCTGCACCGGATCATCAGGCAGCACGGTATGAAGCGGGCTGCCCGGTTCATCGACGACGTGACCAAACTCTCGATCCGGGGCATCATGCTCGAAGGGTTCTCGTTCGGTATCGACGACGAAGACCTGACCAAGACCGAGTACGGCCAGATCGACGAGGTGCTCAACGGCGCCGTCAGCGACGTTGAACGCCGGATCAAGATCTATAACGAGGGGCAACTCGAACCGATGCCCGGGCGGACGCTTGAGGAGACGCTCGAGATGCAGATCATGCAGGTGCTCGGCAAAGCCCGTGACCGCACCGGTGAGATCGCCGGGCGGCATCTCGGGATGGACAACAGCGCTGTGGTGATGGCGGTCTCCGGTGCCCGTGGGTCGATGCTGAACCTGACGCAGATGGCCGGGTGTCTCGGACAGCAGTCGGTTCGTGGCGAGCGGATCATGCGTGGCTACGAGGACCGGACCCTGCCGCATTTCAGGCGGAATGAGCGCGGTGCGGAAGCGCACGGGTTCATCACCAACAGTTACAAGAGCGGGCTCTCCCCCACCGAGTTCTTCTTCCACGCCATCGGTGGGCGTGAGGGTCTTGTGGACACTGCGGTCCGGACGTCGCAGAGCGGGTACCTCCAGCGGCGGATGATCAACGCCCTGCAGGACCTCAAGGTGGCGTACGACGGCACCGTCCGGACGACGGGCGGCCGGATCATCCAGTTCTGCTACGGCGAGGACGGAACCGACCCCGGAAGGAGCAGTTACGGCGCCCCGGTGGACGTGAAAGGCATCATTGAGAGCGTCTTAAAAGAGGAGGTCAAATGAACAGCGATATGGAGCAGCGGATCGATACCCTCGATCTGCCCTACCGGACCCGGGAAGACCTCAAAACGAGTCTTGCGGAGCGGGACGTCACCGACGAAGAGTTCGACCGGATCCTCGAGATGGTCTTCTCCGAGTACAGGAAGAGCCGTATCGAGCCCTGCGAGGCGGTCGGCGTCGTGGCGGCGCAGTCGATCGGCGAGCCCGGCACCCAGATGACGATGCGAACCTTCCATTACGCGGGTGTGGCCGAGATCAACGTTACCCTCGGCCTTCCCCGTCTCATCGAGATCATGGACGCCCGGCGCGAGCCGAGCACCCCCACGATGGCGGTCTACCTGCTCAACGACTGGGCGTTCAACCGTGACCGCGCCCGTGAGGTGAGCTGGCAGATCGAGGCCGCGCCGCTCCACGAGTTCGGGGATATCACCATCGACATGGAGAACATGCAGGTTCTCGTCATGTTAAACAAGGCGGTCTGCGACCGGCGGAAGATCGGCGTGGAAGAGATCCTCGAGACGGCGCCGAGGAAGATCCGCGAAAAGCGGCACTTCCGCGACTTTGACGTCGAGGGGGACCCGAAGAGGGCCTCGCTCACGTTCACCCCGAAGAACCGGGAGAGTTACCAGAACCTCTTCCAGCTCGCGGAACACGTCAGGCACGTCATCGTCCAGGGCATCGACGATATCGAGCGGGTCGTCGTCAGAAAGGAGGGTGGAGAGTATATCCTTTATACTGAGGGCTCCAACCTAAAAGATGTCTTCGAAGTCGAAGGAGTCGATACCTCCCGCACCCGGAGCAACAACATCAGCGAGATCGCCGATGTGCTCGGTATCGAGGCCGGCCGGAATGCAATCATCCAGGAGGCCTTAAGTACCCTGAACGAACAGGGTATCGGCGTCGATGTCCGTCATATCATGCTCGTCGCGGATATGATGTGCATGGAAGGTGAGGTCAAGCAGATCGGCCGGCACGGTATTGCCGGCGAGAAGGAGAGTGTCCTTTCCCGGGCTGCATTCGAAGTGACGGTCAACCATCTGCTGGATGCTGCAATCGCGAACGAGGTGGACGAACTGAACGGTGTCACCGAGAACGTGATCGTGGGCCAGCCTATCCAGCTTGGCACCGGTGATGTGAAACTCATCGCAAAACCCATAAACCTGAAAATCTAGGAGAAATCATAATGGACTTTAATGCTTCACTACGTAAAGCCGTGAAGACTGGTACAGTGTTCCTCGGGCGAAACAAGACCCAGGAATCCATCGAAGAAGGCAAGGCAAAACTTGTCGTGGTGGCCAGGAACAGCCCGGAATCCGTTAAAAATCTGGTGAAAGAGACCGACATCCCTGTCTACGTCTACGAAGGCTCGAGTGTCCAGCTCGGGAAAGCCTGTGGCAGGCCTTACGTCGTCAGTGCGCTTGCCGTGGTCGAGCCAGGCGAATCCGATATCCTGAATGCTGCGAGAGTGTAGACGATGCCACAGGTCACGCTGACTGAGGAGTGCATGCGCCTCATCTCCCAGTTCGAGAGCCTTACCGGCGCAGGCAGCCGCGATTGCATCGTCGATAACCGCAACGAGCGGATCATCTTCGTGATCAATCCCGGTGACATGGGACTCGCCATCGGCAAGAGCGGGTCGAGCATCAAGAAGGCTTCCGACGTGATGGGCAAAAGGATCGAGGTCGTGGAATACTCCGCAGACCCGGGCCAGTTCCTCCGGAACTGCTTCCTTCCCGCCCAGGTCACAGGTATCGACTTCGACACGAACGAGGAGGATCAGCAGGTCGCCCTTATCGAGGTCCGCGACGAGGACCGGGGCCTTGCCATCGGCAAAGCCGGGAAGAATATCTTCAAGGCAAAGGTTCTTGCACAGCGCCAGCACGACATCGCCGATGTCCAGCTGATGCAGAACGAGACTGCCTGAACGTTCCTCCTCTTTTTTACAGTTCTCCTGAAAAGTTTTCCCCGGGCCGATCCGCGCGGGAGGTTTCGAGCGGGCCCCTATCCAGAAATTATTTATATCCGTGTGCGCTCCATGAGACTCCCATGAGCGGTGGGTCCGTCCGGATAGTGACGTCTGTTTTATCTGCAGCAGAACCGGCGAACAGGGTGCGTGGAGTTCCCGGATACCTGGGGTGGTGCCTTTGAAGGGGTTTTTTCTCGTTATCGGGGCTCTGGTGCTGTGTATCGTTATGGCCGGCCTTCTCACATCCGCTCTCGCCGGCTCCGGCGAGAACGGCACCGTCGATGCACCGGGCGAGAAGCCCGTTGATAAGAAAGTGCCGGTCACGCCTGCAGACGGAAAGGCCGTAACACAGAAGGAGCCCAATCTCCTGGTAACCGGAGAGGCCACGCCGACAGAGACCATGCCTCCATCCGAAGAGGTGCCCGCGACGACGGAACCGGCGACGACGCCCGCACCATCCCCGGCCGCAACGACCCATTCGGAGTTTACCGGAGCTGTGCTCACAAACACCAACGAGACCGGCGATGCGGAGACGGAGGAGACGCTGACGGCAGCGCCGTCTCAGAATGCAACAAACACCACCGAGACGGAGACCGAATACGTCGACGACTCCGACGACGAGGAGGAGGATACGAACCCGACACCCACCCTGGACCGGTATGCTCCCCCGCGCCCGAGCGCGACGATGGCGAAAGCACACAAGTCTCACGACCGGCCGCTGGTGCAGAGCGATCACCAGCTGGTCAATCCTGGAGCATCGTATACTCCTGAGGAGAACGAGACCGCCCAGGCGGCCCCGGTCGCCGTCGCACGCGACGGCCTGCTCGTCAGGGGCGTCGGAGTTATCCTCGACCGGACACCCGAAGACGTCGCCCTCACCCGGAGCGGAGTGGAGATCGCGAATCTCGACTGGCTCCTCGACCCGGCGATGCGTCTGGGCGGCCGGCACCCGCGGGCGGTGTTCGAAGGTGAGACCTTCACCGTCACCGTGACGGTCGAGGCGAGGAACCTGACGGTCACGGGGGATAACCCGGCCTACGTCGTCCTGGTGCCGCCCCCGGACGAGACCGGGGTCTACGAGATCACACGGACCCGCGAGCCCCGGGGTCTCGAGGACGGAGAACGCGGTGTCTGGGAGTTCTCGGTCGTCACCCGCACCGGAAGGCTGACGCTTGCAAACCTCACCCTCCCCGAGGAGCGGCTGGTCACCAACCTGACGTCGAACCCGGATCTCTTCGCCTTCCGGGTATACGCTCTTGCCGGCAACCAGGAGGTGCTCTCGACGGGTGTCTCCGACCCGGTGCTCGCCATCCGGCCCGACGGGGGCGCGGAAACGGCGGAGGCGTCTACTCTCCCCGAGGTTTACGCGCTTGCGGGCATCCCGGACTCGACGCTCCGCCCGTCAGAGACGATGGCCGGGGCGTGGGCGCGGGGCGTCGATCACGATACGATCGTCGTCGGGGCTATCGGGCACCTCGAGACCTTAAGTGGTCTGGACAGGGAGGATTTAGCGGCCGTTTACGACCTGGAAGGAGGAGGTGAGGAGGGAGAGCAGTCCGCGTCCTCGCCGTCACTGTTCGACCAGATCATGGAGTTCTTCCTGGGAACGACTTCCCCGTAGGGGAAGGAGTTCGAGAAAACGCTTCGCGTTTTC
>NZ_DAFZ01000042.1 GCF_002498065.1 Methanoculleus sp. UBA208 | reverse complement strand
ACGTTCACCGTCGGTGTCGGAGTCACGTTCACCGTCGGCGTCGGGGTTGGGATCGGGGTGTCCGGTGGGATCAGGACACCGTCGAGCACGTAGACCACAATGTTGTTCGTGATCTGGATCTGGGTCACAACAACGATGTTGTTGATGAGCAGCTGACCGTCGGTAAGCGAGACGTTGACATCCGTGCCCGCAACAGTCGGCAGGGAGATCTGGCCGTCGGTCGAATTCTCGCACAGCATCACGAGCTCTTCGATCGTGTAGTCTCCCAGGATGACGTGATACTCAAGTATGCTGTTTAAGAGCGTCGTGTTGTTCATGATCGTCGAAAGCGTCTCGTTGCCCAGCCCGTCGAACGCTTCGTTGGTCGGAGCGCATATCACGTAACTCCTGTTCGCCTCGAGCCTCTCGCCGAGAGTGGAGTTGTTTACCAATCCGACGAACGTCGTCAAGTTCTCCTGCCCTGAGAGCCCTGCAGCGATCTCTTCGGTGATGTTGACTTCCGGCGTCGGCGTCGGGGTCACGTTCACCGTTGGTGTCGGTGTCACGTTCACCGTTGGTGTCGGCGTCACGTTCACCGTTGGTGTCGGCGTCACATTGACCGTCGGCGTCGGCGTCACGTTCACAGGTGGTGCCCCGACCACGCTCACGTTCACCGCCAGCGTATACGAGGCATTCTCTATGGTGTGTGACGGAGGGCCATAGGAGTAGGTCAGGTTATCCCCGTCGGTCACGTTCGTCACCGCGGGCCCGGTCGTACCCTGCTCGCCGTTCACCCAGTAGGTCCAGTTGTTCGGCGTCTCATTCACAATCTCGTTCTCAATGTCGGTAATCGATAGAATGCTGAGGTTTCCCTCTTCCTGAGGCAGGTCTTCAGCAACCTGGTACTCGAATACACCGAGGATCGAGGCGGCGTCAAGTGCTCCAAGCACTGTTGTCTGCGGCACCTCGTACGTTTCGGTGCTGTTTACCGGTGTAATGTTCACAGTCTCATCAGGGTCCAGTTCGACAGGCCCCCCTCCAATCGAGATTGCCGTGCTTGCAGCAGAAATCGACAGGAGGAGAACGATGCACAAACCGAACAGTACAGGTCGTCTCATACATATCCCCCCTTGCAGGCCAAGGAATAATCGAGGTAATATAAATATATTGTGATAATAATTCTCGAATGCCTGCCGGGACAAATCCGGGCCGGGATCCGGGCATTTACTCCATCTCGTTCGCCATAAACATACACCCTCCCACCACAGGGAGCAGAACCGAACACTTCTTTAAAGGTGCCGGATTTTATCCTGTGCTCTCCAGCGGCCCGGCCGATCCCCCTCCGGCAGGAGGTTCCCGACGACCGGACGGAACGACCCGTTAATGCCTCCTGAATGTGCGATGCTTCCTAAAAATGAGGTTGGTTATGTCCGGAACGGCGTTCGACAGCCTTCCGAACGATACCAGGAGACTGGCAAGCACCGCTGCCGCCTTTCGCCCTGCCGCTTCATATCACTGTCCGATGCCCATCACATCGCGGTCTGGTTCCCGGCCATCGTCTCGGTCGGCATCACGGTTTCCATCGTGGTCATCGTCTCGGTCGGCATCCCGGTCTGGTTCTCAGCCGCCGTCAGGTTCACGCTTGCAGGCACCAGCACCTGGTCGATGATGTGGATCACACCGTTCGTCGTGTTGATGTCCGCCATGGTGACGGTGGCGTTCTCGACCATGACCTCGCCGTCGGTGACGCTGACATTCAGTTCCTCGCCGGTGACCGTCTGCAGGGTGCTCATGTTCCCGGTCTCGTTTCCGGTCTCGTTTCCGCCCCCGAGGAGCCCGCTGAAGATATCAAGAATTCCACCTTCAGACTCGTTCCCGGCCTGGTCCTGCTGCCCGGTCTGGTTCCCGGCCATACTGGTGAGGTTCTCCGCCGTGTACTCGCCCTCAACTACGTGGTACTGAAGGACCATGGTCAGGTTATCGGTCTCGTTCATGAGCTGGTTCACGGTATCATTCCCGAGAGCATCGAACGCATCATTGCTCGGAGCAAAGACCGTGTAGGGACCGCCCGAGTTCAGGGTGTCATAGAGCCCTGCCACGCTGATTGCTTCGGCCAGCATCGTCAGGTTCTCGTCCTGCTCAATGTAGGCGGCAATCGTCATGTTTGCTGTCTGATTATCCATCTGCCCGGTCTCGCCCATGGGCGTCGCCGTTACATTCCCGTCTCCCACCACTGCCGCAGTCACAGCAAACGGCATCGCCAGAAGGGCGAGAATGCATGCGCATAAGGTTATCCATCGTCTCATACTACCATCCCCCCTTGGGAGGGGGAAAGAATACGTATCGAATTATATAAATGTTGCCATAATTACTATGGCAATCCCGATGGAGGAACAGGCCACACCAGAGGATTTTTCAAGGCGCACAGGAGACCTCGAAGCCGGCTGCCCGGGAAGGCTCTCCGTCTTCCGCACCCCCGGACGATAAACAGGAGGCCCGGGAGGCCGGGAGCCTACAGCCGCACCAGCACGGCTTGAGGCCCGCCCGGTTGTTCAGCGGGCCCATCCCGACGCCGCGGTCCATGCCGTTCCCGACCACGATCCCCTCGACCCTCGCCGTCAGCTGCTGGATGAACTCGTCCGCAATCGCCTCGTAGACGTAGAGCCGTTTGACCGCCGTGCAGACCTGTCCACAGTTATAGAACCGTCCCCTGATGACCCCCTCGACCGCCTTTCCGATGTCGCCATCGTCACAGACGATCATGGGATCGCTCCCCCCGAGTTCCAGCGTGAGCCGCTTCAGGGCCGGGGCGGCGTCAAGGGCGACCTGTCTCCCGGTCCCGACCTCGCCGGTGAACGAGACCTTCCGAACGCCCGGGTTCCTCGCGATCTCCCGGCCGACCGTCTCCCCCGGCCCGGTGACGACGTTCAGGACACCGGGGGGAAGCCCTGCGTCCCCGAGGATCTCCGCGAGTTTCATGCAGGTCAGGGGGGCGGTCCGGGCCGGTTTTAAGACCACGGTATTCCCCGCCGTCAGGGCCGGGCCGATCTTCCAGCCCATGATGATCGCCGGCATGTTCCAGGGTATGATCGCGCCGCAGACCCCGAGCGGCCGTCTCCGGACCGTAACCCGGCCGTAGCCCCTGAGGTTCACGAACTCCCCCCGCTCCCCTGCCGAGAGGGCATGGTAGTACTCGAGAATGTTTGCAAACCCGTTGATCTCGTCGACAGCCTCCCGGATGGGTTTCCCCTGTTCGGCGGTCAGGAGCGCCGCAAGATCGGTGTTCCTGCGGCGCACCTCCTCCGCGGCGAAGAAGAGGACTTTCGCCCGGTCCCTCGGGTTTTTCGCGGCCCAGTCCGCGAACGCCTCCCCGGCGGCCTCGATGGCCGAACGGACATCATCCTCACCGCCGAGCGGCGCTTCCCCGACCACGTCCCCCGTCGCGGGGTTGTGCACCGAAAACATCTTCCCGGAGACCGAATCGCGCCACTCGCCGTTGATCAGCATCTTCATGGGTGAACCTATGACCGGGGATGGTAATATGCGCTCCGGGTCACCCACGGTACTCGCACCGGCACCTGCCGATAGGAACGGCCACCACCGCCGCCATCCCGGCCAGCAGGAGGAACGCGGTCAGAAAACCGAACTCCCCCGCGACCAGCCCGGCAAGGGCGGGGAGGACCGTAAACCCGGCGTAGGCTGCGGTGTTGAAGAGCCCGGTCATCACGCCCTGCTGAATCTTCGTCTCTGCAAGGAACGCAAGCACCGCGACGATGAACACCCCGGCAAGAGCCCCGATGACGGGGAAGGCATAAGGCGTAACGTAACCCGCCACGACCGCCCCCGCCATCAGGAGCGAGACGACACGGATGGTCGGGGCAGGACGGAGAGCGAGACGGGGGGTGACGAGCAGGGCAATAATGGTCGCGATGTTGATCGTCGCGAGCTGCAGGGCGAGCACCGACGGGTCGTTCCCGGTGTACTCAGGGTAGATGGCCGCCACCGCCCCGGTCATACCCACCAGGACGACCGCTGCGGCAAAGAGCCAGAAGTAGTTCCGGAAGATTCCGGGGAGGTTTGCTCTCGCGAAATCCCCGCGCTCGCTCTCCCTGATTACGAAACTCATTCCGACCGCAGGGACTGCAAGCACCGTAAAGAGCGCAATCCCCGCAAGATGACTATCGAGGGCCGCATCGAGCCAGCCTGTCGCGAGGAGCCCCACGACCAGACCGAGGTTCAGGGCCGCCATGACGTACCCGCTGAGCTGCCCGGCCGACGGTTGGGAGTTCGCCCACGCAAGCGCCGCCGAGAAAAAGAGCCCGGCCCCGATCCCCTCGACCACCCGGAAGAGGAGGAGCGGCAGGCCTGAAGGAAAGAGCAGGATGAGGACCCCGCTTGCGAAGGTCAGGAGAAGGCCGGCACGGATGAGCGGCACGCGGCCAATCCGGTCGCTCGCCACCCCCGCCGGCAGCACAGTAAAAAACGTCCCCAAAAAGTATGCGGCATAGACCATGCCCTGCAATGCCGCCCCCTCGGCAAAATCGGGAAGCACCGGGACGACGGCGTTTGATAACGCCATCACCACGAGTATCCCGAGGAGAATGGGGAATTTTTGCAGCATTCCTAGATCATGCGATAGGTCTCGAGGTTCAGGGGAGAATGCGTCTCGATACGGTGCCGCTTGTAGATGGAACTCGCAAGGTCGATGGTCTTGTTCTCGTCGCCATGGATGGTGAAGATCTTCTCCGGGCGCGGCTGAAGGTGGGCGACGTAGTTCATCAGCTGCTTGCGGTCCGAGTGGCCGGAGAACCCGTCGCTCGTCGCGATCTCGAGGTTGATCACGATCGTCTCGCGCCAGCCGAGCGGGATCTCGCGCCAGCCCTTCTGGATGCGCCGCCCGAGCGTTCCCTCCGCCTGGTAGCCGACGAAGATGAGCGAGTTGCGCTCGTCGGGGCCGAGAGCCTTGAGGTACTCCATCACCGGCCCGCCGTTCAGCATACCGCTCGTGGTGACGATGACGCAGGGATCGCCCGAGATCACCTTTTCGCGGAGGTCCGGCGAGTCCACCTGGACAAAGGCCTCGGAGAGGAAGGGGTTCAACCCCTCGCGGAAGATCTGGTTCCGCAGATCGCTGTTGAGGTACTCCGGATAGGTCGTGTGGATCGCCGTCGCTTCCTTGATCATGCCGTCGAGGTAGATCTTCACCGGCGGTATCTTCTGCCGCCGGATACCCTCCTCGAGGGCGAGCATGACCTCCTGCGACCGCCCGACGGCGAACGCGGGGATGATCACCTTGCCGCCGCGCTTGATCGTCGTCGAGACCGTCTCGTAGAGTTTATCCTCCGCATCCTTCCTCTGGGGCTGGAAATCGTTCGACCCGCCATAAGTGCTCTCCATGAATAGCGCTTCAAGCCGCGGGAAGGACGATACCGCCGGGGAGAACAGCCGTGATTTCTGGTAGTTGAAGTCGCCGGTGAACGCGATGTTGTAGAGCCCCTCCCCGATATGGAAGTGCGCGATGGCCGATCCGAGGATATGCCCCGCGTTATGGAAGGTGAGCTTGACGTCGGGGGTGATATCGGTCACGCTGCCGTAGTTGAGGGTGATGGAGTGCTTCATGTAATTCCGCACCTCGTTCGAGGTATAGGGGATCCTGTCCGTCTCCTTCCGAACAACGTCCAGATAGTCGAGCTGGAGCATCGTCGAGAGGTCCCTCGTCGGCGGCGTCGAGTAGACCGGCCCCTCGTAGCCGTACTTGTAAAGGAGGGGGACGAGAGCGCAGTGGTCGAGGTGCGCGTGGGTGAGCACGACCGCGTCGAGCGTGGTGAGCGGGTAGATCTCGGGCACGTAGAGGTACGGCGTTCCGTTCGCGGTGCTGCCCGGCTTCTCGCCGCAGTCCACCAGGATCTTGCTCTCCGGCGTCGATATCAGGAACGCGGCACGGCCGACCTCGCGGCAGCACCCGAGCGTGGTGACCCGCAGCCACTGGTCTTTGCTCGTGACCTCACGATGGATGCGGCGGCCGATCGCACGGAGAAATGCCTTCCGCTCGTCCTTCACCGACCGGAGGTAGGTTCGGATCTGCTTCACCGTCGAGCTCTCGATGGGCGGCGTCCGGACCACCTTCGGCGTCCAGCCGATCTGTTTCGTAATCTCCCGGAGTGTCACGCCGTTCTTGCCGATGACCACGCCGGGCTTCTCCGCTTCAATCAGGACCTCTCCGGTCTCAGGGTCGAAAAAGAGGTCGGTGATCCCCGCGTTCTCCGGCACGACGGCCCTGATCTCCCGGGCCGCCCGTTCCGGGTCCTCAAGTATATTCGGGCGCACGACGATTCGCTTCCGAAGATCGCGTGCCAGTATCTTTATCAGGTCTGCCTGGTCGGCAAATTGTTTCGGATCGTCGGTGTAGATGACGAGCTCAGGACCTTCAAACTCGACGTCCGAGATCGTAATCCCGCTGGGAACAATCTTGTTGATCTGCTCCTTAAGCTCCTGGAGTTTCTCTTCAATCACCATTAAAATCGTCCTAAAAAATGTCAGGTTGTCGGGCGGGCCTCTGACGGCCTCTGCAACCCGCTTTCTATGTGCTCTTCGTATTTGTCCTTCGTGATCACGACCACCATGATATCCTCGCCGGACGCGGAGTCACGGCGCATCGCCGATTTGACGGCCCGGACAGCGAGGTCCTTTGCCTCGGCCTCCTTCATGTCGGGTCGGTACTGGTCTTCGAGCACACCGTAGGCGAAGGGGGACCCCGAGCCGGTGGCGACGATCTCCTCTTCCCTGGTCGCACCGCCCATAGCGTCGACGGAGTAGATGCTCGGCCCCTCCTCATCGAACCCGCCCATCAGGAGCTGGACGTAGTAGGGGTAGTAACGGTTCTGGTTTAAGTAGTTCGAGAGCAGGGTCGATGCAGCACCCACAGACATGGTCTTGCCGCGCCGCATCTCAAAGAGGTTGCACTCGACCTGCAGGATCCGGACCAGCTGCTGTGCGTCGCCGACGCCGCCGGCGGTGGTCAGGCCGATCCTCGGCGTGATCTGGTAGATCTTCTTGGCACGCTTGCTCGCGATCATGTTCCCCATCGTCGCTCGCATCTCTGTTGCAAGGACCACGCCGCCGTCGAAGATCAGTCCTACTGTGGTTGTACCTTTCATAATCTCTTGGGAAGTATCAAGCATTGAAGCACCCCTAAAACCATTAAAACGCTTTATCTCGCTCAAAAGCGGTTAAGCGTATAGCGATATCATAAAACATAAATTTATCGTCGTACCGCCTTTGCGGCACGACAATGATAGGCACCTGTATATTATATGAATGTTGCCCCTTAATTCTTTCGCAGGCCCTGCTGGTCAGGCAGCAGAACTTTGATCAGCTCCCGATCGAAGAGCATGGCGACAAGCCGCTTGTTCCCGTTGACCACCGGGAGCTGATCGACCCGGGCCCGCCGCATCTTCAGTGCACACTCGCCGACCTCGGCGTTCAGGGGAACGGCAAGGACATTCTTGACCATCGCGTTCTTCACGGGGATCGGGAGGAGCTGGATCTTGGAGATTCCGTAACTGATGGTGTGCATATCCCGGATGCTCTCCCAGGTCCACTCATCGTCGTCGGTTCCGTTCGAGAAGTCGCTGACCTCGACGCCGTCCTCGATGCGGGAATGCCTGATGAGGTCCCGCTCCGATATGATACCGGTGAGCGTGCCGTCCTCCATCAGGATGGGGATGGCGTCGTAACCCGAGATCTCGAGGATACGCCCGACGAGCGAGAGGGGTGTATCCTCCCAGAGAGCGTAGGTCTTGCTGACGTAGTTGTCCTTGATCGGGAGGGTTAGACGCATCTGGGCGATGGCGCCGATGAGGTCGGCCACGCTGATGATCCCGATCATCGACCCGCCCTCCATGACGGGAAGCCTCCTGATGTTGTGGCGCACCATCAGCTGCGCCGCCTCCGAGAGGGGGGCATCCGGCCTGATGACGACCGGGTCGGGCGTCATCAGGAGCCCGAGCTGGGTCTCGTCCGCTTTGCGGAGGAGGTCTTTGCGGGTGATAATGCCGACGAGTTCGCCGTCCTTCAAGACCGGCACGCCGCTTATACCAGTACGTTTCAGGATACGCAGGACGTCGTCCCTATTTCCGGGGATCTCGACACAGACGACGTCGGTCACCATAAAGTTCCGGACGAGCATCTGCTGGGGAGAGGTTATGATCTCACCACCGTTGTCGTAACGGGACTGTTTTGCACCACGTAATCGGTCACACTCCCGAGCAGGAGGCGGTCGACGCCGCTCTTACCGTAGGACCCGAGGATGACGAGATCGGCCCCCAGTTCTTCGGCGAGGGAGACGATCTGGGATCCCGCGTGCCCCTGCCGGAGATGCGTGGTAAGATGGATGCCCGCCGCATCTGCTTTTTTACGAGCCGCTTCAAGAATTTCCTCGCCTTCCTTCTGCAAAACACTGTAGATTATTTCGAGTGTGTTGTCCATGGGAAGGGATGAAAAGAGCCCGGACTCAACCACATATACAACATGAACTTCGGCATTCCAGACGCCGGCCTCACCGAGAGCCTCTTCGAAAGCCCGGTTGGCCGGTTCGGAGCCATCTATGGCAACAAGTATCTTACGGAACATACACACCACGCAGAACAGATACTTCTTATCTGGTATCTATTGCATGGTTAAAACTGTTTGGCAAATAGATGAAGAATCCAGCCGTTTTACTACTGTTGACCGGATGTCTTTGCTGAAGGAGAGATTGCTTTTCGACGGGTTTACGACCAGGAAATGCGCTTCCTGCCCCTCCTGCAGGTATCCTGACCGTCCCGCCATCCGGGCGCCGGAGATCGCGGCACGGAGGATCTCGTCGGGGGGCACGCGATAGACGGTCGCGGTAAAAGCCATCTCCCGGAGCATGTCGGGCTGGACAAACATGACGTTGTCCGTCCCAAAATAGAGCCTCCCGCCGAGTTCGAGTATGCGCGCTATCGGCGGGTGGGCCGACGATGACGTGACCCCGAGCAGCCAGTTCGACCTCGGGCAGACGGCGACGGGAATAGCCATATCGACGATCCGCCGGAGCTGCGCGTCCGTCGCGTGAGTGCAGTGGACGAGCAGATCGGGCTCGAACGCGAGCGCTTCGTCGATGTCGTCCGGGTTCTTCTCTCCGGCGTGGAAGGCGACGAGCCTGCCTGCAGCCCGTGCATTCCTGACAATCTCTTCGGCGTTCGCCACGTCGTGGACGCTGCTGATGCCCGCCCCGTCGCTCACTTCTTCGCCGCCTTCACGGCCGAGGATGACCGGGCGGCAGTCGAGCCGGGCCGCCGCCTCGCGGAGCGCCGCGACCCCGTCGGCACCTCCTTCCCTGAAGTCGGCAAACCCGGTCGTCCCGGTCGCGAGCATCGCGACGATGCTCGAGCGCATCGCCCGGACGAGTTCGGCCCGCGGGGTTGCCGCGAGAATTCTGTGTTTTAAGCCGTTCGGAGGTTTGACGAGGTCCACGAGGCTGCCCCGGGCGGGGAGGTCCATCGCGACGGTGTCGCCGAGATGCGTGTGGGCGTTGAAGAAGGCGGGGACGATCCACCGGTCCGGCGTCCGGGAAGCGGGCTCTATCGAGGAGACGATCCCCCCCGAGACGGTGATGGTGACGTCTTCTTCCCTGAGGTCTTCGCCGAGGAGTGTGCGGCCGGTGACGACGTATGGTGTGGCTTCCTGCATCTCTGGACCTCTGTTTTATATATTGCAAGGGAGAATATTTCAGTATGGCGAAGAAATCTGGCGGAAGACTGGTATCCTCTGCCGGCCTGGTCAATTATTACGACAGTGACGATCGCCGGGCCATCCATATCAGCCCGATAACCGTTATCGTAGTAACCATCGTGACCGGAGTGGCAGTCTTTGTTCTCAATGCTCTCTTCTAATCCTTTTTGTTCTTCTTCAGCGAAGCCCTGATGATATCTTCTTCCGGCTTGAAATAGACGGAATCGTGCCCGTTCCAGGTCCGACAGTTCCGAAAGACCACCGCGGGCACGCCCTGGTGGCTCTCGCCCATGACAAAGTTCGCGAAGGCCGCGATCTCGTCGACGACCGCTTCTTCGGTGATCTCGAGGACGTGGCCGAATAGGTCGGTGTCGCCCCGGTAATCGTCGATCGCCGTCATTCCCGCCCAGCCGATGGCGATACCGGTCTGGCCGCGCCGGAACGCCCGACCGCAGGTGTCGGTGACGATCACCCGGACGTCCTTTCCGGTGATGCGGCGGATCGCGCTCCGGAGGTCTTCGGCGGCCTCCATAGGGTCGGGCGGGAGGATGATCAGCCGGCCGTCTTCGACGTTGCTGTGGTCGACGCCTGCCCGGACGCCGATGTGGCCGAAAGGCAGTTCCGAGAGGATGAACGGGTGCTCGAGCAGGACGTCGGTGGACGAGTCCAGCACCGCCTGCACGAAGCGCGGGTCTTCCTTCGTCTTCGCTGCAATCCGCACGGCGTCGGCGCCGGGGACGATGGCGGCGAGGTCCCGGGTGAAGCCCTTTGCCTTCGAGTAGACCGACGATGCGACGGCGAGGATGTCCCCGTCTTCGAACGCGATCCGGTCGCAGATCAGGGCGGGCAGGTCGTCACCCTGCTGTATCAGGGGGAGGCCCAAAACACCGATTACCTGGATATCCATGGAGCTCACGGATCAGTGGTCGTCTCCGATTGCAGAAAAATGCTCGGGTTTTTGTCGAGAGGGCTCCGCTGGATTGCGGGGATAATTCTGGTTCCGGCCAGGCGTGGCGGACGGGGAGACCGGAGCATGAGCGGCGTCAGGTGTGGGTTGTGACGGGCCATAGGGCCGGAGCAGGAGCACCAAAGGTGCGGGTTGTGACGGACGACGGGATGGCAGGGGTTCGAGAAGGCCGGAGGTCTTCGCTGTGCGACAGACTAAACAACCGAAGCGAGGAACAAGTTCGGTGCGGTGGACCGTGGGAGTGTCGCCATTGGGGGAACGACTGTCCGCAGGACAGGAGTTCGAGAAACCCGAAGGGTTTCGCTGTGGGGCTGACGGGGAGTGCGATGCTCCGAAGGAGCAGAGCTTGAGCACCGGAGGTGCGAGTGCGACGTTCCGCAGGAACGGAGCTCGACCACCGTCAGGTGGGGAGTGCGAGCGTAGCGAGCTTGAGCACCGTTAGGTGCGAGGTGCGAACGGAGTGAGCATGAGAAACTCGAAGAGTTTCGAGGGGGAGTATTCCCCCCTCCCCTGTCCCTACCTGTAAGCGGACCTACAAGCCCCACCCCACCCGGCCTTCGGCCTCCTCCTTCGCACCTGACGGTGCTCATGCTCTGGCCCTATAGTCCATCGCACCCCGCCCCAAGGGGCGGGGGCAGTGCGTGGCGATATCCCCTCGAAAGCCGTGCATGGGAGGGCGACTGAAGTCGTAACGAGTTTGAGCACCACCAGATGCGCAGGCAGAGGAGACCCGCCCCCCCCACCGCAACCACAGCTCACCCGCACGACAACCCCACATCCTCCCTCAACCGGAACTCCGGCTCGAACGAGCCTATCAGGTCGAGGTACTGCTCGACGGTGCGGGTAAAAAGGAAATGCTCACGCACCCTCTCGTGCGCCGCGCGCCCGAGCCGTCGCGCAAGATCGGGGTCTCGAAGCAACTGCACGATCCTCTCCGCCGCCTCGTCGACGGAGGAGACCAGGAACCCGGTCTCCCCGTCCCGGATCTGGTGGCGGATACCGCCGACGTTCCCGCCTATCACCGCTGCGCCCTTCCACATCGCCTCCGATACCGTCAGCCCGAACCCCTCCCGGATGGACTTCTGCAGGACGACCGCCGCCCGCCGCTGGAGCGCGTTCACCAGCGCTCCGTCCTGGACGCTGAGCACGATGACCCGCTCGTTCCGGTGTGAGAGGAGCGACCGGTAGACCTCCGCACCCTCCGGGTCGTCGGTCGCGACGTTCCCGACGAGGACCAGGGTACACTCCTCCTGCTTCCTCGCCTTCTCAAACGCCCGGATGACGCCCTCCGGGTCCTTCCAGTGGTCGAACCGGGAGATCTGCACGACCAGGGGGAGGTCGGTCGGGATGTTGTAGTGCTCGAGGCGTTCGTCGACGGCGCTCTCGGAGAGTTCTTTGTTCACGATGGAGAAGGGATCGATCCCGGGCGTGAAGAAGACCTGCGGTTTCGCGAGATCCCGGCGGTACTCGCCGCAGGAGAGGACGACGGCGTCGTACTTCTCGATGAACGGGACGAGATAGTTCCAGACCTTCCGGTTCGGTGCGGTGAGGTCGAGGTGGCAGCGCCATACCCAGGGGCTCTTCTTCCGGTAATGGGTGATCAGCGGGAGCGGCTGCGGATCGTGGATGAAGACCATATCGTGATCGAGATGGTTCCGTATCGCGTTCTCGTGAATGACATCTTCATAAAGCTCCTTTTTGCGGCCGGTCAGGTTGATCCCCGCCCCCTGGAGGGCGTTATGGAACTTTTTCGTCACGCTGAAGAAGTCCGGCGGGCCGTGGACGACACGCCATCCGGTCTGTATGCCGAGGCTGTTCATCAGGAGCGTCAGGGATGCCAGGATCTGGGAGACCCCGCCGCCGTAGTAGGTTGAGTTCATGTGCATGACGTGCATGTCACGGAGCGGCCGCGCCTTCGCCTTAATGCGGCGTACCGCCTCTTTTCCAATATACCGTTCATAGTCCCCGATTGTGTGGATTGCGCTCATCCTGATCACTCCTGCATTCTCGCGATCGTTCTTATGCGTAACGGCAGGTCCCCTTTCCAGCCCGCACCGCCGGACGGCCCTGTCCCGTGCCGTGCATAACCGTTATATAGGTACCCCGGCACCCATCAGCGAAGAGGGGAAGAAGCATGGGAGAGTCATCGGAACGCGATCACGGCCTGCCGGGAACGGCCGAATCGTACTGGATAGCCACTTCGCCGGAGACGGGGTTCCCGCCTCTCGACGGGGACGGGCGCGTGGACGTCACGGTTATCGGCGGCGGGATAGCGGGGATCACCACGGCCTTTCTGCTGAAGAAGGCGGGGCTGACCGTCGCCCTCATCGACGCCGGCCGGATCGCCACGGGCGCCACGGGCGCCACGGGCTATACGACGGCGAAGATCGCCTCGCTCCACCGGCTGATCTACGCGGAACTCATCGACCGGCTCGGCGAAGAGAAGACCCGGCAGTACGCCGAAGCGAACCAGGCGGGGATCGAGATGGTAGCGTCCAACGTCTTGGAGTACGACATCCCGTGCAGTTTCGAGCGGAAGTCCGCCTACACCTACGCGGAGTCGGAGGAGGGCCGCAGCCTCGTGGCGGCCGAGGCGGACGCGGCACGGGGCCTCGGCCTTCCGGCGGCGTTCACGGAGGATGTCCCGCTGCCGGGGAGGACCTACGGTGCGGTGGTCGTCGAGAACCAGGCACAGTTCCACCCGAGGAGTTATCTCCTGCTGCTCGCCGGGCACCTCCCGGGAGAGGGGAGCTACGTCTTTGAGACGACGAGGGCCCTCGATATCGAGGAGCAGGCGGGCGGCGTCGCGGTGAAGACCGACCGGGGCACGCTCTCCTCCGACTACGCGGTCCTCGCCACGCACTACCCCATCTACGACCGTTCCGGGGCCTACTTTGCCCGGATGCAGCCGTCGCGGTCCTACGCGCTCGGCGTCCGGATTGAAGAGCCGTTCCCGGACGGGATCTTCATCAACGCCGCGGGACCGGTCCACTCCTGGCGGTCGCAGCCGGCCGGCGACGGCGAACTCGTCATCGTCACCGGTGCGGCGCACGGCACCGGGCAGGCAGCCGACACCCGGGCGCACTACAGGAGCCTCGAAGAATACGCCCGGTCGGTCTACCCGGCGAGATCCGTCGACTCCCACTGGTCCGCGCAGGACTACATCACGGCCGACCGCGTCCCCTACATCGGCCGCCTTGCCGCCGGCCACGACCGCGTCTTTGTCGCGACGGGATTCGGGAAGTGGGGGATGGCCGCCGGCACGGCGGCGGGGATGATCTTAACAGACCTGATCCGGGGCCGCACGAACCCCTGGGCGGAGGTCTTCGACCCTTCGCGGTTTCGGGAGCAGCCGGAATTTCCCGACCGGGTGCGAAAGCAACTCGAGGCGGCCGGGGGGAGGATCGAGGTCGAGGCCGCATGGTTCGACCGGGAAATCAAGGCGATACCGCCCGGGGAGGGGAAGGTCGTCGAGCTTGACGGGCAGAAAGTCGCGATCGTTCGGGACGGAAGCGGCGAAGTCACCACGCTTGATGCGACCTGCATGCACATGGGCTGCACCGTCGCCTGGAACAACGCAGAGAAGTCCTGGGACTGCCCCTGCCACGGTTCGCGCTACGATGCCGACGGAAAGGTGATCGGGAGCCCCACGGTGAGGGACCTGAAAGAGAAGGAGATCGTGAGAAGGTAGGGGGAGGGAAAGCGGGTTCCATATCTATATATGCCCCCGGCATAATGGTGACCGCCCGCACCCGCCGGGACTGCGGGCGGGGCGGGCAGAAGGAGGCTTAACGTATGGAGCATGGACCGGGTGCTTATGGCCTGCCGGGCAGGCACGAGTCGTTCTGGATTGAGACAACCCCCGAGACGTCGTATCCCTCCCTGCCGGGGAACCTGGAGACCGACGTGGCGGTCGTGGGCGGCGGGATTACCGGGATCACCACCGCCGTCCTGCTCAAGCAGGCCGGTTATGCGGTTGCCGTGATCGAGGGCGACAGGATCTGCCGGGGGGTGACCGGCCACACGACGGCGAAGATTACCTCGCTCCACCGGCTGATCTACGCGGAACTCATCGACCGG
>NZ_DAFZ01000057.1 GCF_002498065.1 Methanoculleus sp. UBA208 | reverse complement strand
GCTATAGACAACACCGCCTGCAACGGACCAGACCTGGGAGAGTTCGCGCCTGATGACAAAAGTTTCTCCGGAATGAGCAGGGATGTTCCAACAGATCCGGTGCAGGGACGCTCTCGCCTTCCACCGCGCGCAGGCCGCACTGGTACGTCAGTACTGCACCAATTTCTTCAGGTATGGCAACTCCGGGCACGATACGGTCTTGTTGGTCCTCTAACATGTTCGTCTTCAGGAAAAGAAGAGGGCGGAGACGAGAATAGAATTGGTGTTTGTCCCATAAAACTCATAAAACGCGGATCACAATCCTCCTTCATGGCATCAGCAAAGAGAAAATGCATGGTTTTTGCCCTGCTGCTGGTAATTGCCTTCCTTGCCGTGCCCCCGGTGTCGGGAAAGGAGGATGTCGGGTACACGATTCGTCCTTCGACGTCGGACGACCCGGTGACGACACTGCGGTTGTCCAGCAGTATCGGGCAGGGGGAGACCAACAGGCACCAGTTCTACGTTGGAAGCGGCGTCAGGTACCTTGAGGTGTACCTGGACTGGGGCTCGGCCTCCGACTCACTGAGATTGACTATCTACGCCCCTTCGGGGAGTAAGATCGGCACGTTCCGGGACAATGCCGACGGAGCTGTAGATGGCAAAATTCATATTGACATTGATCCGGATAGTAATTATGTAAGTCCGGGAACCTGGACGTTCGATGTATATGGCGAGAAAGTGTCATCCCAGAGAACATATTCCCTTAACCTCTACCAGCACTAGATCCGGTGGATTTCTCCGGCTGTTTACCCTTTCGATCCTTCTTTTGGTGCTGCTGGTGTCGGTTGCCGATGCTACTGAGTACACAGTCCGGCCCTCGCGGAACCTTGGAATGGAGCCCGGAACACCCACGGCGGGCGAGACGGTACAGGAGATCGACCCGATTCCGCTCTGGCTCTTCCTGTTGCTGTGCGTATTTCCCCAGTTAACAGCGGCCCCGATTGAGGCCCTTCTCCCCCTGAAGGCCGTTGGATACCTTGGGTATAAGCGGATTCGCCGGGAAAACGCCCTGGAGAGCCCGCGGAGACTTGAAATATTTAATTTCATCAGGAAAAACCCCGGGCTCCATTTCAGGGCGTTGTTGAGAAAGACATCCATAGCGAGAGGGACGCTTGACTATCATATCAGGAGAATGGAATCCGAAGGTCTTCTGAAGGCGGTGCCGGAAAAGAGCAGAATTCATTATTTTACTGGCGACTCACAGTATTCGACCGAAGAAGAGACCCTTATCATCGCGATGGAGAACGACAGCCTGAGGAAGATCGTGACACAGATCTACCTGAATCAGGGTGCACGCATCGAAGAACTCGCAAAGGAGTCGGGCCTCTCCAAGGCCACGATATATACGCATGTTAAGCATCTGGAAAACCTGGGAATTGTAAGATCGGAAAGGACGGGACGGTCTGTGCGGTATACCCTCGCCGATGATTATTCTCGCGTATTGATGAAACATCAAACCAACAGTTCCGAACCTGCTCGGGTCTCGGTATGATATGCCGATGAATTGGCCTACCGAAGGAGTGTCTGGTTCTCCCGGAAAATTGTGGTCGGTACATCCTCTTCACAAGGAACTTTTTGCACCTTCCCTGACCTTGGGGGACGATATCACAATGCCTGGCTCCTGTGGTGACGAGCAGATGCGCGCGCTCTGCATGCAACCGGTATTCGGGATTAGCATCGATGTAATGGGCTCCTCCACCTGCAGGACTGATCTTATTCCAGGTCCGGAGCCGCCAACTGCTCGAACGAGCTGATGATTGTCCTAGAAAAGGTATAAACGATAACGACGACGTCTCGATCGGTGATACCTCATGCGGTATCCCGCGGGGGTCCGGCTCGCGTGGGGACTGTACCCGGACTCCCACAGCGTGCCCGGAGAACATGGGGCTGCTGGCGGGAATAGTGGTTGTGGGCCCGTGTTCTCCGGGATGCGCATGAATGGTTGTTCGAAACCCTGAGGTCAAAACGCCTCTTCGGCATCAGCTCATCCACCGTGGCGCCGCCGATTGCGGCGTTATCTCCGTGCCGGCGGGATGGAACGCGTTCACACCGAACTGTCCGAAACGTGGACGGCGGCCGGGGCGACGGGCAGGGACCGCCCCTGTCCGTCCTCATGATCGCACGGAGGCTTGTTATGACGATTGAACCGGGAACGCATTTTGCAGGAGCGTGATTTCAGTCCTTCTCATCGCGGTGGCCTGTATGGCGGTTACCCTGTTCTGGCCGGACGGAGAGGTGCACGTCATAGACACCGCGAGCGGGCGTATCGTCTTTTGCGAGAACGCCTCCCCCGGCACCCATCCGCTGGGGCGGGCCTGGATCGACTCGGACCTCAACGAGACGGTCGCCTCTTCCGGCACGGATGTCGTGACCGGGCTCGGCAGGAACACGTTTACGGTGGCCTGCACCAGCCGGAACTGCGGCATCTTCGATCCCGCCCGTGCCGCGTTCACGCTGACCGTCCGGGATGCAGCGGGCAGGCCGTACAGCGAATCCGTCACCCTGGATCGGGCCGGTACAAAGACCCTGTCCGTCTCGTTCGACGCGGAGGAGGCGGGCGAGGGGGCGTTTCGGATCTCCGCGATGAGTTTTCGTTAAGACCGGCAGCGACAGAAGGTGACGACCCGGTGGGAACAGGGTATAATCCTCCCTGCCCTGATATCTTCACGCGGCCGCTCGATCCTGGAGCGTCTCCTCGCCGAACGTCCTATCACCGCAACTCCTCGATCCTCCACCCGAGATAATCCCTTATCACCGTGAACGCCAGTCCCGGCGGGATCGCGCCCTGTTCGGTGACGATCAGGTCGACGTACTCCGCGGGCGTCACGTCGAAGGCCGGGTTCCTGACCCGGACGAAGGGGAGTTCCTCCGCCACCGCCCCGGGCAGCACCTCGTCGGGATCGCGCTCCTCGATCTCGATCAGTTCGCCGAGGATCGTTCTTGGCGCGAACTTGTAGGTCTCCGCCGCAACGATGACGTTCGTCCGTGCCTCGTGTGCAGCATGCGCAATCTGGGCGGTCCCGATCTTGTTCACCACCGCGCCGTTCACCGCGATCGCGTCGGCGCCGACGACGACCAGATCGACGTCGTTGATGAAGTAGCGGACCGCCGAATCGACGATGTAGTTCGTCCGGATACCGGCGTCGTTCAAGGTCCTGATGGTGATGAGCCCCTGGCCCCGGGGCCGCACCTCCGTCGCGTAGACCTCGATATCCTTACCCTGCCGGTGGGCCTCCAGGATGCACCCGAGCGCCGCCTCGGAGTTGCAGTGGGTCAGGAGGACGTCGCCGTCCGAGATGTGGCGTGCCCCGATCTCCGCTATCCGCTCGACCGCGTGCTCCGAGTGGTCGACGAACTCCGCCGCCCGGGCAAGAACCGCGTCCCGTGCGGCCTCCACGGACTCGAACGAGTCGAGAGCCCGCATCACGCAGCGCACCGCGTTCGGGAGCGAGACGGCGGTCGGCCGGGTCGCGGTGAGGGTATCGGCCGCCTTCTGCATCTCCTGCTTGAAGGCCCCGGGATCGGAGGCATCGAGATTACGGGCGTAGTCGGCCAGTGCTTCCACCGCCGCCCGGGCGATCCTGCCGGCGCCCCGGATCTCCATACTCTTTATGCTTGCTGCTGTCTCACTCAGTAACATAGTCAATCATTCAGACGACCAATACATAGACTTATTGACGTGAGAACACATGCCGGTAGCCGTTGTTTTCGATAGTGCGGGCACACTTCTGCGGACCTACCGCGTAGCACGCGATCTCCTTCACGACGAGATGCTGACCGAGGTCGAGACGACGACCCTCACCTTCGGATCAGATGCGCGGGTGCTCGTCGTTCTGCACCTCCATTCCCGGGACGTCATGGAGGCGCCGGAGGACCAGCTCCTCTCGGAGTTCTTCCTGGAGCGCTCGATCGGGTTCGGGGTGGCCTGTTCCCGGCGGGTCATCCCCGCCGAAGAGGTCGCGAATCTCCTCTACGCCGATGGATATGCCCGGATCGGCGATCTGCAGGCCTGCATCCGGCAGGTCTGGGGTTGCTGCAAAAGAGAGTCGATCGTCACAATGAACAGCGGCGTGATCCTGAACATGGACCTCTCCCGCATCGAGTTCACGGTGACGACCGGGGGGAGGCCGTTTGAGGGTGCGAAAGAGACCATCACCGAGCTGCACCGGATGGGCGTTCCCGCATACATAGCATCCGGCGACCGCGTCGCAAAGCTCGAACGGATGGGCGACTACCTCGGCATCCCCCGGGAACGGGTCTACGGTGTCGCAACCCCCTCGATGAAGGCACGGATCGTGGAGGACCTCAAAGAACAATACGATAAAGTTGTTATGGTAGGCGATGCCATCAACGACCTGAACGCCTTTCGGAAGGCGGATCTCGCAGTGCTCACCGAACAGCAGTCCGATAGGAAACCAGATATACTCTATACTACTGCAGACCGGGTGATCCACAACGTCAGCGAGGTGCCTGGTATCGTGGCGGAACTTCTCACGGATACTGCGGCGACCGGGAAAAGTGCAACAATATAAACCCTAATATGATACCACGAGAAGATTAGTTTAACGAGGAGCTCAAGATGACCCCACTCATTACGGTAAAGGGCCTCTGCATGGAGTTCAATGGGACCATTGCACTCAAAGACATAAATTTTGAGGTGGCGGAGGGAGAGACGGTCGGTATTATCGGGAGAAGCGGGGCCGGTAAGACCGTTCTTATGCATCTTATGCGGGGCGTGGACCAGCCCCCGACGCGGGGTGCGATCGTCTACCATGTCACTGCCTGCGATGCGTGCGACTATATCGGCGTCCCGAGCGAGGCGGGGAAGCCGTGTCCTGTCTGCGGCGGCGAACTCAAACCGATGGACGTCGACCTCTGGGCGGAAGAGAACGCGACGATGAAACGGCGGATCATGCGAAGGACCGCCATCATGTTCCAGCGAACGTTCGCCCTCTACGGTGACGACCGGGTGATCGAGAACATCCTGCGGGCGCTCGACGACGTCGGCTACCCGAGCGAGAAGGCGGTCAGCAAGGCCGCCGACCTCATCGACCAGGTCAGGCTCTCCCACCGGATGATGCACATCGCCCGCGACCTCTCCGGCGGCGAGAAGCAGCGGGTGGTGCTCGCCCGGCAGCTCGCGAAGAACCCGTTCATGCTCTTTGCGGACGAGCCGACCGGGACGCTCGATCCGGAGACCGCCACGCTCGTTCACCGGATGCTCATCGAGAGCGCGCAGGCAAACGATATGGGAATGGTGGTCACGTCGCACTTTTCACACGTCATCGAGGACGTCGTGGACCGGGCCATCCTCCTCGAAAACGGTGAGGTCAAGGGGATCGGGGCCCCGGACGAAGTCATCCACCGGTTCATGGAGGACTACAGCGACATCGAACAGCACGAGGCCGGGGAAGTCGGCGAGAAGATCCTGATCGCCCGGGACGTGATCAAGCGCTACCTCTCGGTCGACCGGGGCGTTGTCAGGGCGGTCAACGGCGTCTCGTACGATGTCGGCGAAAAGGAGATCTTCGGGATCATCGGCAAGAGCGGTGCGGGGAAGACAACCCTCTCCCGGATCATATCCGGGATCCTCGAGCCCACCAGCGGCGAGATGAATATCAGGATCGGGGACGACTGGATCGATATGACCAAACCCGGGATCGAGAACCGCGGCCGGGCAAAGGGCTACATCGGACTTCTCCACCAGGAGTACGATCTCTACCCGCACAGGACGGTGCTCGACAACCTCACCGACGCCATCGGCCTCGAGTTCCCCAAGGAACTCGCCATGAGGAAGGCGATCATCACCCTCGGGATGGCCGGGTTCACGCCCGAGAAAAGCAAGGAGATCCTGGACCGCTATCCGGGCCAGCTCTCCGAGGGCGAGAAGCACCGCGTGGCGCTGGCCCAGGTGCTCATCCGCGAGCCCCTGCTCGTCGTCCTCGACGAACCGACCGGCACGATGGACCCCATCACGAAGATCGACGTGAAGCACTCGATCCTCCATGCCCGCGAAGAGATGGACGAGACCTTTATCGTGGTTTCGCACGATATGGATTTTGTGAGAGATATCTGCGACCGCGTGGCCCTCATGCGGGGAGGCAAGATCATCCAGATGGGCCCGACGGAGGAGGTGCTCGCCCACCTCACCGAGGACGAACGAAAAGTGATGGGGGCCGGCGGAGCCCCCTGAGGTGCATGTGATGGAGATCCTCCTGGACGGAAAACGCGTAGTGGTTCCGGCGGGTTCCCGGCTCGGGGATCTCCTCCCTGGACGGGACGAGCGGTGCAGCGTCGCCGTCATCCGCCCGGCGCTCGAGGAGGATGCGGCGGAGTCGCAGGAAATCAGGTTCGTCACCTCCGCCGGCGATATGACCGTCGAGATGGCGGAGGCGGCGACGGTCGCCCGGCTTTTTCGGCCCGGGCTTGCCGAACGGCTCCAAGTGCACTGGCAGGACCGTTACGCCGCTGTTTTCGGGCCGTTCGAGTCCGACCTCCGGCCTGCGCGCGAGCCGGGCCGGTATGAACGCGGCGACGTCATCCTTGGGTGCGGGGGCTACGACCCGTCCAAGTCCTACCTGATCTTCGCGCGCATGCGCCATTCCGCCGACTACGGCGCCCCGGCGGACGGCGGCGTCATCGGCAGGATCGTCACCGGCCGCGGGCTGCTCGACCGCATCGGCGACGGCGACCGGGTCATCGAGGTCGAACGGATATTCCGGCGTGCCGACCGGTCACATGCCGTCGTTACCCGCGATTCGGAATTCGTGCTCGAGGACGGGATGCAGGTCGTCTCCTACGTGGAAGCCGAAGTACAGGGCTTTAAAGGAGACGGGATCGAGACCGAGACCGCCCGGAGCGTCGAGCACTTTCTTCTCTCCGTGCAGGACGGCAGATTCCAGACCGATCGTTCGAGCAGCACCCATGTCGCCGACGCACACCTGGTCCCGACGAAGGTCCCGGCGGAGCTCCCCGGCCCGAGGCTTGAAGGGACTATCACGGTCAGGACCGCCGGAAAATCCTCGGGAGCGGTCTACATCTACACACAGGGCGTCTCGGCAAGCCCGGTGCACACCGTCGTAGGGCGGGTTGTCCACGGTATCGAGCTTGTCCGGTTTGCCGGCGAGAGCGACCTCCTCGCCATCCGTGCGGAGCCGGAACAGTTCGACCTGGTCGGCCTCGCGCTTCCCGAGGCGGAGGCGGTCGCCGCCCGGCGGGGCGTCTCCCTCACCGCCGATGCAGCCGTTGGCGACCGCGTCGTGGTCGGCCAGACCCCGGCAACGACGCTCGAGGTTCTGGCCGAAGGCGAGGTCCGGGTCGCGACGGAGCCCGCCGATCACGTCATCAGCATCAGCCTGGACGAGGCGGCCGCGCCCCGGTCGGTCAGGATCTTCCGCGAGGTGACCGGGCTCAAGCACCACGCCGTCGGAAAGATGCCGCTCGTCTTCACGTTCGAGGACGTCTTCCTCTTCAAGCCGAAGATCGGAAAGGGCGTCGGGATCATCCCGGAGAACACCCCCACGGGCGAAGTGCCGGCCTATACCCTTGCGATGACCAACGACTCGCGGCGGGGAACCGGTATGGTCGGCATCCGCACGACACCGAACGCCGAGTTCGGCCCGACCTCCGAGCCGCTCACCGGCACGAACGTCATCGGCAAGGTCGTCGATGCGGCGAACCTTGCCGGGATGCGCGAGGGGGCGACGGTGTACGTGAAGGAGGTGAAATGATGGCTGAATATTCCCCGGACTACGTGGGCACGGTGACCAGGTACGTCTTTGTCGAGTCCCCGTCCATGACCCCCGGCGAGCTCGCGCTCAGGGCATACGAGGCGTCCGAAGGCGTCCTGATCAAGGAGACCTGTTTCGGGCTGCAGGTGACGGGCGAACCGGAGTCCGTCGACCGCCTCATCGAAGAGATCCGCACGTTCGACCCCGCTCATATATTCGTCAAGGACCGGGGTTCCCCTCCCGGCGACCCGAGAAGGTGCCGGGCGAACCTCGGCGGAGCGAGGCCGGGCTACCTCGGCCACGAACGGGAGTTCCGCATCCTCCGCTACATCACCCGCGGCCTCGAGGAACTCGACCGGCGGGGGGAGGAGGCCGGGGTGCCCGAACCGACGCCGCCCGTAAGCGAGAAGAAACCTTTACTCGATATCAAGCGATTACAAGAACTGATAGAGACAGAGGAGTCCTGAATAGAATGGCAAAAGTGTTTATCTATCCTGCAACGAGCCTCATCCTCTCCGATCTGGTAGCCCGGTTCGGTCATAAGCCGCTCGGTGCAGCCCTCGGTATCCGGGAGCGGATACAGACCGCAGGGGTCGACTCCCCGCCCCTGCAGATCACGCCCGAAGAGCCCAAACGCGGCCTGAAGTACGCGGCCGTCGAGGTGCCGTCCGGTGTCCGGGGGCGGATGGCGATCTACGGCCCCCTCATCGAGGAGGCCGAGGCCGCGATCATCGTCACCGACGCCGACCTTGCGTTCGGGTGCATGGGGTGCGCCCGCACCGACGAGTTGATCCTCTTCTCCCTGCGCCAGAGCGGCATCCCGATCCTGGAACTGAAATATCCCGCGAACGAAGAGGAGGGCGTGCAGTTTGTCGCCGCCATCAAGAAGTTCCTCGACGGTCTCGAAAACGGGGGTGAAACATGAGCCGGAAGGTGAGGATCGCCCAGCTCTCCTGCGGGCCGGAATACAGCGGCGTCCAGAAAGAGATATACGAGGCCGCCGAGTCGGTGGACGCAGAAGTCTTCTTCCCCGACATCGCTCTCGCCGACGTCGAGCGGGCGGTCGACACGTTCGGACTGGACGTCCGGAGCGCCGACTTAAAACTCATGATCGCCCGGGGCAAAGCCCTTGTGGACGGGACGGTGGACGCGGACGGCGTCTTCATCGGCACCTGCTTCCGGTGCGCCGAGGCGGCGATCGTCCGAAACGAACTCCGGCGGTACATCCACGAGCACTCGCGGCTGCCGGTGGTGAGTTACTCTTTCACCGAGCGGACGACCGCGGGCACCCTCCTCACCCGGATGGAGGCCCTGACCACCATCGCCCACCGGAGAGCGCTCCTTGCCCGTGAGGAGCAGACCGGGATCACGATGGGCGTCGACTCGGGCTCGATCACGACGAAGGCCGTCGTGATGAAGGACAACGAGATCGTCGGCACCGGATGGCACCCGACGACCGAGGTGATCAAGAGCGCCGAGAGCGCCGTCGCGGACGCGCTCGAGATGGCCGGGCTCACCCGCGAAGATATCCAGGCGATCGGCACCACCGGATACGGCCGGTTCCTGATCGGCAAGCACCTCGGGGCGGATCTCGTCCAGGAGGAACTGACGGTGAACTCGAAGGGCGCCGTCTACCTCGCCGACCACCAGCGGGGCTCGGCGACCGTCATCGATATCGGCGGGATGGACAACAAGGCGATCAGCGTCATCGACGGCATCCCCGGAACCTTCACGATGGGCGGGATCTGCGCCGGCGCGAGCGGCAGGTTCCTGGAGATGACCGCAAAGCGGCTCGGCGTGGACATCACCGAACTCGGGCCCCTGGCCATGAAGGGCATGGGCGTGAACGTCCCGATGAACAGTTACTGCATCGTCTTCGGGACGCAGAGTCTGGTGAACGCGCTCGCGGCCGGGAGTTCGCGCGAGGACGTGGCGGCCGCGGCCTGCCACAGCGTAGCGGAGCAGGTATTCGAGCAGCAGCTGCAGGAGATCGACATCAAGGAGCCGGTGATCATGGTCGGCGGCACCTCGCTGATCGAGGGGCTGGTCTACGCGATGGGCCAGCTCCTGCAGACCGAGATCGTCGTCCCGCCCCATTCGCAGTACATCGGCGCGGTCGGGTCTGCCCTGCTGGCATCCGGATTCATCAAGGGAGAATAGATGCCCCCGCTGAACTACTTCGTGGTCGAGTCCCCGGACGAGGTCGGGAGGGACGCCTACGAGCGGATCGCGGGCGATGTCCTTCAGGACCTCGATCTCATCAAGGTGGTCGACCGACTGCACATCTACGTCGACCCGAAGGTGCCGATCTTCGTTGCCGCCGGGGTCCTGCGCCACATGCCGCGCGCCATCCGCGTCGCCGACTTCGCAAACGTCAACCGCAGCGAGAACGAGATAGTCCTCGATATTGGCGACGAGACCTACCTTGCGCCGCTTCTCCAGAAACTCTGGATCCTCTACGGCAAGGAGAACGTCGAACAGCCCGACCGGTTCACCGTCGTCCTCCCGGCGGGGACGGCCGGGGAGGAGGATCTCGAGCAGATGGTGGTGGCCGACCCGAGCGAGACGCTGTATAAGGACGTCATCTACGCGCTCCAGTATATCGCCCCCGAGGGGTTCAAGGTCCGCCGCCAGTATATCCGGGACGGGAAGTTTTACTATGTGGCAAGCGAGGATACCCTGCCGGTCGACATCGTGGAGACGATGGTCGTGCCGATCTTTGAGAAGATGGGGGTGACGCTGTGACGACGCTGGTGCCGGTGACCTACAAGGGGGGCGTCTACCGGCACGACGAGATCATGGACCTGATCGACGACCTCGGGGGCTACATCGTGCAGAAACACGTCATGGCCCAGGACGTCGTGCTCCAGTCGTTCGTGCCGCGGGACGATATCGACCTGATACGGCAGATCGCCAAACCGCTCGCCGGCGAGGTGGTCGAGGCGCCGCTCGTCGGGACCGAGATCGCCGTGGTCAGCCCGAGTCTCGAGATCCACCACCTGCCCCATACCTCCTGCGATATCGCCGAGTATCTCCGGCGTGCGGGTGCGAAGACCAACATGGTCGGGCTCTCCCGGGGATTCGGAAAACGGATAGCAAACCTCAACGACGAGGAGCGGGACGTCATCAACGAGCACGACCTTGCCGTCTACGTGCTCGGGAGTTTCGAAGAGTGCATCCGGCAGAAGTTCCCGGTGCTCAGGCGGGGGATCCACGTGCCGATCGTGGTGACCGGAGCCCCGGACCGCGAGACCCTGATGCGGATCATCGACCCGCCCGTCGAGGGGTATGTCGGGGGCGTCGGGCGGATCATGCACCGGTTCAAGCGCCCCGAGGAACTCGCGAAACTCGACGAACTGGTGGACGAGGTCTCCCGCACCCTGGACGCCCGGCGTGACGAACTCGCGAGGGACCCGCTCTCCGTCTTCCCACCCCGCCTGATGGCGATCGTCGAGGAGCAGATCCATGAGGTCACCATGCTGACACACCCGACGCCGGTGACCGCCCAGATGGAGGGGCTCCGGGTGAAACTCCCCTACGACCTGTACGCCGATGCCGTGCGGGCGCTCAAGGTCGCCGACGGGGTCACCGTTGGGGATATCGCCGACGTTACGCCGTCACGAATGCGCAATTACATATTGGTTCGGATTAAACCTTTCTCGGAAACCAGGGTATTGGTGTAGTTGCGATGGATTTCGAGAAGGTACTTGCGAGGGTTGCAGAACGGGGATCGGACGTCATCGCGGAGGAACTACTCCGCGAGATCGAGAGCGAGTACGGCAGGGTCCCCCTGATCTTTGAGCGGATGGCGGAACGGCCCGAGATCCTCATCTCCCACCACCTCTACAAGGGTGCCGTGGTCGAGACCAGCCAGCTCGAGCCGAAGGTGATCGAGCTCATAAGCCTCGCGGTGGGCGCCGCGCTCAAGTGCAGTCACTGCGTCGAGTATCACATGCAGGCGGCAATGGCGAAGGGCGCAACCCGCGCCGAGATTCTCGAGGTGATCCTGATCGCGGGGCTGCTCGCGAACTCAGCGGTCCTCGCGGACGCCTACCGGGTGGTGAACGGTTCGGTCCTCTGCCCCTCATGCGACATCAACGGCACGGGTCTGGATAAGACCTGCTCTGATAGGTGATCGACCCCTGGTAGCCGGAGTATGTGCGGTATTGCCGGGCAGTTTGCCCTGAACGGGGGGGAGGCGGACGCGGCCCTCGTCGGGGCCATGGCGGATCGGCTCCTTCACCGCGGCCCCGACGGCGAGGGGGAATTCTTTTCCGGCCCGGTCGGCCTCGCCCACCGCCGTCTTGCCATCATCGACCTCTCCGATGAGGGGCGGCAGCCGATGGGAAACGAGGACGGATCGCTTCAGATTGTCTTCAACGGCGAGATCTACAACTACCGCGAGCTCCGGGAGGAGTTGCTCGCCGCCGGCCATCGTTTCGCCTCCGCGACCGACACGGAGGTGATCCTGCATGCCTACGAGGAGTGGGGACGGGACTGCCTCGCCCGGTTCAACGGGATGTGGGCGTTCGCCCTCTGGGACGGGCGCCGCCGCGAACTCTTCTGCGCCCGGGACCGCCTGGGTGTCAAGCCGTTCTACTACACCGTGGCCGGGGACTCGTTTCTCTTCGCCTCGGAGATCAAGGCGCTCCTTGCGCATCCCGAAGTCGGGAGGATGCCGAACAATCGGATGCTCTTAACCTTCCTTGCGTGGGGGGTCGCGGACCACACCGCCGGGACGATGTACGACGGTATCTTCCAGCTCCCGCCGGCCCACGCAGTCGTCGTCTCGGAGGAGGGTGCCGGGGAGCCGGAGCGTTACTGGGATTTCGAGGTGAACCCCGCCCCGGGAGGGGTCGACGACGAGGCCGCCGCGCGAAGGGTCCGGGTTCTCCTGACCGATGCGGTCCGGCTCCGGCTCAGGAGCGACGTCCCGGTCGGGACATGCCTCTCGGGGGGCATCGACTCCTCGACGGTCACCGCCCTGATCAACGTTCTCCTGCGGGCGGAGAACCCGGAGAGCGTCGGCGACCGGCAGAAGACGTTCTCAGTCTGTTTCGATGACCCGAGGTTCGACGAGAGCCGGCACATCGATACGGTGGTTGCGGCGACGGGCGTCGACAGCCGCCGGACCACCCCCGCTACGGTTGGGCTCTGGGAGGATATCGAGAGGCTGCTCTACATGCAGGACGAGCCGTTTGCCTCTCTCTCGATCTACGCCCAGTACTGCGTGATGCGGCTTGCGCGGGAGGAGGTGAAGGTGGTCCTCGACGGGCAGGGCGCCGACGAGCAGCTTGCAGGATACATCGCCTACCAGGCGCCCTACATCCGCGGCCTCCTCCGGCACGGGGAGATCCTCGCGGCCCTCCGGGAGGGGATCGGGAGCATGCGGCACCACCGGTCTTTCTTCTCGTGGGCGGCCCGGCAGTTCCGGGTCCGGTCGGAGCGGCGGGACCTTCTCCGGGGGTCCGCGCCGGAGGTCCTCCGGTACGCGGGTTCGCTCGATGAGGTGCTGAAACGCGAGACCGTGGCTTCAAACCTCCCCCTCCTCCTGCACTGGGAGGACCGGAACTCCATGGCCTTCTCGATCGAGGCCCGGGTCCCGTTCCTCGACTACCGGCTGGTGGAGTACCTCTCGTCGCTCCCGCTCGACCAGAAGGTCCGCCGCGGCGTCACGAAGTATGTCCTCCGGCGGGCGATCCGGGGGCTGGTCCCCGACGCCATCCGGTGCAGGATGGACAAGATGGGGTTCGTCACCCCCGAAGAGGTCTGGATGAAGGGCGAACTTGCACCCCATATCCTCGAACTCTTCTCAACGCCTGAATTCGCAGAACGGCCATACTGGGACGCGGAGCGGGTGCTCGAAAACTACCGGGAGTTCCTTGAAGGGAAGAGCGCGTACTCCACCGAGTTCTGGCGGATAGCCTGCGCGGAGATGTGGCTTCGGCAGTTTGAGGTGGAGAATGCCGGTGGAGTAGTTGAAGTTTGAGCAGTGCTCTTCGAGCGGTTCATACTTCCTTTTCGGTTGCATACTCTATACACGGATTTCAAGGGGGTATCGCCGAGAGGGGGGTGGGGACA
>NZ_DAFZ01000054.1:424-51520 GCF_002498065.1 Methanoculleus sp. UBA208 | reverse complement strand
CTGGTGAGCGTGGGTGTTGTGCCGGCGATGGCTATGGACGGCAAGACGTCCGAGACTGCAAATCTGGACATTGTGGATCCTGCTATGCTTAAGGAAAGGACCCCCTCGTTCATTAACGAACTTCGAAGCAAGGGATGTTCAGAGGAAGAAATTGCGGAAGCAATTGTCAATCTGCCACGAGTATCGTATATTTCCGGATGGACAGAAGAGGACAACAAACGGATATCACCGCTCCTGCAACAAGGAAGGGAAGGGATAAACTATTCGATGCATGGCGAAGCAAATATTATGGCCGAGAATAGGGATTCGGGAGAAGATCTGATCCCTTCTGGTATGTTCTTGTTTGATACGGTTTTTTCCGGGGTCAATGGAAGGGTATATCCCGGACCGATGGAATGCTCCTCAGGCGGAACCAAATACCAGTATCTTACGACTCATCTTGGGAAAAAGATCGGCTCAACCGATAACTGGATCGAAATCGGTGTGGAAACAGTCTATTGGAATCCAGGTCACTACTATATCTTCACCTATGATAACAACGATGTGGGAAATGAGTGGGTCACGCATTACGACCTTACCGACGGCAGCAGGGATTACAATTTTGAGATATACGTCAGCGATGTGGAGTATCAGGAAGGTTACCCCTATATGATCTCATGGGAAGGACAGGTTGTTCGGACCGGTTTTGTTCCCTTTGCAGAAGGTGATCTGAATGAGGTACATGAGTACATCAGAGACGACCCTGGATCGTTCTCCGATGTATCAACCTCGTACGTATGGGATTCCTATGTTTATTACAACGGGTATGGTGTGTGGTGGAATGAGCAGTTGGATGCACAATTAGCGAACCCAACATATCTTGCGCAAAATGAAACTGAAGGAGTTTATGGAGACTTCTACAAGCCATGGTGGTCAAATGCATACAGAATCGATACGTGGATTACATGAGAGAAGAGCAATTGGAGGGTTGATAATTATCCTTTCATTTGCCCTATTTTGCTGTACCGGTTGCGTTGAGGAGCGACCGATGACGCTCTCCGAATGCATCAATAATTCGCTTACGGAACCTATCTCCCGACCGGATGCGGTCATTGTCGCCCTTTCCCATCCGGGAGTTGCTGAAGCAATCGAAAACGATTCGTTCCAGATCTCCGTCGGGACGCTGAGCGTCCCGGATATACGTGAGCAGAGTCTTAAAAAATTCTACGTTGTCCGGATCGACCGCTCCAATATCACCACTCACGAACCACTCGAAAGTCTCCTCGTTGATGTGACCTATGAGGGGAGCGTTTACAAAGTCCGCCGGATGCCTCCTCCCCTGGAGAATTCTTCTAACTCCATTGAGTAAGTCTGGACTCATTAAATAAACCAATGTTACGTCGAAATGATACAAAACCCGTACGAGGTAAAACTCCATACTGCGAATTAGGATGATTGAATGAAAACCGAATGCTCCCTTTTTTTTTGTTCTCATGATCTTGCTGGCGTCTTGCGGTTGTATTGATACCCGGGACGCCGTCGGGGATGACGGCATGCAGAACGGCACCACGGAAGGATTGCCGATGAGCGGCTCTTGTACACCCGCCTCCGCGGCTACCGGGGGTACGGGGATGCCTGTCGACCTCTCGCAGGCCGAGATCAGGGGCGGGCCGGACTTCAGCCCGAATGTCACGCGAATCTCCTCGATTCTCCGAAACGATCCGCGTGCGCGGCTCCTGATCGAGAACGGGTGGAACGTCGCATCGATCAACGAGATGAACGATACAAAAGACCGCGCTCGGGGCTCCGCCGCCGTGGAGTTCCAAAAGGAGGGGCTATCGTTCTACATCGGAGTCGATGAACAGGAGGGGCATACCACCGGTGGCTACTGCGATGCCGAGGTCTGGGTTGCAGAGCCTGTCTCAGGTCCTCGCCCGGGGAATTATCATCAGGCTAAGGATAAGATGGAGGGATGGTGGCACGTCTTCGATGATCGGAACGAGAGGGTTGTTATGGTCTATAACAGCACGATGTTCTTCTACCTCTATCCATCGTACTCGATCATTGATATGGAGGGGATACTTGATTGATCTCACAAGTGAGATGCCGACCCTCGCTGGCGAAGTTGTGGGAGTACAACATGAACGGAACTGTGTTGAGGTGTGGAAACCTGATGTGGGGATTGCCCTCGGCGACAGGGTGCCTGCCCCTCGTCGTTCAGCGCCTCCCCGGTTCCCGGGTTATGCTTGTTCTCTTATTAGCCGATGCAACGTGGGCCCAGGCAGTTACGGCATGTTTTGAAAGGCGAAATGTATCGAAACGCCTCGACGTGTAGATGATCGTGACAGAAAAGGGATATAAAAGAACGTTGAGTTTTCAACCATGGGTTTCGCAGGCGGCGCCTGCAACCGGCGCGGAGGCTCACCCGGCCCAGTAGCGAATTGGATGGGTGAACGTCCCGCGTGCCCGGAGACTAATGGTCGTGTTGGCTGCGCATCGGGGATAGCCGTTGCGGTTCCGTGGCCTCCCGGGATGCGCGTGAAAGGAGGACTGGAACCATGAAGACGAAATTCCTCTCCGGGATCCGCGCCCTGCTTGCGGCGTTGCTGATCGTCAGCACGATCTTCGTGGCGGCGGTGAGCGCGAATGAGGACACTCTGGAGAATATCCCTCCGTCCGGAGGGGATCCAGTAGACAGGGATGTAGTGCTAGAGCGAAGTCCTCATCTCTTTGATGATGCAGGAAACAGATTGAGCGACAGGGAAATTTCTCAAATGATCGAAGAGATGCCTGAGATATCATATCTTGACGGCATGAGTGAAAGTGAGAGCAGAGAACTTGCAGAAAGGCTTAGACAGTTACATAAATATCGCTCTGTTGCAGATAGGATTGCTTCGGGAGTTTCTTCACAATCCGCTTCTGTACGGGCAGATCCCGGGCTTGGAATCGATCAGCGCCACTTTAACGGGATTAACGTTTCTAATTATCCGGAAGACCTGCGGGATCAGGGGTCGACAACATCTGCCGCGAAACTCCAATCCTCCCAACCGGCCTTCACCGACCCGGGGGTCGAACGCCTCAAAGCCGCCCTGAACAGGCGGGAGCCCGTCACCGTCACGCTCGGAGGGCTTCCCATCTCGAAAGGCGGAAAAGGGATAGCGCTTTCGAACTTCACCACCGCCACAGAGGATCTGATACGGGAACGCTACCTCTATCCCAACGGGTCTCTCATCGGTTTCGGCTACGACATCGACAGCTACCTCCGGGTGGGCATCTGGAACGGCCCGCCTCCGCCGAAGAACGTCTCCTCGATTGAAGCAGTGTACACGATGCTTGATGAGCGGGCACAGGAGATGGGAATTGAGGACATCCCCGTGAAGTTCACGGTATTCATCTCCCCGCCAGAGCTGGTCCTTGGTCCTCAAATGGATTCTTCCGAGTGGATGCGCCTGTGCAGTGCAGCGTGAGGTGGTCGTAATCCCCGGGGCCGCAGATTATTTTTCCTATAAAGGAAGTTTCAAGCGGGTGTTTGTCCCATAAACAGTTTATCCCGGAACAGAGAGATGAACAATTGCGAGCGCCGCGTGTGGTGTACATTGGGATGATAAAGAGGCGAGCATGAAACCAGCTGCATTCTGGGGGATCGGCATCCAGATGGCCGTGCTCTGTCTTCTGATGGTCCTCACGGCGGGGTGCCTTGTGCCGGAGTATAGGGTAGGCCGCGACAATAGTCTTTAAGGTCGACGCCAGCGGAACGGAACAGTGGCAGATTGTCATCGATACCGGAGGAGATGATACAGCAACGAGCATGATCCAGACGGCAGACGGCGGGTACCTCATCAGGGGAGAGATCCGGCCCTGGCGCGGGAAACAGCCCTACGAGATCTTCAAACTCGACGGCAGCGATTCCGTCATCTGGAACGCCACCGGTCGAGGGTGGCGCTGTCGGCCGCCGTTGAGGCTGGTCGCTACGGATCCGTGGCCTCTCGGAACATGCGCGAAAGGAGGATTTGAGCCATGAAACAGAACAAAATCTTCAGAATATCGTTGCCGGCGTCATCGGCCTGCTCCCGGTCTCTATGGTGATGACGCCGGTCCGCGCTGAGAATAATCCAACCCACGCCATACCTGTCGACGTGGCCTGACACGTGTCACGCCCATCGGGCTTGACCCTCCCGCTCCCCTACTCCCAGCAGAACGTCTCCATATCGTACCCGGCGTGCGGCATGCCCGGCGGGACCAGGTGGCTCATGTGGACGCACCGGTAGTCCCTCGCCCCGACGTCGCGGGCGAACCGGACCGCCTCGGCGTAGTTCATGTGCTTGCTGATGGCGTAGCCCTCCGGGGCGATGGCGTCGACGAAGAGGAGGTCGATATCGGCGCCGACGAGAAGGGCCCTGCTCGTTTCCGGGATATCCTCCCGCGTGTCGGCGGTGTAGGCGACCGTAACGCCGTCGTGCTCGAGCAGGAGCCCGCAGGTGTGGACCGGCGGGTGGTTCACCGGAAAGAACGTGAAGGTGACGCCGAAGAGGTCGAACGGTTCATACTCCGGGACCGGGTGCTTCTCGAACGGCAGGAAGTGGAGGTAGCCCGAGCAGTAGTCCATCACCTGCGGCGGCGCGTAGGCCGCCGGCACCTTCTGCACCCGGTAGAACTCGCCGAATCCGATGAAGTGGTCGTAGTGGCCGTGGGACCAGATGACCGCGTCGATGTGTGGCGAACAGGCCCGGAGGAGCTGCTGCCGCAGGTCCGGCGACGACTCGATGAGGATGTGCTTTCCTTCCGCTTCGACGAGGAGGGACGTCCGGAGCCGCGACCTCCCCGCCGCGACCATCGCCCGGCAGTTCTCGCAGTCGCACCCAATCTTCGGCGTTCCGATGGCGTCGCCGGTCCCGAGCAGCGTGATTCGCATACTAGCGCCCTGTACGGATGACGTTTCGCTCCTCGACCCTGAGGAGACCCTGCTCGATGTCCACCGGGTCGACCCGGTGCCGGTCTTCCATCAGCGCCGACATCACCGCCTCTTTCATCATCATACGCAGATCGGAGCCCGAGAACCCCTCCGTCCGGCCGGCGAGGTCCGCGAAGTCGCAGTCGCACTCGATCGTGGCGGCGACCTTCTCGAGGATCGCCTGCCGCATCGCCCGGTCGGGGAGCGGGAACTCCACCACCTCATCAAAGCGCCTCCATGCCGCTTCGTCGAGGATGCGGGGGTGGTTCGTCGCCCCGATGAGGAGGACGCCGTTCTTGACGAAACTGATCTGGTCGATGTTTTTGAGGAGCATGTTCACTGCCCGCTTCATCGCGCCATGGTCGTCGCTGACCCGGGTCTTCGCGACGAAGTCGAACTCGTCGATGAAGAGAATACAGGGGGCGAGTTTCTTTGCGAGGTCGAAGATACGGTCGATGTTCTTCGAGGTCTCGCCCAGGTACTGGGAGGTGACCATCGCGAGACGGACCTCGAGCACCGGCATGTGGAGCTCCCGGGACATTGCGAGCGCAAGCGAGGTCTTCCCGGTGCCGGGCGGGCCGACGAAGAGGAGCCGGCCGAACTCGTAGATCCGGTGCTGCTTCAAGAAGTCGCGGTGCTCGAGGGCGACGCCGATCTTTTTGATGATCTCTTCCTGCCGCGGGGTGCAGACCAGTTTTGCAAGCGTAAACTCGACCTCGTCCGGCGCGCTGATGATGATGAGGTCGCGGGCTTCCCGCATCTCCTCGCTCCCCGCGATGAGCCGGGAGACCTTCGCCTCCATGTACTCCTTCGTGTCCTCGAACCGGGGGTTCTTCGCCCGGACGTCCTGGTACCGGGCGGCGGTGCCGTCTCTACCCTCGAAGAAGTATGCGAGGACGGGGTTCTCCTCGACCCTTTCCTCGCCACCTTTCTTGAGGAACCATGTTGCGGCCGCGTCGAGCGAAGGCAGGCTCAGGCGCTGTCCGAACTCGTCGTAGCCGACGAACGGGTTTGCGCGAACAGCCTGGCAGACGGCGTCCGTGCTGCCGAGCACCTTCTTGATCGCTCCCTCGCTCACGATCAGGGGGCGCTTCACCTCGGTGCTCCCGCCGCTGCCGGCGCTGAAAAACTCCCGGCAGCGGGGATGAAGGTCGTTGATGCCGAGGTCCTCGTTCCGGTTGAAGATCTCCGCGGTGAGCAGGAGTTCCATGATGGCGAGGACTTCGCGCGTACCCGTGTCACTGGTCATGTCTATGAGCAGACATATTTGCGCGCGCTATCAATAAGCGTAACTCACCGGGTGGTGACCTCGCACCCGGTATCCGTGACGATCAGGGTATGCTCCGCCTGCGAGACGAACGACCCCTGAATGTCGTGCAGCATCGGGAAGGGATGAAGGATTCCCGCCCGGACCAGCGTGGAAAGCCCGATCTCGACCTTGTCGCCGGGGACCCAGCGGCGGGAGAACGGGAGCCCCCGCCGCGGCCGGGCAGTCTCGAGGATCCGCTTTGCCGACGGGAGGCGTGCGGGGCGGGCCGCGATCTGCTTGTAGATCTCCACGCGCGCCGCTTCGCCGACCTTCCCCGACCCCGTTGTGGCAAAGGGCTCGATTGCAAAGACCATTCCCTCCTCGATGACGGCCCCCCCGGTCATGCCGATGTTCGGGATCATGGGCTTTGCGTGGAGGTCGTAGCGGTCGAGGCCGTGCCCGGTGAGGTTCGCGATCGGGCGGTAGCCGTGCTCCTCGATCGCCGCCTGGATGGCCGCCCCGAGCTCCCCGGCGGCGACTCCCGGACGAACGGCGGCGATCGCCGCCTCGAGGGCCGCCCGGGACGCCTCGACGAGCGCCCCGTGGTCGCCGAGGTCGACGGTCATGGCGGTGTCGGCGATATAGCCGTCGACGTGTATACCGAGATCGACCTTGATGAGGTCGCCGCGGGAAAACGTCCGCTCGTCGCCGGGCATGGCGGTGTCGTGTGCTGCGGCTTCGTTGAAGGAGACGTTCAAGGGGAAGGCGAGCAGCGCCCCCTCTTCGGCCACCATGTTCTCCGTCTCTTCGACCATGTCGAGGAGGGCCGCCCCCTCCTTCACGAGCCCCGCGCCCCGGCGGAGCACCTTCCTTGCCAGCGCTCCTGCTTCCCGGTAGGCGTCGTAGACTTCATCATCCATGATCATAGCGTGAGCTCCTCTTCGTATTGGGTGAACCGGTCAAACCCGGTCCCCGTCACCGCGCCCATATCCTCCAGGCGGACGCCGCCGGTCCCGGGGTAGTAGAGGCCCGGCTCGACGGTGACGACGTTCCCGGCACAGAGCACGCCTCCGTTCGGCCCGAGCGACGGCTCCTCGTGCACCTCGAGCCCGATGCCGTGGCCGAGGCTGTGGGTGAACCCGTGCATGTTGCTCTCGTAGCCGCGGTCGCGGAAGAACTCCACCACCGCGCGGTAAAGGTCGGCGCCGACGGCCCCGGCACGGAGCATCGACGCGCCGAGGGCCTGGGCGTCACGGACGGCGTCGTACATCTCCCGGATCGCGGGGGACGGCTCGCCCTTCACCACCGTCCGGGTCATGTCGGCGTGGTAACCGGTCCGTTCGTCCTGCGGGTAGATGTCGATGACGATCGGTTCGTCCTCCCGGAGCGGTCCCGTACCGGGGCTGTGCGGGAGGGCGGTGTCGGGGCCGCAGGAGACGATGGTATCGACCCCGCGGTAGCCGTTGACGAGAAGGAAGGTGTGCATCTCTGCACGGACGTCCTCGGAGGTGAGGGGGCGGCCGTCCCGGTGGAGGATGCCCCCTTTCGGGACGGAGGACCGGATGAGCGCGATCCCCCGGTTCATCGCGGCCTCGGTGGCCCGCTGCACCGAGCGGATGCGCTCGATCTCTTCCGGCGTCTTGACCGCCCGCATCCCCTCGACCGCTCCGGCGTCATCGAGCAGGACCGGGTGGAACGATTCGAGTTCCCGGGCGAGGGCGAGCGGGAAGTTCGCCGGGACGAGGACGGGGCCGCCGGCGAGGTCCGCGATCATGTGGGCGGTCGCCCGCCAGCGCGGCTCCCCGGCCTTGATGTACTCGAGGTACCCGGCATCGGCCCGGGTGACGACCGCCGCAGCCGATTCACGGACCGCTCGTTCGTGCTCCATCTGCGGGACGACGATAATCCCGCGCTCGCCCGGCTTTGCCACGTAGACCACGGGGTCGGTGGTGCGGAACCGGGTCAGGTAGCGCACGTTGGCATCTATAGACGAGCCGTAAGCCGCGTATGCTGCTGCCCCCGCATCCCGGATAGCCGAATCCAGTCCGTTCATTCAACCAACTCTCTCGCTGAAACCACAAGTACTTTTACCACCGCGTTCAAGTATGAATAATGGATGAGGCAACCAAACAGGCCTTCAAGGGCAGGTTTATCGTACTGACGGTCATGCTGAACATCATCGTCCTGTGTTTTGCCATGGCGGCCTTCGTCCTCTTCCGGTTCGCTCCCGAAGGAACCCCCGGCCTCGTGATCGGCATCCTCCTCCTCGCCGTCGGGGCGGCCTTCTCCCTCTCGTTCCGGAAACATTACACCCTGACGAAGGCCTGGCTGCACGAACAGCCGTAACGCGCGTGAACCTGCCATACCCGAAGCCGGATGAAATGCTCGCAAAACTCAAATCCGAGATAGAACTCGTCTCAAGGCACCTTGAGGTGATCCGGGCGGTCGTGGAGCATCAGCCCATCGGCATCATGAAGCTCTCCGAGATCCTGGATCTGCCCTACCACCGGGTCCGCTACTCGCTGCGAATCCTCGAACAGGAGGGGTATATCCGCGCTTCCCCGGCCGGTGCGGTGGCGACGCCGCTTGCGGCCGACCTTCTCTCCGATCTCGAGGGCGAGGTCGACGAACTGATCGATCTCCTTCTGGTTATCCGGAAAGAGAATTCCCGTAACGTTTAATACGATTCATGCGAGACATTATAGAGCACTTGTTGCCGCCATAACTCAGTTGGTAGAGTGGCTGGCTGTTAACCAGCATGTCACAGGTTCGAGTCCTGTTGGCGGCGTTTCCAGTAAAACAGCGCCCCGTTACACTCCATTTTTCCCTTCATTCCCGTGATTGCTCTCCTGAGTTCATAAAGACCGTACAACACATACTGTTGTCCCAACCGTTTTCAGAACGCCTAAATCCGCAGAACTCAAAGATCCACTCATGGATGCGCAAATTCCCGGAACACCGTCAACAGGTCGCCGGTTGCTTACCGTCGCGGGCGCAGTATTGATCGTTCTTGCCGCGCTCTGCACCGCGGGCTGCACCGCCACATCCCCGGCCGACACCGTTATACCGCCCGACGCCGCGAACGCAACCGAATTCAAAGAACGGATCGACGCCGTCATCTCGCAGGAGCGGTATGCGTACGCCACGTGGGGCATGATGGCGCGGGACACCTCCACCGGTGAGGTGCTGCTCTCGATGAACGGCAACCGTCTCTTCACGCCGGGTTCGACGACGAAGGTCTTCACCGTCTCGACCGCTCTCGACGTTCTCGGCCCCGACTACCGGTTCAGGACGCCGGTGTACCGGGTCGGCGACGACCTGGTGCTGGTGGCCTCGGGCGACCTTGCGATGGGCGGCCGGGCCGGGCCGAACGGCACCCTTGCGTTCACGAACGAGGATCACGGCGATGCCCGGGCGTTCGGGGACTGCCTGCTCGTCGGGGCCGACCCGCTCGCGGGCCTGGAGAGCCTGGCCGAACAGGTTGCCGCGGCCGGGATAACGGCGGCGGACGACGTGATCGTCGACGACCGGCTCTTTTGCGAGACGCAGATGATGTCTGAAGGGCTGGTGACGCCGATCGTCGTCAACGACAACCTGATCGACGTGACGATCGTTCCCGGGCGGGAGGGAGAGCCGGCGACGGTCGACTGGCGGCCGCGATCGTCCGCATACACGGTCGAGAACAGCGTCGTGACCGGGGCGCCGGGTTCGGCGCCGGCGGTGGCGATCCCCGCCTACACCGGGCAGGCGGTGATCGAGGTGACCGGAACGGTGCCGGCGAACGCAGGACCGGTCAACCTGACCTCGAACGTGGAGGTCCCGGCGGCGTTCGCAAGAAGCCTCTTCATCGACGCGCTTGAGAACGCCGGGGTGGCGGTCCTGGCACCCACGGGCGGGGAGAATCCGTCGGGGCGCCTTCCCGACGAGTACGGGTCGGCCAAAGTCGCCGAACTCGTCTCTTTGCCGTTCTCCGAGTACGCGAAGGTGACCCTGAAGGTGAGCCAGAACCTCTACGCAAACTGCCTGCTCGGGATCATCGCCGCCCACGAGGGCTACGATACGGTCGAGGCCGGGCTCTTTGTCGAAGAGGCGTTTCTCGAAGAGATCGGGGTGAACCCCGACACCCTGCTGCTCGCCGACGGCGAGGGGAGCATCGTGAACCGGATCAGCCCCCTCGCGGCGACCGATCTCGCGGCCTACATGGCGGGGACGGAGGTGTATGCCCCGCTCTCCGACGCCCTGCCGGTCCTCGGCGTGGACGGGACGCTTGCAGGCAATGCCGGGCCGGGAGACCCGGGCTACGGCGTGATCCGTGCCAAGACCGGAACCTCGGCGAGCGGCGACCAGCAGGGCCGGGTCTTCCTCTACACCCGCGGCCTGCTCGGCTACATGACGACGGCGAAGGGAACGCCGGTCACGTTTGCGATCTACGTCAACAACATCGCCGGCCTTGCGTCGATGGACGACGTGCAGGGCGTGGTGAACGACGTAAACGATGTCGCCGTTTTGATATACGAATATCTCTGAACCCTTTTTTTCGGCCAGACGGCATTTTGGACCGTTACGGGTCCGGTCTTTTCGGGGGGGCGCACCTTCCGGTGACCGGCGGGGTTGGCCTGTTCCTGCTCGGTTGCGTGCTTATCGCCGGACCCGCTCAATCATGTACCCGCAGTTCTTCCGATCTTTACCGCAGCCTTTCACGATCTCCCGGTCCGGGATATCTCATCCTGCCGTGATCCGCCTTTTTGAGCGTGAACCGGAACGCCGCGCCTTCCTCGGGCCGGCCCGGCACCCGGAGGAGCCGGAGCGTGGGCGAGGACCTCGCGAGGGTCGAACCGGCAACCGGCACCACCTCGAGGGCTGGAAGCGTGATGATGGCGAGATCGAGGAGATGCCAGCGGTCCAGGAAGTGGCTCACCGGGTCCTCTGCAAGGGCCAGTTTGAGGACGTACTCGAGGACGAAGATGGCGATGATCGTCGTATCGGCCATATTGAGGAACTCGACGACCGGTTGGGGGAGGGTCGGGACCAGGAGGGGTATGATGACGATTGGGGCCATCACCAGGCCGAGGAAGATCATCAGGCCGTCGGAGAGGATGCGGTAGACGAGATCCCTGAGATCCGCCTTCCTCTCCTGTCGGGTCTTTCCTGCAGCCTGTTGCATACCGTCACCAGAAGCCGGATCCGCAGATCCCGGCGTCACCGGGTATACGCCTCTCCCGTATATAGCAGGTGGGAGGCCGGTCGCCGGGGACGGGCGGGAACCGTTCGCGTGCATGTCCCCTGTCGGGAGCCCGGGAAAGAATGATAGTCCCGCCGGGCGTACCTGACAATCATGCACGGCGATGCGGCGGAACGGGTCTCGCTTGCGGACGCTCTCAGGGAGGCGGAGGTCTCCCGCCGGGAGAAGAAGAAGAACCCGGCGATAGCCGCAGGGCTCTCGCTCATCTTCAACGGCCTCGGGCAGGCCTACAACGGGCAGTTCGTAAGAGGCGTCCTGGTGCTGCTCGGAAGCCTCCTCGGCCTCTTTGTCATGATCGTTCCGGGGGTGGCGATCTGGCTCTGGGGCGGCTACGATGCCTACCGGACGGCGAAAGGGATGAACGAAGGCCTCGTGCCCTACCGGGAGACGAGTCCGCTCGCGATCGTCGCGTTCGTGGCCGTCTGGGCGGTGACGATCTTCGCTCTCTCGGCAGCGTCGGCGATGCTGCTCGTTGCGATGGGGCAGCAGGGGATGCTGTAGTGTGCGGGCGTTCAAAGAGGATTTACGCCTGCTTCATCAACCCGGGTTGTGACCGCGGTTTTTGCACGATGTTTATATCCCCCGCATACATACTATGCATCTAGTGAGTAAGTCCTTCCCGAAACGGATGAGGCTACCTTGAGGTAGGTGGGACAAAGTAGGGAAGGGTTCACCGTTCTACTTCTGGCAACCCTTGAAAAGGAGAGTACAATCGTTGTTTCAGGTCCGGCAGTATTTTGCAGATCTCATACCCTCATGCCAAACTCATCCTATTCCGAACTCCGGCACCCCCCCGCCTTTCACCAGTGTGTCCTGCGATGCACCTCTCCACCCGGTCAGTCATCCCGATATACTTCTGAACACCTGATCTTCAGACTTGTTAGCACAATAAGAAACGTTCATATTACCTGATCGACAAACGGAAACCCATGATGGGATTCCCGGCAAACCGTCTCTTCTGCCTCGTCCTCCTGTTTCTGTTCGTCCCGGCCGCGGTCTGCGGCGCCCCGGTAACCCGGGCGCTCTCGACCGCCGAACCCGGCAACGGTGAGATCTTCACCGCCTCGCTCTCGATCGACGGCATCGCCCTCGGCGGGGTGGTCGAGACGCTGCCGGCCGGCTACGTCTTTGTTGCGACCGACCACCCGGACGACCGCGTCCTCGTCCGGGGGCAGCAGGTCGCATTTCTCGTGACGAACGACACCCAGATAACCTACTCCGTCATGGCCCCCGCCTCCGGGAGCGGGGATATCACCGGCACCTGGGAGGACTTCCTCGGTGAGTCGGACGGTCAGATTGCCGCCTCGCACGTCGCGGTGGACGGCATCGAGACGGCGGCGGAGAGCGGCGGGGAGAATCCCGCCGCACCGGAGGCAGCCCCGCAGTTTGCGGTCGTCGCTGCGGCTGCCGCCCTCCTCATCGCCGGATGGGGTGGTCGGCGATGAACCGGTGGTACCTCCTCGCCCTCCTCCTGCTCCTCGCCGTCCCGGCATCGGCGGCAGAGAGCATCCCCGGGGACGCCGACGCCGACGGGACGCTCACCCGTGCCGAATACGCCTCGGCGGCCCTCGCCTACCTTGATACCGCCTGCATGGGCGGGACGGGAGACCTCGACCGGGACGACATCCGCGACGCCGCCTGGGTGTATGCCCGCTGGGACGGAAAACCCCGCGAGGTCACCGACTCCACGGGGAGAACGGTGACGCTCTACCGCCCCCTGCGCCGGGTGGTGACCTTCAGCGGCGAGTCCCTCGAGACCCTGCGGTCGCTCGGGTTCGATATGGACAGGGTCGTCGCCGTCGACAAATACAGCCACGAGAAGGAGGCTTTTTTCCCCGAATGCCGGGATAAGGCAAACGTCGGGTCGATCTGGTCCCCCGACATGGAGAAGGTCCTCTCTGTGCGGCCGGACACGGTCATCCTCTACGCGACGATCAGCACCGCGGCCTGCGACGACATCCAGAAGAGGCTCGAGGCGAGCAGCCCCGGGATCCGGGTGTTGCGGTTCGACTGCTTCAAACCCGCCACCTACGCGGGCGAGATCCGCACGATCGCCTCGATCATCGACGAGACCGAACGGGGGGAGGAGTTCGCCTCCTTCTACGGCTCGACGATGGACCAAATCCAGGACGGCACGGCGGGGATCCCGGACGATGAGAAGACCCGGGTCTACTTCGAGTACTGGTTCGACTACACGACCGTTGCCGCCAGTGCGGGCTACAACGAGAAGACCGAACTCGCCGGTGGGAAGAACCCCTTCGCCGTCGGGACCACGGAGTATCCCGCCGTCGACCCCGAGGCGATCATCGTCGCAGACCCACAGGTCGTCGTCAAACTGGCCGGGCAGGGCCTGGCCGCCGGCGGCTACGCGGGACACGATCCCGAAGCGCTCGCCGCGATCCGGTCGGCGCTGCTCGAGCGGCCCGGGTGGTCGAGGATCTCCGCGGTGGAGGACGGCCGCGTCCACGTCATCCACTCCGACATCCTCGGCGGCGCCCAGCACTTTATCGGGACAGCCTACCTCGCGAAGTGGTTCTACCCGGACCGGTTCAGCGACCTCGACCCGCACGCCGTCCACCAGCGCTACCTCACCGAGTTCCAGGGGATCGACTTCGACCTCGCATCCCGGGGCACGTTCGTCTACCCGTGACCGGTGCCGCCATGGAACAGCACGTCATCATCCAGGAGGGGTATACCCGGCTGAAGAAGACCCGCGTCCTCTTCATCGGCGGTCTTCTTGCCGGCCTCGTCATCCTCATCGGCATCGCGGTCACGCTCGGGTCGGCCGGCCTTACCGTGGGCGAGTCCTACCTCGCGATCCTGGCCGGCCTCTTCCCCGGGATATTCAACGCCCCCGACCTCGCGACGACCATCGTCTGGGACTTCCGGCTCCACCGGGTGCTCTTCGCGGTCTGTGCCGGGTTCGGGCTCGCGGTGGCGGGCTGTGTCATGCAGGGGATCCTCAGAAACCCGCTCGCAAGCCCCTTCACCCTCGGGATCGCCTCGGCGGCAGCCACCGGCGCCTCGATCGCCATCGTCCTCGGCGCCGGGGTCGCCGGCGGGGAGTACCTCGTCATCGGCAACGCCTTCCTCTTCTCCCTGCTGGCGGCGCTCGCCATCTACGGGATGGCCCGCTACCGGGGCATCGGTTCCGAGACGATGGTCCTTGCCGGCATCGCTCTTATGTACCTCTTCTCCGCGGTGACGTCGCTTTTGCAGTACGTCGGCAGCGCCGAACAGCTCCAGGCGGTGGTCTTCTGGATGTTCGGGTCGGTGGACAAATCCACCTGGCCGAAACTCGGGATCGTCGCCCTCGTTCTCGCCTGCACCATACCCTATCTCCTCTACCGCGCCTGGGACCTCAACGCCCTCGCGGAAGGAGACGAGGTGGCGGCCAGCCTCGGGGTTCCCGTCGAGCGGTCGATGACCGCCCTGATGATGATCGCCTCCCTGATCACAGCTGTCATCATCTGTTTCACCGGGACGATCGGCTTCATCGGGCTCGTCGCCCCGCACATCACCCGCATGGCCGTCGGCGGGGACTTCCGCACGCTCCTCCCCGCGTCCGGCCTCGTGGGGGCTCTTCTCCTCCTGGCAGCGGACAGCATCGCACGGAGCGTCCTCGCGCCGCAGGTTCTTCCCGTCGGGATCGTGACCGCGTTCCTCGGGGTGCCGTTCTTCATCTACCTCTTCATGCACCGGAGGAATGTCTGATGGCGCTGATATCGGTGAACGACCTCTCGTTTGCCTACCGCGACCGGGAGGTGCTCTCCGGGATCACCTTCTCGGTGGACGCGGGCGAAGTACTCGGGCTCGTGGGGCCGAACGGGTGCGGGAAGACGACGCTCATCCGCTGCGTCGACGGGATGCTCTCCCCAAACGGGGGAAAGGTGATGCTTGACGGGCGGGAGCTCCGCTCGATGCACCGCCGCGAGGTTGCACGGGCGATGGCCTACGTGCCGCAGTCGGCCGGGAACCGGACCGCGGCGACGGTCTTCGAGACCGTCCTGATGGGGAGGCGGCCCTACCTGAACTGGACGGTGAACAGGACCGACGAGGAGAAGGTGGTTGCGGCGCTCGACCTCCTCGATCTCGGGGATCTCGCGCTCCGGAAGGTCGCCGAACTCTCCGGCGGGGAACGCCAGCGGGTGATGATCGCCCGGGCGCTCGTGCAGGAGACCGGGGCGATCCTCCTCGACGAACCGACGAGCAACCTGGACGTCTGCCACCAGATGGGGGTCATGGAAATCCTCCGCGGCCTTGCCGAGGAGAAGGGGCTCGTGGTCGTCATCGCGCTCCACGACCTGAATCTCGCCGCCACCTACTGCCACCGCCTTCTGGTGATGAAGACAGGGTCGATCTACGGTTACGGGACGCCGGATGAGGTGCTCACCGAAGAGATGCTCCGGTCCGTCTACGGGATCGAAGCGGTGGTGAAACGGGACCTTTCGGCGCCATACATGGTTCCGGTCAGGCCGGGCAGCCTGAGGGAAGGGGTGTGAGGGCCCCCTCCTCATCCCCTGAGAATGGTCAACGCTTCTTTTGATTCCATGACCGGATGCACTTCTCTGTAGCCGAGATCATTCCAGGGAAAACTGGCCTTCATGAGGGCGACGGGGTCATCGGTCTCGATCAGCCGGAAGACCATGTTCCCTACGAGGTCGACCCACTCGTTGATCAGGGTCACGCCTTCCGGAATCTCCTCCCTGGCCCGCGCCTCCATGATCTCGGCTGTCTTCCCGGGCTCCCAGGTGAATATGTGTATGAACTGCATGTTCTTCCCCCCTCGTTGCCGCATCCCGGCACGCCGGGATGGACGGTCGGCGTCATGGGTTCCGGAGTATAAAAGCCTGGTGCAGGGCGGACCGTCCGCTATGGCTGCCCACCCATTCTCTCCTTCACGGCTGCGGAGATGAGCATGGCGGTGACGGCGGAGATTACGAGGAGCACGACCGTGTACTGGTCGGCCGTGCCCACGACCGCGACCAGGAGGATGGACGTCAGGGGTGCTCCGAGGGCGAGGGTGAGAGCCGCGGCCTCGATGCAGAGCACGAGGATCGAGACCGGCACGCCCGGGAAGATGAGGTTTAAGGCGAGCCCGATCAGCGTGGACGAGAAGATGATGGGAAAGAGCGGGCCGCCGATATACCCGCTCTTGAACGAGAGCGCGAGCAGGAGGATCTTTAAGACCGCCACGCCGAACAGCATCCCGACCCCGAGCCGGGCAGGATCGGCGATGATGCCGTGGATCTGGCCCTCCCCGGAGAAGAGCACCTCCGGGATGAAGTAGCCCACACACGCGATGACCGCCCCGGCGACGAGGACACGGGCGATGACTGCGTCGCCGAACATCCTGTCCATGGCCGTCCCGGCAGCCTGCATGGCGACTCCCGCAAAGATCGCGAGCAGCCCCCCGAGGATGCCGAGGACGACCGCGTAGAGGATGTAGGCGGGGTGCAGTTCGGCGATCGGCTCGAAGGGGATGCTCCGGGCGAAGGAGGGGAGCCCGAGAAGCAGGTAGACGAGAAAGCCGATGGCGCCGGCGAGCAGGTTCCAGGTGAGGAACCGGAAGGCGTTTTTGCTCCCGCCGACCTGGAACTCGGTGGCGAACACCCCCGTAAAGAGCACGCTGCCGACGATCCCGTTGAACGCCGATGCCAGGGCTGCGACGTCGAACCCGAGCGCGGCCCCGGGAGACCCGATCCCGAGCCTGTCCCGGATGTAGGGGGAGACGTACCCCATCAGGACGGTGATGGTTCCTTCCGGCCCGACGCTTGCCCCGGAGAGGAGCGAGAGGATCGAAGAGAGAAATGCGCCGGGGAACGTCCGATAGTCGGGCTTTTCCCCTCCGCCCTTGAGCGAGTCGGTGATTCCGCCGTGGATAACGGTAGGTGCGTGCAGGTATTTGCGGCAGAGGCCGACGAGCAGCGAGAAGCCGAGGACGCCTGCCGGGACCGCCCAGGGATTGGCCTGCACGAAGCCGTTCTGGACCCAGACGACCCTGTTGAGCAGTCCGTAGAGCGCGAGGAAGGCGACCGTAAAGGTGATGGCGATTACGGCGATGAGGACGACCTGCCGCAGGTTAGGGGTTCCTTCCCGGTTACCGGGGTCGACGCAGGTCCGCTCTTCCGGCGGCGCCTGGCCGTCTGCAGGTGCGGGCATGGCAGGCACGATGCGGCCCGTTCGTCGGTTCCGGGTAATCTTCCTTGCGGTCGACTTCTCTCGACCGCCGAAAAAAAAGCAGCCGTTCCCCGGACTTACTGTCCGGGGTTACCTCCGCCGGGGCCGCGTCTCGACGCGCTCCGTCGTGACGACCTCGGATGGCGGGGGCTCCTCGCGCTTCATGACTTCCGCCTCCTCCCGGGTCGGAGGAGCCATGGTTCCGGCCGACTGGATCAGGCCGTAGTCCGCTTCCCGGGGCCAGAGATCTTCCTCGAAGCCCCGCTCGTCTTCCAGCCGCCGCTTGTCGATGTTCACGACGAAGTTGTCGTCCCCGGGCCGGTAGATCACGGCTTCGGGCGGGATGGCGAACCTCTTTGCCGCCACGCCGAGCATGCCGCCGTACCTGAGCACCAGGTACTCCACCTTGCCCTCGGGGAACCCGATCCGCATATCCGAGATCTCCCCGAGATCGTCTCCCTGCGGGTTGATCACGTTCTTGTCCAGGATGTCGTCGGCCGACATGAACCACTCTTCGCCGCCCGTCCGCGTCCTGCGCTCCAGAATTACATCCGATCTCTCCTGCATCTTCTTCGCCTCCGTTGTCTCTTGCGAGGGGGCGTGCCCTGAGTGCCGGGAGTCCTTAAAATGATTTGCACCTCCATGCCGGGGGGGGTAGCCCGGTCATCGAGCAGGTGGGCCTCCGGGTTGAATGGGTGTTAAAGCGATTTTTATTCGGCCTGAGGGCCTGTTTATGGGCCCTGAATCAAATGGATGAGATTATTACCGGGTGCGACAATCCCCTCTTTATGGGGCCTACTGTTAGACTGGATCTCACCACGATCCTCGAGGCAACAGGCGAGTTGCAACACTTTCTCGACCTGGGGGCAGCCCGCCTGCGGGTGGAGGGGTCGTTACCGGAAGAAACTTCCGAAGCGCTGATCTTTTCGATGGCCGACGAACTTGAGGACCACCTGCGGGCGATGCGCAGCCGGCAGGGGTCCGCCAGCATCAACGATCTCCGGGTCTGGACCCGGGCCTGGATCGACGAGCGGCAGGAGGCGCTCGCCCGGGGCCCTCTGCAGGGTGGAGATCGGGGATAGCCGTTCCGGGCGCGCGGGGAGGAACGCCCCGATCCGGGCGGCCCCCCCTCCGGCTGACCCTATGGTTTATCATTACCCGCACCAATGCGGCCCCGATGCCTCACTTCGACCTCTTCTTCAAGACCGAAGAATTGCGGCGGAGGCTTGAGCCGCACCTCCGCCTCATCCCGCCGTACTTTCAGTTCACCGTCCGGATCGGCACCCCGGAGGTCCGCTACTTCGACCAGAAAGACCCGATGTGGAAAGGCTTCCCCTTCCCGGTCCCTGATGGAACCGTCTATGTCTTCGACGACGCGATCCCCGCCCGGGCCCTCGGGGGCGGGATGCAGAACCGGGCGAGCGTCCGGGTCACGCGCGAGGACAGGGACGACGAAGCGATTGTCCTCCGCATCTGGCACGAGATCCTGCACGCGGTAGGGCAGCCGGCGGACGATATGGCCAAGCGGGCGGGCGAGTGGCAGAGCATGTCCGAGCGGGTCATGTGGGCGGCCTGGCAGTCGCTTTCCCGGCCGGTGGACGTGCCGTTCTGGCACCGGAAGTTCTACGAATGGCTGACGGAGCGGGCGGCCTCCGGGGCGGGGGGGAGGTAGGGGCCCTCCTGTCCCGGGTATGCATGCAGGACTATCGTTATAGTATGAAGAGAACATAGTTCGATTATCCGAAACGGAGATGCCCCGGGGTTGGGACCGACAGCATGGAGAAGAGCGTTCTTCAGGACTGCAGACGAAAACCTGCGGCTGAGGCCCCCGGGAGGTCGATCGATGGATGGACAAAACGCTTGAGTACCAGGGGAAGGAATACGCCCGTATGCCTCTCTCCTGAAGACCGGGGGGCCGGCGTATTAGCCGGCAAAGACGGGTAAGCCCGGGCCACGGACGGCCCCTGGATGAGGAGGGCGAAATCCTCCGCAGGGAATACAAGAGGGCACTGGATGGCAGAAAACGAGCGCACGAGAACCCGGTGGTCCCGGTCATCGTTGGGGTGGCAATGGATGTAACCGGGCGCAACCGGGCGGAAGAGGAGCCGGAGAGGGTACTGGAGGAGCTGGGGAAGATCGTCAACCGATGTCCGGCCGTTGCGTTTCTCTGGCGTGCGGCGGAGGGATGGCCGGTCGAATTCGTCTCCGAGAACGTCCGCCAGTTCGGTTATACGCCGGCGGATTTCATATCCGGCCGCATTCCCTATGCACGGATCATCCACCCCGACGACCTGGAGCAGGTAGCGGCGGAGGTTTCCCGGTACAGCCGCGAAGGGCGCGACGAGTTCGTTCATGAGTACCGGATTCTCACGGCATCCGGCGAGGTTCGCTGGCTCGACGATCGGACCTGGATCCGCCGCGATCAAAACGGCACCGTCACCCACTACCAGGGGATCGTGCTCGACATCACCGAGCGCAAGCGGGCGGAAGAGGCGCTGCAGAGAGCCCGTGCCGATCTGGAACGGCGGGTGGAGGAGCGTACCGCGGAGCTTGCCCGGGTCAACCGCACGCTCAACATCCTCAGCGAGTGCAACCAGGCTGTCGTGCGGGCCACGAGAGAGCAGGCGCTTCTGCAGGAGATCTGCCGCATCATCGTAGACGAGGGCAGCTACTCCCTGGCGTGGATCGGTTTTGCCGAAGAGGACGCCGATCGTGCGGTGCGCCCGGCGGCCCATGCGGGTTCTGAGGCAGGGTTCCTGGAAACCCTCGGCATCACCTGGGCCGATACCGAACGCGGCCGCGGGCCGACAGGCACGGCTATCCGTTCGGGCCAGCCCCGTATCGTAAAAGACATCCAGACCGACCCCAACTTCGCTCCCTGGCGGGAGGAGGTGGTTCGGCGCGGCTACCTGTCGGCCATTGCGCTGCCACTGCGTGAGGGCGGCGGCCGGGTGTTCGGCGCACTGAGCATCTACACCGCGGTGCCGGATGCCTTCCACGCCGATGAAGTGCACCTGCTGATGGAACTGGCCGACGATCTGGCGTTCGGCATCACGTCCCTGCGGGAACGGGCAGCCCGCAAGCGGGCGGAAGAGGCGTTAAAAGAGAGCGAGGAGCGCTACCGCTCCCTGGTCGAGCTCATGCCGGACGCCGTCGCCGTACACCGGGACGGTGTTATCGTCTACGTGAATCCGGCCGGCGTCCGGATTATCGGTGCAAAAAGTCCCGAAGACCTCCTGGGCAAACCGCTCGAGCAGTTCGTCCACCCCGATGACCGCGATCTCGTCACCGGGTACATCCGCCGGGTGGAGCAGGAAGGCACGGGTATCCCGCTATTCGAACAGAGGCTCCTGACCCTTGAGGGCAGGACCCTCTGGGTCGAGATCACCGGTGCCCCCATACTCTACCAGGGCCTGCCGTCGACGGTGGTTGTTTTCCGGGACATTACCGAGCGCAAGCGTGACGAAGAAGCGCTCGTGCGCCACGCCGAAGAGCTTGCCCGCCTGCACCGGCAACTGCAGTCCGCGAACCGGGAGGCAAACCTCTACCTCGACATCCTGACCCACGACATCGGGAACACCGAGAACGTCGCGAACCTCTACGTCGACCTGCTCCTCGAGTCCCTGGAGGGAGAGGAGGCCCGGTACGCGGAGCAGCTGCAACGCAGCATCAAAAAGAGCATCGAGATCCTGCGCACTGTTTCCACCATCCGCCTGATTCACCAGGCGTCCCCGGAACTCAAACCGACGGACCTCGATGCGGTCATCCGGGGGACGATCGAGAACTTCACAGGCGGCACCTTCCACTACGAAGGGACACAGTACCGGGTCATGGCGGACGATCTGCTCTCCGTGGTCTTCAACAACCTTATCGGCAACGCCGTCAGGTTCGGCGGCCCCGATGTCGAGGTCGCCGTCCGGGTCGAGGAGGAGGACGGGTTCGCCCGGGTCTCGGTCGAGGACACCGGCCCGGGCGTCCCGGACGACCAGAAGGAGGGGATCTTCCACCGCTACGAGCAGCAGAAACGCGGCGTCGGCGAAGGGCTCGGACTTTACCTCGTGCAGATCCTCATCGAGCGGTACGGGGGCCGGGTCTGGGTCGAGGACCGGGTGCCGGGCCGTCCCGGGGAGGGGGCGGTGTTCCGGTTTACGCTCGGGATTGCCGGGTAGGGCGGCTGAAGCACGGGCTGTAACCCGCCTTCACACGACGATCCACCCAACGCTCGGCAGTAAAATCACCACGGCAAGCATCGCCGCCACCGCTACCTTCTCCCCTTTTGTTTCGGCAGTCATGCCCACCGCGACCAGCGACGGCACGAGCAGCCCGAGCGCGAACCCCCCGAGGTGTGCGTACACGTTGATGTTTTTGGTGCGCAGGTCGAGAAGGATGAAGGCTGTTACCGGGATAAGGCTGACGAACGTCATTGAGAGGAGGGCGAATGCCAGCCGGTAGGTGTCGCGGTTCGGGCTCTCAAGTATCGCCGTGTAGGCCCAGCCGAGCATCAGAAAGACGAGGAGGCCGAACAGTGCATAGCTTATTCCGGAAAACCCGGATGACCATGATATCCCCATGATCCTGGCAGACCAGACGGTGATTCCGGAGATCGCGAACGGGAACAGGAGGAAGAAGACGGAGTAGGTCACGGGGAAGAACTTCGGGGGCATCCGGTAGCCGGTGGCGGGCAGGACGATCGTGCCGGCGAGGAAGACGGCGACGAGAAGGGAGATTGTGGTGAGAAGGTTGCTCGTGATGTGTGTTTGATCGAACGGGTTGTGCATGTAGTTGCTCAGGAACATGCTCGATGGATTCGGCGTGGTCATGTTGAGGTAGATGTAGTCGAGAGTGAAGCCTGCCGGGATGATGTAGAGGATAGAATACTGGAAAAAGACGAGCAACGCCGCTATTCCGACAACAAAACCGAGGAAGTGGAGATACACCGAGCCCGGGATGGTTTTTGCATACCCGAGGATAGAGGCGAGGTTCCCGCCGGCGGAGGCCATTAAGATGGTTAGTCGTCTGAGATCTGGATAAGGGTTTCTTTTTCGGCTTTTGACCGTGACCGTGTGGGGTGAGGGGTCATACGGCCACACGGCATCGTTCCTTAGAGTTCATTCACCCGGGGGTCGGGTGCCGACGGGCTGCTCTGGCGCGCCATCCTGGCCTCCTTGCGTCACCTAGGCGTCGCCGCCGCGAACTACTAACGAACTACTAACATCTACTAAATTAGTATTTCACGAAGCGCTGAAACGGGGTTGCTATCCCTGATAGGCGGTCCCGGTCAGCGCTTCAGGTTGCGGTCGAGGTCTTCAGCCGCCGCCCTGAAATTCTTCAGGTAGTCGTCAATCGACCGATCGGCGTCGCGAAGGGTCATGATCTTGTTGCAGCCGCCGCAGACGATCGGTTTGTTGTTTCTAAAGTGCTCGACCGTAATCTGAACCGCAGAACCGCAGTCGGGGCACCTTATTATCGGCATGGTCCGGTTTACATCGGTCACAATCAGGGTTTGGGCTGTTTGTGGAATAATTTTTCGATACGCGACTTTTTTAACTGTCTAATCCTGCCCGGGCTGATTGATAGTGTACTCTTCCGTCGCAAGGGATCTCAGTTCATGGATTTCGCGGGGGATTGCCAACCGCAGAACCGAAGGGGTTGCGCACACCTTCACCCCACGTTCACCTCGATTTCTTTCGTCGTAAAGGCCGCGAATCATCGATCACGGCAATCAGCTACTGTATTCAGGACCACTTTCTTCATGTCGGATTACTGGCGACTGGATAAGGCATGGTTACACCGTTCAAACCAACGAGATGGACGCTGTTTTTCCTCCTGCTTGCAGCCATGATGGTTCTCATGGGAGGAGCAGCGGTCGCGCCGGCTCTACCTTTAATCAGCGACGCATTTCCCGATGCATCAGAAGCCACTATCTCCCTGATCATTACGCTTCCCGCGCTTGCGATAGCCCTCACCGGCTTTTTCATCGGTGCTCTCTCGGACAGGATCGGCAAAATCCCGGTCCTTGCCGCCTCCGTTGCCATCTTCTCCATCGCGGGATGTTCCGGATTTTTCCTCACCTCCTTATCCGCAATACTGGTCGGGAGGTTCATCCTCGGGATCGGCATTTCCGGTATCATCTGCACGACATCCGCCCTGATCGTCTGCTATTACGACGGGATTTCCCGCGCCAGGGTGCTCGGGTACCAGGCGGCCGCAATGGGTACGGGAGTACTGGTCCTCGAGATCAGCGGGGGGTACCTCGCAGGGATCTCCTGGCGTGCGGCGTTCCTCATTTACCTGGTCGGCATCGTCATCCTCGCGGGTGTTCTCCTGACGATGAGAGAGCCCGCTCGCGTGAGCGTCGAGAAGGCAGCGGGAGCGCCCGAGGAGACCTTCCCGGCCTTCCTCCTCCTCCCCGGATATGTGACCCTGTTCCTCGGGAACATGCTGTTCTTCCTGGTGCCCACGAAGTTCCCTTACCTGATTGCGAATCTGGATGCGGCACGGGTCGTGGGCGAAAACTTCGCGCTTACCACCGGGATATTCCTGGGAGCCATGGGCTGCGCCTCCTCGCTCGTGGGGCTCGTTTACGGGAGAGTCGCCTGGAGGTTCCACCGGTATACCCTGCTCACCCTTGCCTTTGTCTTCTTCGGGATCGGTCTATGCGGCCTCGGGTTTGCCACGTCGCTTCTCACCGTCGGGATCTCCGTGATCCTCGTCGGTCTGGCCGAGGGCATTCTGATGCCGACGATCTTAAACTGGATCGCCGCAGTTACGCCGAAACAGTTCCTCGGCAGGGCAAGCGGCGGGTTCTCGGTGGCCTTAAACCTCGGCCAGTTCGTCTCCACGCTTGCCATCGTGCCGATCATCGCCGTTGTCGCGACCTACGGCAACCTCTTCCTGGCGTTCGGGTGTGCGGCGTTTGCGCTCGCCCTGCCGTATGCTCTCGCAATGGTGAAAAGGCAGTTTGCCCTGCCGGGGGTTGCCGTTGACGTGAAGCCCGGGGCGGAGTGAAACTTCTTTTTTTTGCGGGGTTCTGTCTTTCAGGTTGTGCTAAAAACCGGGTCCGGTTGAGTACGAGAGTGTTACCACCCTCCGCCGGACCCCTCTTTGCGATCACGGGGCGGACATCCCGAACCCCTGTTCTGCAAGATAGCCGGAGATGATCTCACAGATCCGCTCTGCATCGCGCACGGTTCCGTTTGCAGAGGATTCGCCGTACGTCAGGCAGGGCCACAGTCCGGTGCCGGGAGCGGCGACCCCCATATATAAAATCTGAACTGGCCGGTTTTCCATTTACCCGGAGTTTTCCCGGCTGGTACAGCGATAGGGATACGTATATGACGGGAATCGGCAGATAGAGTTATTCAAAGACGTAACGAGGCAACCTTATGCCGACAAGCAAGAAACAAATGGAGAAACTGAACAGAGCAAAGAAGGCCAAGGCGGAAGAACTTGCGCAGCAGGCGGCTGCGGGCAGCCAGGCCGCCAAGAAGAAACTCAAGAAGCTCGAGAAGAAGATCAAGTGAGCCGCCCGAGATTTCAAACCGTTTTTTATTTTTTTATGTAAGGGCTACTGCAACGAATACACCTGTGCAAGTCGCGAGATGCTTGCACCTTTGAGTGCGGCAAAAGGCCCAATGGTTAGATTTGATATTCCCGGGCTCGCCTGCTAATTCTCCGGATCATGATGGCAGTGGGGGAGGTGCAATTTTGTTCATGGTTCCAGCGGCGGTATGAAAAAACCGGGATTTATAGTATTGTCCGGAGATCAGAGGCCCAGGTACTCGATCCCGTAGAGAATGGCGATAATCAGAATGATCATCGGAACAATCACCGCCCGGGGCCGGACGCCGACAAGTTCAGGTATCGTCATGTCGGGAATTTTCCCCCGTTGCAGAACCGATGCATCCAGGCGGGGGTAGAGTTCAGCAAAGATCCCGGCGCCTATGAGAATGCCGGTTGTTCCGCCGAAGAGAGCATCGAGTGCTCCCGATCCGACTGCACCGGCGACCGTTCCGGGGCAATATCCGAGGACCGCAAACCCGCACCCGAATATGATCCCTCCCAGCACCGTGGTGCCTATCGATCCCGGCTTGATGGTGAGGCTGGCAAGACCAAGATGCACCAGCAGATAGACGCCCACCATGCCGACAGCCACCGCAGAGAGCATCACCTTCACCACGGTGAAATCATAAAGTAGGAGTTGCCCGATGATGACATCATAACTGGTGACGCCCCCCAGCTGGAGGAAGACCCCGAACGCAACGCCCATCACCAGCCCCAGAAGCCGTTGCAAGGACTGATTCTGGCGAAGGCGGTGTAGAGGGCTGTCAGCACCCTCTACCATGGGGCGATCACCCCGTAGAGTAGAAAAGCGACGATGATTCCGCTTACGAAGAAGGTGACAACAGCGATCCAGCTTGCTATCGCCAGTTGAAGTGTCCCGGAGATCCCGTGCCCGCTTGTACAGCCTCCCGCCCATCGGGCACCAAGACCCATCAGGACGCCCCCGACGAGCGCGACTGCGAGCCGAAGAAGGCTGCTCGATCCGAATGCCCCCTCGAATGTCGAGGGGACCCAGATGAGAGCGAACTCACCCCGGACGATCGCTGTGATGAAGGCACCGATGACAATGCCCAGGACAAGCATCCATTCCCAATCGATCTGCGGGACGAACTTCCTGTAGTAAGGCTTCTCAAGCACCGAATCGCCGCGGATAGCCCGTTCTATCATGCCGCTCGTTCGGGCATAGGCCGTCGAACATCCGAGAGGTCTGGCCGAGAGGAGGAAGGTAAACCAGCTGAGAATGCCTATCCCCAGGCCGGCGAGGTAGGGAGTCCAGTCCATGCAACCACCCCTTCAGACGTATCCTGCCGCACGATGCCCGGTAATTCCGCCAGCTGCGTTGTAGACCTTGGTAAATCCCTTCTGCTTGAGGAGGCTGCATGCCAGGCTCGACCGATGTCCTGTTCTGCACATCACGACGACGGGTCGGTCGGGATCAAGTTCGGTGAACCGCGTCCTCAGGTCGGGAGCAGGTATGTTGACAGCCCCCTCGATATGCTCCTCCATGTACTCCGCCGGGGATCGCACATCAACGACCTGTACTGCTTCCCGATCCAGCATCGCGCGGGTCTGCACTGGCGAGAGCAGGGGGACGTAATCGGTGGCGCATCCGGCCATGACCCAGGCATGGGTCCCTCCCTCGAGGTAGCCGGCGGCCCGGTCAAGTCCGACCCGGCGGAGCATGGTGACTGCGTCGCGGCACTGTTCGGGATTGTCGGCAACAAGCAGAATGTCTCTGTCGGGCGGGAGTGTCCATCCTGCAAACGTGGAGAAATTGCTGCTGATATCGATGTGGTAACTTCCGGGAATGTGCTGCCCTCCGAACGCCGTGTAATCGCCGACGGTGAGCACGATAGTGTCGTCCTGTTCCGCCCGGACTCTGAACTCTTCCGGGGTCATGGGACGGATCTCCGGGAGCGTGCGGATGAGCGGCGGACCCCGGCGGTTGATCTCGCTGCACCGGCTGAAGTGATCGGGTGCCGGGGGCATATCCTCGGTGAGGGATCGGACGAACTCTTCTCTGTCGGTGATGGTCAGAGCCTGGTTGTACTTCCGCTCGTAGCCGATGGTGGAGAATCGCATCGCGCCCATCGCCCTGCCGCAGAGGGAGCCCGCCCCGTGGGCGGGGAATACCATGCAACCGTCCGGCAGGGTGAGGATCTTCTCGTGCAGGTTCTCGTACAGGATGCCTGCAAGGTCGCGGGCCCTTCCGGGGAAGAGATCCGGCCGTCCCACATCACCGACGAACAACGTGTCTCCGGGGAATATGGCAACTGGATCGTCCCCCCGGGAGCGATCCGTAACTACGTAGGTCACACCGTCCGGTGTATGTCCGGGGGTGTCCCGGATCTCAAAAAAGATATCCTCGATCTCGAATTGGGTGCCATCTTCCACCGGAACATGTTCGAACTCACAGTTGCCTGATGCCGGTGCGTATATCTCAGCTCCGGTGATATCGGCGAGATCCATATGTCCTGAGACGAAATCGGCGTGGAGATGCGTTTCCAGGATATGCGTGATCGCGAGGTTGAGATCCCTGGCGGCATTGAGGTATCTGCCTACATCGCGTACCGGATCGACGATTGCGCACGTTTTGCCAGCTCCGATGAGATAGGAGCTATGCGCGATTCCAGGAATGAAAAACTTTTGGATGAACATGCTGTACCCCCCAAGTCTTCTACGAGCAGGTAGTTACCCGAAGATCAGATAAATCCATCCTGCAACAACGATGAGTAAGAGTACCTTCAGGGGACCTCCGGCCGTTCAGGTAATACGTAACGCCGGTAGCCTCCGGGTCTCATCAGGAGGGCGTTCACGTGGTGGACGGCAAAAGAAACGGATTGGGGGCACAAAGGCCGACAAGGAGAGCAAGAACGCAGGGTTCTGTCCTGGACTCCGCTCTGCCAGAGAAGAGCGGGACCCTCGCTCAAGCGGTTTGATGAGAGGCCACTGCTGAGTGGGTATGGCGTATACCGGTGCCTGAGGGGTACGGGCCGCATCGACGACGGGGTATAGCGGCTGACGCGACGGCCGGCCGGACGGGAGTGACTGGCTGGCAGGCGAGGGTAGCGGGAGCGCCCCTGAATACCTGGAGAGGCGGTGTCACCGTCGGGGTCGGCGTCCAGCCCGATGATGACAGCAATGACAGCAGTTTTCAGCAGAGTGACAGCAGGTGCTGTCAATGAGAAGAAGCCCGGAGAGATGGGGATTTTGCAAAATTGGGAGATTCTGATTCCAGATCATACGATCTTCTTTCGGTCAAATCGAACCAGATTTTATCGTTGGTAATGGATGCATATCATACCGCCTCACTTATGATATCTATCAAAATGTAACAAACTGATAGATAATGATAATAAGGATTGAAACAAAAGATGAAATTTAAGCATGAAACTCCCCCGCACGCCGGAATACTCTCCAGCAGATCTCAAAAAAGCCTGGGAGTATGCGGATACTAAAGATGTAATCGACGCGGTTTTCAACTACAACAAAAGGTATCTGCACTGGGAGGAGCTGAAATGGCGCGAACTCCCGGTAGACCCGCTCTATGTCTGGATACTGATGAAGACCCTCAGAAAAAAGGACATGAAATACGTACCGTTCGACGATCTTCAGCTGAAATACAATCTTCTAGATGATTTCCTCGAAAAACTTCATTTCCTTGATAAGTCGGCAGCGGGAAGCATCTCATCCGGCCTCGATTCGCTGCCCCACGATCGGGACCAGTTTATCATCAACTCCCTGATGGAGGAGGCAATTGCATCGAGCCAGATCGAGGGAGCCGCAGTCACGAGGACGATTGCAAAAAAGATGCTCCGTGAAAAGAGGAAGCCCGCCACGAAAGACGAGAGGATGATCCTGAATAACTACATCACGATGAAGAGGATCACTCAGGTAAAAGACGAAGATCTGACCCCGGAGCTGATTCTACAGATTCATAAGACCATTACCAGCGGTACACTCGAAGACCCGAATGACGAAGGAAGGTTCAGAGACAACAACGATATCAGGGTCTTCGATATGCGGGGCAATGTCCTGCACACACCTCCCGATTTCGCGTCGATCGAAGGACTCGTCGAAAAACTCTGTGCCTTTGCGAATAATGACGGCGAGCAGTTCATCCATCCGGTGATCAAAGGCATCATCCTGCACTTCCTGATAGGATACATACATCCGTTCAATGACGGAAACGGTCGGACTGCACGGAGTATCTTTTACTGGTATATGCTGCGGAAGGACTACTGGCTGTTCGAATATATGGCGGTATCCAGAGCGATAAAAGACACGAAGGGGCAATATAAACTGGCATACCAGTATACCGAGAGTGATGAATATGACCTCACGTATTTCATCCGCTACAATCTCGCCGCAGTAAAGACCGCGGTCGACAATATCCAGAAATACATCGAGAAGAAGCAGAAAGAGAGCAGACAGGCACTAAACATTCTCCAGAAGAGCGAAGGACTGAGCCTCCGCCAGGCAGAAATAATCAAATCGCTCATTAAAAAGCCGGATAAGCCGATCACGATCAAAGAGATCGTCGAGACATACCGTGTGGCGTATGGAACAGCGAGAAACGATCTCTTCCATCTCGAAAAACTGGGATATCTGGCGAAGCAGAAGTCGGGCAAGGAGTACATCTTCATATTCAGGGGTTTGAAAGAATGACTCCCTGATATCGTTCAGATACCTACGGTAATCGAAGTTACTCCTGCTCGGCCAGCCGAACCGCTACCCGCATCATCTCACGCCCGCGTTGCGGCAGCTCTTCGTGGCCTTCCATATACCGGTGAAAACGCAGCGCATCTTCTCCGGTCAGTTCCAGCCCGGTTTGCAGTGGCTTCGCCATGGTTTCACAATCATCGTTCGGTGAAATATTATTATCGGAATCAGTAGTCCGGATCCTTTGGCCCTCCATCTCATTAGGGTCAATCTGGGGAGTTGACCATATTATTCCCAATGTCTGGATTCTTTGGGATACATGGGAAAATACTTGTTTCATTCTCAATTGATCCTGAGATGGATGGGGTGGAAAAGTGCCACCGGCTGTGGCACAAATGCCGGGAGAGATATTCTTGGCGATACCTCGGGCTCACCATACTTGGGATTGATCTACCCGGCATGTAGTTCATGATTGAGAGAATATTGGGATGACCCCCTATTCATACTGCAAAATACGCCCTACGTTTTCTCTGTATTTTTCCTTGCTGCAATAAATGCTGTAATGAGGTACTTTCAAAATCTTGTACTCATCCATGAAGTTCCTCATTAGAATCCTATAAGCGACATCTCCAAAAGCGATAATAGTAGGGTTATGAGTAGCTACATCGATTATTTCTTCATGAAACAGTTTTGCATTCTCAATTTCAAACTGTTTATGTGTTCTTAAGTAACTCCTGACTTTTCCAGATACTTTTTGATCAAAATCCTTGATGATATCTGTCATGTATGCGCCCCAAAAAGGGGAGCTTCTCAACGTATACCGGATCTTGAAATCCATCGCTTCAGGTCTCGCATCATGAAAATTCGCCAGTGGATACTTCATACGTCCGCGCGATATATTCAGCCCGACCAGAATGATATCTGGATTCAATTGCTCTAAAAGACCTGAATTATGTTTTAGATCAAAAACACTCAGGTCACCAATATTGTCTTTTGGTTTTTCTCCTGCATCAGCCCATATTGCCCAACTAGCGTAACACCCATACTTCTCTTTGATAAATTCGAATCTTTCTTGACTGATCATAAATGGGGATTCATTCTCTCCGGGTTGTTAATATTTGTCCTAACCATCATTATCGCTCTGTAGAATGTTGTTTTATAAAAAATCGCAGTGCTGGGCAGGCTTGAGGGTGTTAAGAGAAGTCCGCTAACGGTTGAAGTCATCCCAATATTCTTCCGATCATGACACTACATGCCAGAGGTTGAATGCCGGGTGAATCGACCGGGACGAAGCCACGTATCGCGTTAGCAAGTGCCAGGTATCGCTGCCGCGAACTACTAACGAACTACTAAATTCTACTAAATTAGTAGTTTAGGAATCTGGCCCCCTGAACAGATCCCCGGGAAGGCCGGCCCTGGACTCAAGGAAAAATACCTCGCGATCGGCCTCTACAACACTGCTGCGAATGGGCCGGCGGATGTGAGGTCACGGTCCGGCTGGACGGGGATCCAGACAATGACAGCAATGACAGCAGTTTTCAGCAGAGTGACAGCAACTGCTGTCAACGCCCGCCAGATTAATGGAAGATTATCAGTATACTCATACTGGAAGGAGTTCGATCCAATCACGGCAGAGGACGAAGCAGGTGCAATTCATCAAATGGTCCGGCGGATGGCGGCCGCGGTAACAAAGGGAGATCTCGGGCTGCTCCTCGCCGAAGAAGTCAGTCGTTACTCGCTCATGGATCTTCAGATCATCGGGGGGCGGCTGCACGCGGAGATGATCCGGCTGCCCGATCCCTACCGGAAACAGGTCCACCCCTTCATCACCGAGCAGTTATTCGGCGCTCACCACCAGCTTCTCGCCATGCACCGGTCGGGCCGGTTCCGGTCCATGACCGAACCGATCACTGATCGTGCAACGTTCGTTGAGTTCTGCAATATGATTCCCGATGGATGCTTCCAGCGGGATGAATCTCCGGAACGGATCCCGTTTCGGAATACACCCCGACATCGGGCCTTTTATTACCTGGTCTCGGCATTTACGATCTTCGTGCTCGACCGCCCGGGTCACCCGGTGGGAACGCCGTTCCCGGGAGGGTTCCGGGTCGAAGAGCACAATGGGTCTTTTTATTGTCTCATCCGTGACCGTGAAAAAGAAGTCCCGTTCTCGATCTGCAACTTCTGCCCCGCACTGCAGACCGAGGACGGGTAGTTCCGGGTGGGCAACCGGGGTGAGGGGGATGACGCTCCAAAACGAATCGGCACGAGATGGAGTGATACAGAGTATGTGGCAAAAAGCCTGACCCTGCAAGAGGTTTTGACAAACCAGAATGCGAGTGGCAGGATTCGAACCTGCGAACTCCTTCGAGAATCGATCTTGAGTCGATCACCTTTGGCCTCTCGGTAACACTCGCGCCTGTACCTCTTGAACGTCTGGAGTAATGAGCTTGATGGCGCCCCGCCCCGCCGGGCAACCCGCCGCCGGGACGGAGCTCCTCGCCGGGCAGGTGCCGGGGCAGTCCTCCGCCGCCCGGAAGGGATGTCCCGGCGCGAGGCGGCAGACCGCCGTCCCGCGAACCCACCTCACATAAAATCCGCGAGCCCGAGCTGCTTCTCCGGGGGCTCGCCGAAGGTCGACTCGATCTGCATGAAGAGGACCTCCACCCGCTGCTTCGTGTAGTCCGATATCGCGTAGGTCGCACAGATGTTGCGCGACATCTCCAGGTACTTCTTCACCGAACCCTCGTGGACGGTGGGGATGACGTGCCCCCCGCAGCGGGTGCACTTCCCCGCGAGCGGCATCCGGCGGTACTTCGCGTTGCACTTCATGCACCGGACCTTCTGCTTCGAGAACGCGTTGAGGTTGCCCTGGAGGTCGCGGATGAAGTGGGTATTCAGGACCCGCTCGGCAACATCGTCCTCGTCCACCGCCCGGATCTTCTTCGCGAGGTCGAGCTCCGCCTCGAGCTTGTCGAGCATCGACCCGAGTTTCGTGTAGGTGGACTCGAGCGGCCCCGCCGAGATGTTCGAGGTCGGGTGGGTGAAGAGGAACCCCTCGCACTGCGCCGGGGTCCCGAGCCGCCGCTCCACCCGGTCGACGTAGTCGTCGAGGTCTTTGGGGTGGGCGTAGGCGAGGCAGCCGTTGTAGACCTCGATCGGGTAGTGGTCGCAGACGTCGACGTTGTGGCTCTCCTTGTCGACCTCTGAGGGGTCGATCCGGGTCGTCAAAACCAGCGGTGCGTCCATCGTCCCGCCCCGTGTCTCGGGGAGGTAGGCCCGGGAGAAGTTGATCAGCCCGTCGAGGAGGAGCATCACGCAGTCCTCGTCGCCGTCGCACTGGCCGCAGAAGATCCCGTTCGCGACCAGCGTGTGGTTGTCGGCGACCGTCAGGCAGTAGACCCGGTCGTCGAGCGCCTGCACCGTCTCGCGGGAAACGACCTCGTCCGCCACGACGAGCCCGCCCTCCTCCACCGGGACGCGGTCGCCGACGTTCACCTCGAGGGCCCGGATCTTTCGGAGGTAATCGGTGTCCCAGACGAGCATCGCGTGGTCGGGCGTGACCGAAAGGACCTTCCCCCGCCGTGTCGCGAACCGGATCAGGTGCGCCGGGGCCCGGTGGACGGAGACGGACGTCACCTTCTTCAGGCTGGTCTTCCCCTGCGGATCGATGCTCCGGACGTAGAACGGCTGCTTCGGATCGGAGTAGAACGTCCCGACATGGTCTAAGCCGGGTTTCGCGAGATCGAAGTTCTCCGTCACGAACTTCCGGATCGGCACCGTTATCCACCGCCGACCGTCGGAGACGGCGATCTCCGTATCGCCGGAGAAACAGTTCCGCCGTTTCGCCGCGTGGAAGAACGGGTGGCCGTAGCCGACCGCGGCCTTCGAGAACCCGATCAGCCGGGCAAGGACCCCGGCGCTCGTGTGCGGCGCAAGCCCCATCAGGAGGTGGCCCACGAGGTCGAGCGGTCTCTCCGCCCGGTAGAAGGGCTCGAGCCCGTAGAACCGCACCAGCAGGTCGTCGACGAACTTCGCCACCCGGACCAGCCATTCGCCGCAGCCCTCCGAGACCAGGATGTCTTGGTGGCGGAGTTCCAGCACCTGGTCGTCCGAGACGAGTTCCCGGCCGTGGATATCGTGGGTATAGCCGAGTTCGCGGAGCCGCTCGATGGGGACGCCGACCTCGTCCGGCCGGAAATGGGTCAGGGGAAGGTCAATCATGTCGTAGCGGGAGGTCCCGTCCTTGAAGACATAAAGGTTCTGCAGCGCCCGGAGGATCCCCTTCTCGATCGGTTCCACCGGCCGCTCGCGGGAGATGAGCCCTTTGACGCCCTTGAGGAGTGCAACGGACGATTCACGCACCCCGAGGCTCTCCATCGCCGCCAGGTACTCCGCTTTCACGTTGATCGTGACCTTCTGGAGGCAGACAGTCTCCGCGTTGCACCGGGGGCAGACCTCTTTGCCGACGTCCTTGCCGCACCGGGGGCACCGAAAGACCGGGTTCGTGTGCGCCCCGCACTCGCAGAGGTTCTTGTAGGTGAAAGCGCCGCAGGCGGGGCACTGCCGCTCCCCGACCTCCGCCTCGATCACCCCGCCGTCGGTGTTCGACCGGGGCTTTGAAGAGCAGGCAGCCTGGAACGACCGGCGGGAACCGCCCTCGTCGCCGATGGGGAAGAGCGAGTGGGGCGGCGGGCGCATCTCGCGCGGCTTCGACTTCCCCGGCCGCCCCATCCGGCCGCCGATACGAGTGCCCGCCCTCGAGCGGACCGTAAAGCCCGAGAGGTGCATCACCAGATCGAGCGAGTTCTCCATCGGGGCGTCCTGCCACGCCGGCCGCTTCGTGAGCTGCAGCGTCAGGCCGAGGCAGGCGAGGAAGACCAGGTGCTCGCCGATCGCGATCCGGTCCCCCGAGAGGTGATGCGGCACCAGGAGTTCCTCGAGGATCGCCTTCGTCTCCGGGGTGTGGGGCAGCATCAGCATCCCGTCCTCGATCGTCCCGCCGGTGCCGACCGCTTCCGCGAGGGAGGCGATATCGGCCGGGGCGACGTCGTCCCACATGTAGGTGTAGTCGGGATGGAGCGGAGCCCCGTCGAGCGCGAACTCGATCGCCTCGAGCTCATTTGCCGGGTGGCGGGGACCGCCCTCGAGCATCCACCACTCCTCGCAGTAACTCGGGGGCATCAGGGGATGGTTGTTCTCCATGAACTCCCCGAAACTGACCAGCATCTCGCCGACGTCCAGGATCTCGTCCACCTGCCCGGCAAGGCGCCGGGCCTCCGCCGCGTCGTCCACCCGGCGCACCTCCCCGCTCCGGAGTTTGACCGTCGGCCCCTGGATCGAGTCCACCGGAACGACCCCCGCCGCCTTCCCCGGGCGCTCGACCTTCATCTGCGTCCCGACCGCCAGGAAATCCCCGAGGATGTGCAGCGTCGCCGGGTTGAAGCCCGCGGCCGCAAACCCGGTGTTCCGCGCCCGGCCGAGGCGCAGCCGGAACCCGCCCTTGCGCATCGGGTAGGAAAAGACCGGCCGTCCGCCGATCAGGTCCCGGATGTACTTGTCTTTCGGCTTGATCGCGGCACTTGCATCGTCGTCGTCGCTCTTCGGGCCGCCGCCGATCATCTCCTCGAGCCAGTCCCAGCCCTCCATCTTCATCTTGCGGACGTTCTTTAAGACCTTCGGGGCCTTCAGGGCCAGCCCTTCGGCGACCACAAGCGCCATCCCGCCCCGGACGGTGTTCGTCTCCACCCGCTCCAGGTTCCGGTAGCCGCTCACCTCCTGCTGCTCGGTCGGCTCGCCGTCGATGCAGACGGGGCAGTTTTTGATGATCATCCGGAGCTCCTTCTCGCTCGGGAGATACTGCAGACTCATGATGTTGTTGTACTGCCGAATCTCCTCGATATAGCGCTCCACTTCCTCCGGCCGGGGGATATAGCGGCCTATCCCGAGCGCCTGGCGCACGTAATCGCCCACCAGCACCGAGAGCGCCTGCGCCGTCCCGCCGGCGCTCCGGATGGGGCCCGCGTAGTAGATCTTTAAGTAGTCCGTCCCGTCGTCGTTCTTCCCGAGGCTGACCTTCGCGATCCCCTCCGTCGGGGCTGCCACAACGCCTTCGGTCAGGAGCGCCATCGCTCCCCGGATGGCGTGGTCGAGGATCTCCTCCGGCGTGGTCTCACCGAACATTTTAGCCGCAAAATCGTCGCCGATGCGGAGCGCCACCTCTTCCCGGGACATCTCCTGCTCGAGCTCGCGGATCCGGGCCGCGATACCCTTGTAGCCGAGGAGCGCCTCCACGCGGTCGGCGAGGTCGCTTGCCACCGGGATCTCGATCTCCGTCCTCGGATCGAGTCCCCGGGCCCGTGCGGCAGCGGCGAACCGCATCGCGGACTCAAGCCCGGATATCAGTTCGTCGAAGTACCGGGCGGTAGCAGGTGAGACCTCCATGCATGGAGTATGGGTTCTTCACGCATTTAGATGGCGCGGGATCGATGACCGGACCGCCTCAGAGGGTGCCTGCGATCCGGATGATCTGCTCCCGGATTCCTTCCGGCGGGAGCATCTGGTCCACCTTTCCGGTCTCGAACGCGGCGCGGGGCATGGCGTGGATGGCGCATGTCCGGAGGGTCTGCGCGAGGGTGACGCCGCCGATGGCCTTGATGTGGCGGATCCCCTGCGCTCCGTCGCTCCCCATCCCCGAGAGGATCACCCCGGCGAACCGGTCGCCGCCGTTCTTCTCGAGCGATGTCATGGCGACGTCGATGGAGGGCCTGACGAACTGCACCTTCTCGTCGTCGAAGAGACGGATGGTCCGGTTTCCGACGAGTTTCAAGTGGACATCGCTTGGGGCCACGTAGATCGTGCCGTGCTCCACGGACTCGCCGTCCTCCGCGATCCTGACATCCATCCGGGTGGTCTTTGCAAGATGCCTGCAGAGCGAACTGTTGATGTAGAGCGGCATGTGCTGGACGATGACGATGGCGGCATCGACGCGCGGGAACCGCGAAAATATCGTCTCCAGCGTTCGCGGGCCGCCGGTCGAAGAACCGATGACCACGATCGTCCGGCTGGATGGTGCGGCGTTCTCCATGCGTCTCCTCGTCATGCAAGATAATCGAGGTAGCCCTTCACGACGGTCACGATCTCGTCCGCCTCGAACGGCTTCGTGATGTAGTCGATGACGTGCTCCTTGATGTATTCCAGTTCTCCGTCCGGGATGTCTTTTGCAGTGAGCATCGCGACGACGTTTCCTTCCATGAGATCCAGGTCGATCATCTCTTTGATCGTCTCCCAGCCGTCCTTTCCGGGCATCATGATGTCCATCAGGACGACTCCCCGGAACCCTTTCTTCAGCTCCGCTATGCAGGCATCGCCGCTCTCCACGGCGACGACCTCGATTCCCTCCGGTTCGAAGAGCTCCTTCATCACCTCGAGGATGAACACGTCGTCATCGACGACCATAATACGCTGGCACGGCACTTCCGTCATCTGCTCCCTCCCCGGAACCCGCCGGGTTCTTTGAGTAGTTTCTCTCGCCCCAATCAATATATAACCCTGCGGATTCTTCTCACGGCGCGTCGATCGCTTCCAGGGTGAATATAATGGTCGAGCCCATCCCTTCCCCGGCACTCTCGGCCCATATCCGCCCCCCGTGCCGCTCCACGATCCGCCGACAGATCGTGAGGCCGAGGCCCGGGGAATCGAGATCGTGCCGGGAGGGGTCGGCCTTGTAGAACTCGGCAAACGCCTTGTCGAGCTGTTCGCGGGTCATGCCGATCCCGGTATCCCTGACCGAGATGACCACGACCTCCTGCTCGCGGGCGGCGTCGATGGTGATGGTCCCCGTCCCGTCCTGCATGTATTTGACGGCGTTGGCGATCAGGTTGTTGAAGATCTCGCCGAGGAGGACCCGGTCGGCCCTGACGGTGATCTGCGGCGGGACATTGTTGTTGAGGGCGATCGTCTTCGCCTTGAGCGTGACCGCGTAGTTCCTTAAGATGTTGTTCAACTCGGCCCGCAGGTCGAGGGGCTCGAGGTCGAGCTCGATGTAGAGCGAGTTCATCCGGGCGAGTTGCAGGGTCTTCTGGACCAGGTCCTTCATGTAGGTGACGTTATGGCCGGCGATCTCGAGGAGGCGCCGGAGTGCGGGGTCCTGCTCCTTCTGGATGATCCCCGGCATGAGCGCGACCAGCGGCGTTAAGGGCGTCTTGAGGTCGTGCCCGAGCTGCGATATGAACTCGTCCTTCTGGGCGAGGAGCTTCTCCACGTCGGCGGTCCGCTCCCTGACCATTTCGTCGAGTTCCTGGTTGACGACATAGAGCTGGCTTCGCAGCACCTCCAGTTCCCGGTTCTTTGCCTGGAGATTCCCGGCAAACCCTTTGAGCGCCTCTTCCGCCTGCACCCGCTGGGTGATATCGATTCCGAGCTGCAGCATCAGGGGCGACCCGTCCGCGTCGGTGAACGGGTAAGCATGGACCTCGTAGGTCTTTCCGTTCATGTGGTCCCACTCCCACCGCTGCGGGCTCCTGAGGGTGAAGACCAGCGCGCTGTGGCAGGGGTTGCAGGGCCGGCGGGTGCCGCGCTGCACCTCGTAGCAGTGCCTGTCCCCCGGGTCGCCGAAGGTCTCCCTGAACGCCTTGTTGACGAACCGGAAGGTGTGGTCCTCCGCCTGCAGGGTGACGTAGGCCGGGAGCGTATCCAGGATCGAGAAGAGGCGGCGGTGTTCGGCGTTCAGGGCCGCTTCCGCCTCTTTGTACCGGGTGATGTCCGAGACGCGGCAGGAGATGACGGCATCGTCGAAGCAGCGTCCCCAGAGGACGAGCCAGTGTATTTTGCCGTCCCGGTCGACGAACTGCGTCTCGAGGACCACGTTGCCCGCATCCGGTTTTGCCTGGGCGAAGAACCGTGCGCGGTCGTCGGCGAACGGCCAGATCCTCGATATCGGCAGGTCCTGCAGATCGTCCGTCGTGTAATCCAGGAACTCGGCGAAGTCCCGGTTCGCATCCGCTATCGTCCCGTCCTCCTGCCTGATGAGAAACGCCCCGCCGGGAGCCCGCTCCATGGCCTCCAGTTGGTGGATCTGTTCCCGTGCCGAGTAGCCGACGGTCGAGGCGAGCGACGCAAGGGCGATCATGGCGACGAAGGGGAGGAGGGCGTCAGGCTCCGGGTACGCGCGCAGCACCGTGACGCCGATGTAGGCAAGCCCGAGCACGGTGGCGACGACGATCCCCCGCTCGCGGTAGAGGTAGCCGGCGATCACGGCGGGAAGGAAAAGGAGGAACCAGAGGATGAAATTGGTGCCGGGGGGCTCCACAAGGAGTGCGGCAATGACCGCGGCACCGGAGGTTCCTGCAACCAGGAGCATCCGGGGTTTCAGGTAACGCCCCATCGGCAGGAGCTGGAGGGGGCTCTTTTTGATACGAGGTGCCATCAGACCCTATTGATCTGAAGGCTTCCGGATCATTTATTATTCGCGGATCGGCTGCCCGCCTCCAGCGCTTCGGTGAGCGGCCCGGCTCCCGGCTCTCCCATCTTCCAGAGGAGGAGCGCGGCGCGTTCCTGCGTCTTCGGGTCAGGGCTCTGCATCAGGCGGAGGAGCGGTTCGACCGCCGGCTCCCCGATCCGGCAGAGGGCCATCGCGGCGAACGGCTGGAGGTCGGGATCGGCGCTCTCGATGACGCCGACGAGGGGTTCGATGGCAGGTTCGCCGATCCCCGTCAGGGCTGCCGTGGCGTATCGCTGGAAGTCCCGGTCTTCGGCGGCGCGCATCGCCGCGAGGAGGGGTTCGATCGCCGCTTCTCCGATCTGCACGAGCGCACGGGCGGCGTACCACCGGATGTCGTTGTCCCCGGTCTGCATTGCGTCGATGAGTGGGCCGACGGCCGCTTCTCCGCTTGCCCCGAGCTCGGCTGTCGCCGCCCGGCGGGCCGCGAGAGGGCCCTGCCGGAGATCGGCGATCAGTTCCGCGATCCGGGTCCTGTCAGTCATAGCGTCCAGGTACACCTTCGCGGGTGTTATGTCTTCCTGATGCTGCCGAGCGCCTCACGGGCAGCCTCGCGGACCCCCTCACTCTCGTCGTCGAGCGCCCTGATCAGGGGGTCGGCCACTCGCCGTTCCCCGATCTCCCCGAGGGCCCGCGCGGCTCCCGCGCGGACGCGCCAGTCGTCACCGGTGCCGAGCGCCTCAATGAGCGCCCCGACGGCGGGTCTTCCGACAAACCCGAGAGCGGCGATCGCTCCCTGCCGGAGCGCCTCGTCGTCCGTCCGGAGCGCCTCGATGAGAGAGGGGAGGGCGGGTTCGCCGATGTCCCCGAGCGCGCCCGCGGCGCGCTGCCGCACGTCCCCGTCGGGGTCGCGGAGCGCACCGATGAGCGCTTTGATGGCGCTCTCCCCGCCGATGCTGCCGAGCGCCAGGGCCGCCCCCCACCTGACGCGCTCGTTCCCGGCAGAGAGGCTCGCGATGAGCCCCTCCCGCGCGGCCTCGCCGATAGCCCCGAGCGCCAGGGCCGCTCTGCTCCGGACGTAGGCATCCCCGTCGTTGAGCGCCCCCATCAGTGCCGGGATCGCCGCGGGGTCGCCGATCCCGCCGAGAGCGACCGCGGCCATCCACCGCACATCGACGTCGTCGCTCCGGAGGCTCTCGGTGAGCGGCCCGACGGCCGGAGAGCCCAGTCTTCCGAGGGCCTCCGTCGCCTTCCAGCGGACGCCGACCTCCGGGTCCGCGAGGAGGGCGGCGAGCGGTTCGACCGCGGCGGAAACGCCGGCGTCGCCCAGGCACCCGGCCGCCCGGTAGCGGGTCTCCGGGTCCCGGCTCGAGAGCCGGGCGATCAGCCTCTCCGCATCCCGGTCGCACGCGGGTGCCCCGCCCCCCCCGATACGGAAGTGGAGATCGCCGGCACGCCTGCCCGCGAGCTCGAAGAGATAGCCGAGGAGGTATGCGGCGGCGACGAAGATCCCCGCGCTTACGAGGATGGCCGGGCCCGGGGGCCCGTAGAGAAGGTACTCGACGGCGATGTGGACCGCGGCGAGCAGAACCCCGACGGCGACTGCGCGTCTGCGGTACCAGAACGCGGCGAGGATGAGCACCAGGTAGAAGAAGTGGGTGTACGTGACCGTGTTAAAGATGAGGTCCAGCAGAACGGAGAGCGCCGTGGCGAGAGCAATTATCGCAAGCCTGCCCCATTCCCATGAGTCCCCCGGCAGACCTGCAGGATTCATCGTCAAGAGTGGATGCGGGCCGCATCCATAAAGAGTTTGTGCGCCGGGGCTCCCGCCTTACTGCTCTGCAGCCGCAGCCTTCCTGCCGACGGTCTCCTTCAGTTTCGCAAGCGACGCCTCGATGAATGCCGGGATATCGTCCGGGTTCCTGCTCGAGACCAGGTTGTCGTCGATCACGACCTCCCGGTCGATGTACTCCGCGCCGGCGTTCTTGATGTCCTGGGCGACGGACTTCCAGCCGGTGATCTTCCGGCCCTCGAGCACCTGCGCGGTGATCAGGAGCTGGGGCGCGTGGCATATGGCGAGGACCGGTTTGCCGCTCTTGACAAAGCGGCGCACGAACTCGACGGGCGCATCGTGGGCCCGGAGTTTGTCGGGCGAGTAGCCGCCCGGTATGAAGAGCGCGTCGAAGTCGTCCGGCGATACGTCCGATGCTGCCCGGTCGATCGTGACCGGCGTCTGCTCCTTCTTCCCGTGCACGGTCTCCCCCGCGGAGAGGCCGACGTGGACGAGGTCGTGGCCGACCTCCCGGAACGCCTCCGCGGGCCTGGTGTACTCGACATCCTCGAACATATCCGTGATCAGGACTGCTATTCTGCTCATCACCTTTCCCTCCCGGGGCCGGACTTCCGACCCGCCCCTGATCGGTTCGGCCGGATATAATAGTATCGAGAACGGGGCCGGCGGGCGTCCGGCCACAACGGCCGCCGTTGCGGCTTTTGCGCGGACAGCCGGATGCGATCTCTATATCTTTTTATAGCCCTGCGCAGAACCGGGAACATATGCCCGTGCCGATTGGAGAACCCGGCAAAAACACCGCTTGTGGGAGGAAGGCCTCTGCCTGACTGGTACACCCTCTCCGCGGAAGAAGTCCGCCGGGAACTCGGAACCGGCCCGTCGGGCTTAAGCCCGGGAGAAGCGGAGGAGCGGCTGCAGCGCTACGGGAAGAACGTCCTCCGCGAAGAGGCCCGGGAAACCCGTCTCCAGGTCTTCCTCCGGCAGTTCAAGAGCGTCCTGATTGTCATCCTGGTGATCGCGGCGGCGGTCTCGTTCCTCGTCGGCGAACCTGTCGACGCCGCCGCAATCCTCATCATCGTCGTCTTGAACGCCCTGCTCGGGTTCTCCCAGGAGTGGCAGGCCGGCGAGGCGATCGAGGCGCTGAAGAAGATGCTCGTCCAGCGGGCCGTGGTCGTCCGCGGCGGAGAGCAGCAGGAGATCGATGCTCCGGAACTCGTACCGGGAGACCTCGTTATTCTCGAGATGGGGGAGCGGGTGCCCGCCGACCTCTTCATCGTCGAGGCGACGTCGCTCGAGGTGGACGAGGCGCCTCTGACCGGCGAGTCGTCGCCCGTCGATAAGGCGCCGGATTCGCTCCCTGCCGGGACTGCTCTCTCCGAACGGAGCAACATGGCGTTTGCGGGCACGACGGTGGTCAACGGGCGGGGGCGGGGTATCACCGTCGCCACCGGGATGAACACGGAGTTCGGCATGATCGCCGGGCTCTCCCAGCGGGTCGAGGACGAAACGACGCCCCTCTCCCGGCAGATGGACCGCCTCGGCCGCGACCTCGGGCTGATCGCCGTCGGCATAGCCATGCTCGTGGTCATCGTCGGGCTTCTGCAGCAGCGGGAGCTTCTCGAGATGTTCCTCATCGGCGTCTCGCTCGCGGTGGCGGTGATCCCGGAAGGTCTCCCGGCGGTCGTGACGCTCACGCTCGCCCTCGGCATCAAGAACATGATGCGGAGAAACTGCCTGATCCGCCACCTCCCGGCGTCGGAGACCCTCGGCGCGGTCTCGGTGATCTGCACCGACAAGACCGGGACGCTCACCCGGAACGAGATGGCGGTCGTCCGGGTGAGGACGCCCGGCGCCGAAGTCGCGGTCACCGGAACCGGGTATGCCCCGGAGGGGGAGTTCCTCCATGAGGGCACTCCCGTCGACCCGCTCGCGGACCAGGGGCTCGCCCGGTTCCTGCGCACCGTCCTTCTCTGCAACCACGCGACCCTCAATCTCGAAGAGGGGGGGTGGCGGATCTTCGGCACGCCGACCGAGGGTGCGCTCGTGGTCGCGGCGGCGAAGGCCGGTCTCTCCCGCGAGGATGCCCCCGCGGCGGCGAAGGAGTTCTCGTTCAACTCCACCCGGAAACGGATGACGATCATCTACCCCGAAGAGGGAGGTTTTGTCGCCCACGTGAAGGGAGCGCCGGAGGTGCTTCTCGCACGCTCGTCCCGGCTGCTCCGGGGAGACTCGGTCGTGCCGCTCACCGACGACCTCCGCGACGCGCTCCTCGCGGAGATCGGGGATTACGCGTCCGGAGGGCTCCGGGTGCTCGGGGCGGCATACCGCCCGCTCCCCGAGGGTCTCGAGTGGACCGAGGAGACAGTGGAGAAGGACCTGATCTTTCTCGGGTTTGCCGGGATCGTCGATCCCCCGCGGCCCGAGGCTGCGGAGGCGATCCGGCTCTGTCGGAGCGCCGGGATCGACGTCATCATGATCACGGGCGACAACCCGCTGACCGCCTACGCCATCGCCCGGGACCTCGGTTTATCGAGCGAGGGGGCGCTGACCGGGACCGATCTCGAGGCACTGGCCGATGACGAACTCGAGGAGCGTCTCCGGACCACAAAGGTCCTCTCCCGGGTCACGGCGGAGCACAAACTCCGGGTGATCGATATCCTTGCCCGCGACCGGGAGGTCATCGCCATGACCGGCGACGGCGTCAACGATGCCCCGGCGCTGAAGAAGGCGAGCATCGGGATAGCCATGGGGATCAAGGGGACGGATGTAGCGAAGGAGTCGAGCGACATGGTGCTCGTGGACGACAACTTCGCGAGCATCGTCGCCGGCGTCGAGGAAGGAAGACGGGAGTACGACAACATCTCCCGGTTCACCCGCTATCTCCTCTCCTCCAACGTCGGGGAGATGGTCGCGATCGTCGGCGGACTCCTCCTCGGCCTGCCGCTGATCCTCATCCCCATCCAGATCCTCTGGATCAACCTGGTCACGGACGGGCTCACCGCCATCGCGCTCGGTCTCGAGCCCGCCGAGCGGGACGTCATGCAGAGGCGGCCGCGGGACCCCGGGGAGTCCATCCTCACCCGGAATGCCTACCTCATCGTCCTCATCCTCGGGGTGTGGCTCGGTCTCCTGACCATCTACGCTTTCCTTGGCCTCTACGAGGCCGACCTCGACCGGGCGCGGACGATGGCCTTCACCGGGCTCATCATCTTCGAGCTCTACAACGTGCTGAACTTCCGGTCGTTCCGTTACCCTCTCCACCGGGTCGGGTTCTTCTCCAACCCCGCCCTGTTCCTCGCGATCCTCGGGAGCCTCGCACTCCAGGCGCTGGTGGTCTACGTCCCGGTCCTGCAGACCTTCCTCGGGACCGCACCGCTGACCCCCGGCGACTGGGGGCTGCTCGCCCTCCTCGGCCTGCCGGTGCTGATCGCCGGGGAGGTTTACAAAATTGTCATGCTGAGGCGGGCGAGAAGGGCGACGGGTTCGGGAGAGTCACCCGCGGCGGAGTGAGCCGGAGGCCGCCCGGCCCCCCTCCACCCGGCGGTGCGGACCGTTATGATTATGGGAGAATCGTGCATACCTGAATTCTACGATTCATTCTTTTTGGAGAGTTCCATGACCTATCGTCAATCTCTCATAGCATGCCTCACCGCCTCCAGCCCTCGCCGGGGTGGGGAGGCGTGACCGGCCCGGAACTGATCGCCATCGCGGTCTTCCTCTTCACCTACGCGCTCATCATCGACGAGCGGATCCACCGTGCGGTGGCGGCGATGCTCGGCGCCTCGGTCATCGTCTTTCTCCACATCGTCCCGTGGGAGAAGATCCCGGAGTACATCGACCTCGGCACCATCTTCCTCCTGATGGGGATGATGATCATCGTCAACACCGCCCGCGGCAGCGGTCTCTTCGAGTATGTCGCGATACGAACGACAAAACTGGCAAAAGGGAGCCCGATGCGGGTGTTGCTGCTCTTCTCGCTCGTCACGGCGATAACGAGCGCCTTCCTCGACAACGTCACCACGGTCCTCCTCCTCACCCCGATGCTGCTCTACATCGCGAGCGTCATGCGGATCACTCCTCTCCCCTTCCTCATCGCCGAGATATTCTCCTCCAACATCGGCGGGGCGGCGACGCTCATCGGCGACCCCCCGAACATCATGATCGGTTCGGCCGCCGGCCTGACGTTCAACGAGTTCATCGTCAACCTCGGCCCCATCATGGTCGTCAACCTGGCCGTCGTCATGGGGATGCTCGCCCTCATCTACAGAAAGGACCTCCACGTCTCGCCCGACGGGCAGGCCGGGATCGAGAAGACGTTTGCGGGCTTAAACGAGCAGGAAGCGATCCGCGACCGGTCTCTCTTCAATAAATCGATTGTCGTCATCGCGCTCGTCATCGGGATGTTCTTCGTCCACGCCCAGCTCGATCTCGAGCCCGCCCTCGTCGCCCTGATCGGTGCATCGATCCTTCTCTTCTGGAGCCGGCAGTCGCCGGAGGAGATCTTTGAGAAGATCGAGTGGCCGGCCCTCTTCTTCTTCGGCGGGCTCTTCGTCGTCGTCGGCGCCCTCGTCGAGACCGGGACGATCGCGGCCGTCGCCGGGTTCGTCGTGAACAACGTCCACTCTGAGGGCGAGGCCATGCTGATCATCGCCTGGTTCGCCGCGATCGCATCCGCTATCGTCGACAACATCCCCCTCACCGCCACCCTGATCCCCCTTATCCAGGATATGGGCGCGTCGATGGACACCTATCCGCTCTGGTGGGCGCTCGCCCTCGGCGCATGCCTCGGCGGAAACGGCACGGCTATCGGGGCGTCTGCGAACGTCGTCGTTATCGGGATCGCCGCAAGGAACGGCCTTTCCATATCGTTTCTGGAGTTCCTGAAGGTGGGGATGATCGTGCTCTTCGTCACGGTCGGGATCGGCACCGCCATCCTCTGGCTCACCTTTGCCGTCCTGTGACCCGGCGTTATCGGGTCGGCGGGGTTTTAGGTTCCCGGGTCGCCTCGACCTCCTGGAGCCGGCCGACCACCCACTTATACGCGGTCGCGGCCGCTTCCCTGACCGAGGCGCTCGGGTCCTCGCGCCGCATCCTCTCAAGCGGCTCCCGCGCCTTCGGGTCGGCGAGCGTCCCGAGAGAGAGGGTCGCCTGCGACCGGACGAACTCGTCCTCATCGTCCAGCGCCCGGATCAGCCCGTCGACGTCCCGGTCGTCACGCATGGTATCGACCTCATCGATTGTCGCCATAGCAATCTCCTGATCGTTTCGCGTAGACGTCCCGGCGGTATATATGCCTTGCCGGGCGGGCCGGAGGCGGCCCCGAACTACGTCCGGCCCTCCGCCGCCTTCCGGGCTGCAAGCCTCGCAACCACCTGGGCGTGCGCGACGGATGCGGCCCGCCGGACGCCCGTATCAGAGTCCGAGAACTTCAGCCGCTCCAGCGCCTCCAGCGCCCGCTCGTCGCCGACGGTGCCGAGCGCTTCGGCGGCAGTCAGCCGCACAATCTCGGCCGGGTCTGAAAGCGCCTCAACCAGCCCGTCGATGTCCCTCTTGCGCCGCATTGTATCGATATCCTTCCTCTGCGTCATACATCTCCCCGTTTTGGCCGATACGCGCATCTATGCTTCTTTCGTATTAAGAACGTTATGGGTAGCGACGGACGGAACGTCCGGAGCTCGAGAAAACGCGAAGCGTTTTCGAGTAACGACGCGTGCCCCGCCAGGGGCAGGCGGAGTTGGAGCACCGCAGGTGCGGGTTGCGACGGACGGAACGTCCGGAGCATGAGAAGCCGTCAGGCTTCGAGTGCGACGCTCCGTAGGAGCGGAGCTCAACCCCCGTATAAAAAAGTTCGACAGGGACAGCGGATCGCCGCCCCTCACGACGTCGCGACCTCGACGCACTCCTTCCTCGTTCCGATCCGGGCGAGCGCCCCGCACATCCCCGGGACGTAGGCGAGGGCTTTGCCCGAGTCCACCATGATCGATTTGAACTCGTCCATCCGGGGCGAGACGACCATGCAGGTGTCCGGGATCACCCGGGCGCCGCTCCGCTCGATGACGCCCACGAGGTCGGGGTTGTTCTGCGCGACCCCCTTTGCGGCGAAGATGTAGAAGGGTTTCGTCGTCGCCTTTCCTCTGAGGAGTTCCGCGAGTTCCCGGAGCTCGTCGGTGGAGCAGTGCGGGCACCCGACCGCAACCGCCTCTACCTCGGTCTCTGCGAAGAGGGCTTCGACCTCGTCTTCCGTCACCGTCACCCGGTCGAGGTCGCCGGTATCAAAAGAGAATACCCGGGCCTCCGGGGTGATCTTGTCGACGTGGAAGAGCGCGACGGCGCCGGTCGCCGCCATCGCGGCGCCGAGGGCTTTGAGGTGGTCGCGGCCCGGCCGGATACCGGAAAAGATCGGGATCCGGTTCCCCACCTTCTTCCCGGCGACGTGGCCGATGGCGCCCCAGTGGTTGGGGTGCGGGCCCGTGCCGCTCTCGACCTCGACGACGACCTGCGGCCGCCGGTTCTCGACGATGTGGAGGCCGTAGTACGGGGTCTTCCCGACGATCGCCGCCGCAAGAGCGCTCGGCCCGCCCTCCCGGTTCGTCCGGGCGCCGAGGACCGAGTTTGCGTAGGCGACTGCCGAGGACTCCGACCAGGCCAGATGCTCCCCGTACTCCGTGATGCGGAGGTAATAGGGCGTGCAGGTGCACTCGAGCCGGATCCCGAGCCTCCGGTAGGCCTCGACGACCTCCGTCTGGCGGCGGGCGAACTCCTCGCCGATCCCGAACTCCTGCCACCCCTCCCGCGGCATCCCGATGGGGTTCAAGACCGTCGGGACCGCCACCCGGGCGTTGAGGCTCTGCAGCCAGGAAAGCCCCCACTTCCCGATGGTCTTGTAGGACGCACCGCTCACCTGGGCGCTCGCGATCGGGACGAGTTTTTCAGCCTCGTAGACCCTCCCGAGCGCGACCAGGATCTCCATCATCTTCTGGCGTGTCTCGCCGAACTCGCCGGCGAGCACCTTCTCGTCATCGTTATCGAGATACATCTACGGCCACTCCGCTCTCCTGAATTCGTCTTCTTTCCCCATGACCATCGTGGCGTCGACCCCGACCTTCACGTTCGTCCCGTCTGATAGGCGCGTAGGGTCGAGCGACGAGCCCCGCACCCCGGTGACGACCATGATATCGGTATCGCCCCGCACCCGTGTCGCGATCGCGTACTCGACGTCGTGGGGGTCGTGGATATTGATATCCTCGTCCACCACGACGACGTGCTTCAAGGACGTATGAGCGGCAAACGCCGCCATGATGGCGTTCTTCGCGTCTCCCTGCGTGTTTTTGCGGATCTGCACCACCCCGTGAAGGTAGCCGGCGCCGCCCTTCGTGAGGAGGACGTCACGCACCGTCGTCACCTCGCCGACCGCACGGTAGATCCTGGGCTCATACGGCGCTCCCATCAGGAGCTTGTGCTCGTCACCGGCCGGAAGGATGCCGTGATAGATGGGGTCCTCCTTGCAGTACATCTTCGTGAACTCGATCACGTGCTGCTGGCGCACGGGGTCGTATGTCCCGGTGATATCGACGAACGGGCCTTCCGCCGCTTTTTCGGCACTGATATAGCCCTCGATCACAATCTCGGCGTCGGGGACCCGGACGCCGTTTTCGCACTCCCGGACGGCGAGTTCCCCGCCCATCAGCTCCGCGGCGTAGGCGAGTTCCTTTCCTTCCGGGACGCGGGTGCAGGCGGCGAACGTCACGAGCGGATGGGTGCCGACGGTGACCGCGACCGGGAGTTTCTCCCCCCGGGCGAGCGCCGATTTCAGCATGGTATGGGTGTGCCTCCCCTCCACCAGGCGGGCGACGACCCTTCGATCGTCGAGGACCATCATCCGGTGGATGGAGGCGTTCTCGACGCCGTCGTAGCGCGAAAAGACGATCCCGGAGGTGAAGTAGCGCCCGGCGTCGCCGGGGAAGTGTTTCATGACCGGCAGGCGGGAGAGGTCGGCAGGTATGCCCCCCTCACACCGTCCGGCATCCACGACGCAGCCGCCGTAGGTCATGGACGCGAGGTGTCCGACGAGGGCCCGCTCGTCCACGCCGAGTGCCGCTGCAAGCGATTGGCGGTCGGAGAGGAGATTCATCACCCCCCGGTGGCCGTCGAGGTCGCGGAAGAAGAGGATCTTATCCGTCCGGCTCGCCATGCGGGGAGCCTCGTACACGGTCGAGCAGGGGCTCTCGATCTCCTCGACCCTGCCCTGCTGGCGCATCAGTTCGATAAATTCACGCATCGTATCCGCTCCATCGGGTCCCGAGGTCGTGTTTGACCCCCATGTGGTCGAGCACCCGCGCCACCACCATATCGACGAGGTCGCCGATGGTCTCCGGGTGCTGGTAGAAGGGAGGGCTTGCGACCATCACGGTCGCGCCGGCCTCGTCGGCCGCAAGCATATTTTTCAGGTGGATCCGGGAGAGCGGCATCTCCCGGAGAAGGACGAGGAGAGGCCGGTTCTCCTTGAGGCAGACGTCCGCCGCCCGGGTGATCAGGTTGTCGGCGAACCCGTTGCTGACCGCCGCAAGCGTCTTCATGCTGCAGGGGACGATCGCCATCCCGTCGTAGCAGAACGAGCCGCTCGCGATATCGGCCGCGAGGTTGCTGTTCTCGGCGTATATAGCGTCGAACCCCTCAAGGTCCACGTGCTCGATCCCGGCTATCTGCCGGGCGGTATCGGAGATGACGATATGCACCGTTGAGTGATCGCAGAGCACCTCGAGCAGGCGGCGGGCGTAGACGATCCCGCTTGCCCCGGTGACCCCGACGACGAATTCCTTCTTCATGTGCTCTCCATATGTTATGTCACTACGAGTTTATCCTGTTTTGTCGCCCGCTTCACCCGGAGCACCTCTGTTGCCGCCTGCTCCACGGTGTTCCGGTGCTCCTCTACGGTGTAAATGCCGAGGCGCCACTGCTGCCGCCGGGTGTCGTTCAGGGTATTGATGAGGGGGGAGACCTCCTCGATCTCGACCATCGCGTGGCTGTTCCTGACCCGGACTTCCATCGAGAGGGCACCCGGGAGCCGGGGGATGTCGACGAGGACAGAGTCCTCCGTGACGCCGGCGGCCCCGGCGATCTCGCGGGCGATCTCCCGTTCCCGGGCGGGGCCGAGTTCCTGGCGGAGGGCTGCGGCGTTCACCCGGTCCTCGCCGATATACAGCGCCCGCTTGTAGAGGTCGCGGGCGTAGACCCGGCGGGCGAGGTCGCGGGTGATCCCGTGCGGCGAGTGCTTCAGCCGCTCCATGCAGGCGGCGTCGTCCATCCGCATCAGTTCGTGTGCGTCCGTGCCCGGAACGTTCAGCACCTCCTCGCGGAGGGCGTGGACGAACATGCTCGTCGCGATCCGGCTCACGTGGTGGAAGTAGACCGCCGGGCGCATCAGCGTCCGGGCGATGAGGAGCGACTCGGCGGCGTTGATCCCGCCTTCGTGCAGGGCGATGCCCGATTCGGTGAAGATGGTGCTCCGGATCAGCCGGTGCGCGTCGACCGTCCCGTAGGGCACGCCGGTGTAGTGGGCGTCCCGCATCAGGTAGTCCATCCGGTCGACGTCCAGGCTCCCGTGGATGATGCTCGCGAGGCGGTGCTTCCCGGCGACGACGGCGCAGACCTCGGCGGGGTCGAGCCCCTCCTCTTCGAGGATCCCGGCGATTGCTCCCTCGCAGACCAGACGATCGATCTGGTGGTGGCACCTTCCGGTAAACTCCTTCATCACCGGTTCGGTGACATGGGAGAAGGGGCCGTGGCCGATGTCGTGGAGGAGGGCGGCCGTGGTGACGAGCTGTGTCTCGCCGTCGTCGAGCCCGAGCTCGCCCGACATGAGGGCCGCAAGATGCATCGTCCCGAGCGAGTGCTCAAAGCGTGTATGGTTTGCCCCGGGGTAGACGAGGTTTGCAAACCCGAGCTGGGTGACGTGGCGGAGCCGCTGGACTACCTCCGAGTCGAGCAACCGGAGCGCGAGCGGTTCCGCCTCGACGTAGCCGTGCACCGGATCCTTGAT
>NZ_DAFZ01000054.1:0-125 GCF_002498065.1 Methanoculleus sp. UBA208 | reverse complement strand
AGCCGTGCACCGGATCCTTGATAATCTTCATCGGTTCTGTTAAGATTCTTGGGAGATGGAAGATAAAGGTATTTGAAGACGCGCGGGCGGTAGGGCGGTTTTCTTTTGGGGGGAGCGCGGTGTGG
>NZ_DAFZ01000094.1 GCF_002498065.1 Methanoculleus sp. UBA208 | reverse complement strand
AAACGCCCGCCGCCGGCGCATCGAGTATGGTCATGTCCCCGACGCCGAGCCGCATCTCCCCGGCGGCGAGGCGCGAGATGTAGCGCCGTTGTGGGGGCGTGGCGGCGGCGAGCAGTCCCGCGAGGAGGCTCACCTTCCGGTCGGCCGAACCCGGGCCGGATGCACCGGCAATCTCCGACAGACTGCGGTGGATCTCGGCGACCGAGAGCGCCTCTCCGCCCGGGGACGCGATCAGCCGGGCGGCGACGTCGCCGTAATCGCCGAGTTCCCGTGCCGCCGCATCGACCGACGCGGGGTCGGTGCCGGCCGCAAGGGCGATCGCTGCCGCCGCGGTCCGGTCCCCGATGCCCAGGTTCACCTCGCTGTACCCGGGCCCGATCTCCCCGAGCACAAAGTAGCAGATGATCCCGATCTCGCCCGGCGTTGCAGCGGCGAGCAGCCGGGCAAGAAGCGCGATCATCTCGTTCCGGGACGATGTCGCCTCGAGCCTCTCAAAACAGGAGGCGAGGGTTGCAAATTTCACGATTACCTGATTTGTTCATTGCCGGGGGCTACTTGAACGTTGCGGTATGCGGCCCCGGCGTCGGCTTTATTATAGGCGGGGATGTGGTAGGTGCATGGAACCCCTGATACGGGTCGAACCTCCGGGCGAGAGAGCCCGCGAGGTGCTCCGTCGGGACGCGGCGGTCATCTCCCCGTCGGTCATGCGGGAATACCCCCTCGTGCTGCAGAAGGCGAGCGGCGTAAACCTCTGGGACGTCGACGCCAACCGCTACCTCGACTTCGCAGCCGGGATCGCCGTGATGAACGTCGGCTGGAACCACCCGCAGATCGTCTCCGCGATCAGAGAGCAGGCGAAGTACCTCTCGCACGGGGCGTTCCTGGATTTCTGCTCCGAACGCCCCGTACAGTGCGCCGAAGAACTGGTCGGGTTCCTCCCGGACGGGCTCGACCGGGTCTACTTCTCCAACTCCGGAGCAGAGAGCGTCGAAGCGGCGATGAAACTCGCCCGCCATCATTCGGGCAGGAACTACTTCATAGCGTTCCACCGCGGGTTCCATGGACGGACCTACGGCGCTCTCAGCCTCACGGCCGGGAACGTGATCCAGCGCCGTTCCTTCGGGCCGTTCCTGCCGGTGGTCCACGCCCCCTACCCGGACCCCTACCATCCGTTCGGCGGCGATCCCGGGACCTGCGACGCCGATGTCGTGGCCTACCTCGAGGAGACGGTCTTTCGCACCGAGGTCGCACCCGAGGAGGTTGCCGCGGTCTTCGTCGAGCCCGTGCTGGGGGAAGGAGGATACGTCGTCCCGCCGCCGGGCTTTCTTCCCCGGCTGCGGCGCCTCTGCGACGAGCACGGGATCCTCCTTGTTGCGGACGAGGTGCAGTCGGGGTGCTTCCGGACCGGGCAATTCCTCGCCTCAACGCACGCCGGCGTCACCCCCGACATCGTCTGCCTGGGCAAAGCGATCGGCGGCGGGTTGCCGTTCGGCGTCACCGTCGCCTCCGATGAGGTCATGGACTGGCCGCCCGGGTCGCATGCAAGCACCTTCGGCGGCAATAACCTTGCCTGCGCCGCATCGCTCGCCGTGATGGACCTTCTCCGTGAAGAGGGGTTCGGGGACCGGGTGACCGCCAGGGGCGATTACCTGCTGCAGCGCCTGCGCGAGCTCGCGGAGCGGCACCCGATCATCGGCGATGTCCGCGGCCTCGGGCTCATGGTCGGGATGGAACTGGTCCGGGACCCGTCGACGAAGGAGCCGGCACGGGCCGGGCGGGAGACAATCCTCCGCCGCGCGTTCGAGCGCGGCATCGTCCTCCTCCCCGCGGGGGAGTCGGTGATCCGGTTCAGCCCTCCCCTGATCATGGACGAGGAGGACATCGACACGGGCGTCGACATTCTGGACAGGGTCATGGAGGGGTTCTAAAAGGAGATTGATAATATGCAGGAATCAGGAAAAGTCACCTATGTTTCGCTTGAAACCGACGAGAGTTTTCACGGCGAGTACGAAGCCGCCCTGCTCGCGATCGAGCAGGAGTTCGGAGAGCGCCATCCGATGTACATCGGCGGGCGGGAGGTCACCGCTCCCCGGGAGTTCGAGGCGAGGTCCCCCATCGATCCGGACATTCTGCTCGGGATCTTTCCCGAAGGGCGTGAAGAGCATGCCCGGAAGGGTATTGCCGCTGCGAACGAGGCTTTCCGCGATTGGAGCCGCCGGGACTGGCGGGAACGGGTCGCGATCGTCAGGAAGACGGCCGACGCAATGGAGGGGCGGCTCTTTTCACTCGCGGCCCTGCTGACCTATGAGGCGGGGAAGACCCGCTACGAGGCGCTGGCGGAGGTCGGCGAGGCGGTCGATATGCTCCGGTATTACTGCAGGGTCTACGAGCAGAACAACGGCTACATCTTTCCCATGCGCTCCCCGGCACCCGGCGAGGAGGTGCGGAGCGTCATGCGGCCCTACGGCGCCTGGGCGGTCATCTCCCCGTTCAACTTCCCCGTCGCGCTTGCCGCGGGCATGATCACCGGGGCGCTCCTCACCGGGAACACGGCCGTCTTCAAACCGACGAGCAAGACGCCGCTCTCCGGGGTGAACCTCTACCGGCTCTTCGTGGAGGGCGGGGTCCCGCCCGGTGCGATCAACCTGGTGACCGGGCCCGGGATCCCGTTCGGCAAGATCGCGGTAGCCCACCCGGACGTTGCCGGGATCGCCTTCACCGGGTCGCGGGCCGTAGGGACGTGGCTGCAGCGGCAGATTACCACGGCGCAGCCCTACCACAGGCCGCTGGTGGCGGAGATGGGGAGCAAGAACCCGACGGTCGTCACCGCGAGCGCCGATATCGAGAAGGCTGCCGAGGGCGTGGCCCGTGCGGCCTTCGGGTTTGCGGGACAGAAATGCAGCGCCACTTCCCGGGTCTACGTCCATTCGTCGGTTGCGGACAGGTTCTTGCAGGCGCTCCATGACCGGGCGGACGGGATGGAGGTCGGGGACCCCCGGCGGCGGGAGGTCGCGTTCGGGCCCCTGATCGACGACGATGCGCGGCTGACCTTCCAGAAGGCGGTCGAGGAGGCGATCAGGGACGGCGGCAGGCTCGTTGCGGGTGGCGAAGTGCTCGAGGAAGGGATCTACGGCCGGGGCGCCTACGTCATGCCCACGGTCATCGCCGGTCTTGCGCACGACCACCGCCTCTTTACAGAAGAGCTCTTCGTCCCGGTCCTCACCGTCGGCACCTTCGAGACCCTGGACGAGGCCCTCACTCTCGCGAATGCGACGGATTACGGCCTGACAGCCGGGATATTTGCAGAGGACCCGGCGGAGATCGGGTCCTTCTTCGACCGGATCCGGTTCGGGGTCGTGTACGCCAACCGGCGCGGGGGGGCGACGACCGGGGCCTGGCCCGGGGCCCAGCCCTTCGGCGGCTGGAAAGCGAGCGGGTCGACGGGCAGGGGTGCCGGGGGGCCGTACTACCTCCTCTCGTTCGTCCGCGAGCAGGCGCAGACGCGGGTGACGGAGCCGGCGGGCGGGGAGTGAAAGGTTCTCGCAGGGGCGAAACCTGAAGGGCGCAAGCCGCAACACACAAAACAACCGGAACGGTTGTAAATTCCGGTACGCTGGACCGAGGGAATATCGCGACCGGGGGCACCCCCCTTCCGGCAAGAGGAGACTCATACTCCATATCCCCACCCCTCCCGGCCTTCTCCGCACCTGACGGTGCTCATGTTCGAGCGCAACGGGTATCAAAGACACCTGCCCCGCCGACAACTCCATAAGGATAGAGTACCCTTCCATCTTTTGAGGGATCGCATGGGTGAGCACAGGAAGGAATCGGTCGCCGAAGTCCTCATGTCGAGGATCATCGGGCTCGTCGTCTTCCTGATCGTGCTCGCGATCCTGAATATCCTGGCCGGCGCCTACGTGCAGACCCCCATCTTCCTCCGGATCGTCGCGTTCCTCAACGCCAACCTCGGGCTGCTCATCCTGATCTCGGTCGTCTTCCTCGTCGGGGACCTCTTCGGCGCCCTTGCATTTCCCCTGAACCTGCCGGGCCCGATCTTCGGCGCCGTCGGTGCCGTATTCCTGGTCATGTTCCTCTTCCGGCTCTTCTCGCTCGTCGGCGAGATCACCGGCGTCGAAGTCTTTTTCCTGTTCGAGACGTTTGCGCTTCCGGTCTACATACCCGTCTTCATCGTCGTGCTCATCGGCGGGTATATCGCGCTCTTTGCGGATCCGCCGCCGGGCCGGGCGTGAGCAGGGGCTACTCGAACCCCTCCGTCTCCTCGAACGTCTTCACCTCGTAATCCCGCACCCTGCCGGTCTTCGGATCGGTATGGACCACGACAAAGAGTTCGTGCTCGCCGCTCTCCCAGAGGGCAAGGGCGGGCCTGTCCTCCTTCGCCCGGAAGCCGAGACCCTCGAGGCCCGCACGGATCCCGTCGTAGGTGGCGTTTGCGGCGATCATCTCCCGGACACGGCCCATCATGGCCTCCTGTTCCTCCCGGTCAATCTGTACTCGTTTGGGCATGCGAGAACCATACCGCATCCGCCCTGATAAACCTGACCCGGCAGGGATGGTTGAGAAGAGGGGGCGCCGCGGGCTACGAGGAAAAAGCCGTTACCGGGCGTTGTAGACGGCAGACTCCCCCTCGCGGCGTTCCAGGTCCTCGTAGGTTGCTACCCTGTACCCCGTATACCCGCCTCCGAGGTTCATCTGCAGGAGGACGAATATCCTGAGGCCGGGATGCACCCAGATCGCGGCATCGGCATCGTCCTGCTCCGGTATGAAGTTCAACGACCGGAGCGTTTCCCTGATATCGGCATAGTCGGGCGTCGACTGGATCAGCTCCTCGATCTCCACCATCACAGCCCGCTGCTGCAGGGTCTCAATCTCTCCAAGCATGCCACCCCCGATCAGCCCTCTCGTATAAAACATGATCCGGGACCGGATCCGGACAACAACCATGTATTCTACAGTGCCGCCCCGGGGCAGCGGCCCGGGCATTGCGGCCGTAGGGTCGTGTGGCGAGGCGAGCCAGCCGGACGGGGTGCATAACCTTCATCAGCGACGTCGTGAAAACATACTGCAACGAAGTCCCGCACGAAAGCCTATGACCGACGACAATGACTCAAGGACGCTGATCCTCGATATAGACACCGACGATCTGCAGGAACTCTCCGAATACCTGGACGTGCTGAGCAGCAGCACACGCTTGAAGATCCTGAAGGTCATCGAACGAAGGCCAAAGGACGTCCGACAGATCTCGTACGAGATCGAGACGAGTTACGAGAACACAAAGAAGCATCTCGACAAGCTGCTGAGCATCGGGGTCGTCCGCAAAGAGGCCGGCCTCTCGCGCCCGACCGCAAAAGGGATCCACCCGGTCTGGAAATACTCGCTCGTGCCCGGAGGGCTCGAGGCGATCACGAGGAGCCTCGGGCTCTTCTCGAACCTGAAACTGACGCTCACGGATGCCGTGCTCGCGAAGAAACTCGCCGGTGTCCGGGAGACGCTCTCGGGGGAGTTCGCCGGGCAACCTCCGGTCGTCATCCTCCTCGGCGGGGCGGAGGACGGCAGGGTCTTCCCGCTCGGGCACGACAGCATCGACATAGGGCGGGCGGACCCGGACACACCCGACCGTTCCGGGCAGGAGATCGTCCTCGGTGAGGAGTACGCGGCGGTCACCCGTGTCTCGAGACCGCACGCCAGGCTCACCCGCCGCCGGGACGGTGCCTGGCTCGTCGAAGACTGCGGCAGCACCGGCGGCACATTCGTGAACGGCACGCCGCTTGACCGGGGCACACGGCGGGAGCTCCACGACGGGGACCTCGTCGAACTCGCGAAGGGCGCGCGGGGAGCAACCCTCGTCTTCGTTGTTCCCGGGGGGGTGCCGGTGCCGGATGCCGCCTGAACGGGCCGGACGGGCGGCCGTCCTGATCCTCGTCACTGCCCTGCTCCTCGCCGCCGTCTGCCCCGCCGTCTCGGGCGCGGGAGGACCTCCGGAGCACTCGAGCGCCTCTCCCCAGGGCATCGAATCTGCAGAAAAGACCCCGGGCGACGATAAAAGCGCCGCTCCCGGCCAGAACAAGGCCAGAGATACGCCGGAAGAGACGCCCACCCCCCTGCCCTCGCCCGAAGAGACCGTCACGCCTGCCGATACCCCGGAAGGGGGGCAGACAGAAGCGACGCCGGAGGCGACGGAAACCGGGACGGGCGGTGATGCGCCCGAAGAGGACAGCCGGACGGTCACTGACCCGTTCCCCTGGGCCTGGGCTGCCCTGGCCCTCATCCTGCTCGCCGGCGCCTTCGTTCTCGGTACCCGGTACCTGGGGGTACCGGATACCGGCGGCGAAGCACCGGCGGGCACGACCATCTTCCCCGATGCCTACCGGACCGTGCTCTCCCACCCTGCCGGGTTCCCGCCCGAACTTGCAGAGCGGTACGACCGGGTCGCCTTCGTCGGGAGAGGCGGGCTCGGACAGGTCTTCTCGGCGGTCAGGCGCGATGACCGTCGAACCGTAGCGGTGAAGATCCCGGTCACCTACGACGAGGCGACGGGAAAGACCTTCATGAAGGAGATGCGGTTCTGGGAAGACCTCGTTCACGAAAATATCGTGGCGGTTTACTCGGTCAACATCCTCCCGGTACCGTTCGTCGAGATGGAGTTTCTGCCCCGGACCCTGAAGCAGCTGGAAAAACCCCTTCCAGTGGAGACCGCCGCCCGCATCGCTGCAGGCATCGCCGCCGGGCTTGCCTACGCCCATGAGCGGGGCGTGATCCACCGGGATATCAAGCCGAGAAACATTCTTCTCACCGACGACCTGACGCCGAAGATCACCGACTGGGGCATGAGCACGACGCTGACAGCAAGCCGGGATACCAGCGTCGCCGGGTTCACCCTCGCGTATGCGGCCCCGGAGCAGATCGCCCCGGAGCGATTCGGCAGGACCGATGCTCGGACCGACATCTACCAGCTCGGTGCTGTCTTCTACGAAATGGCGACGGGGAAGGCTCCCTTCGCCCACGAGAGCCTCGCCGGATTTGCCGGGGCAACCCTCGACGAGCAGCCGGTCCCCCCCGGAGAGATCAATCCGGACTTCGCAGGACTCGACCGGGTCATCCTCCAGTGTCTCGCAAAGGATCCTGCCGACCGTTACCAGTCCGCCGAAGAGGTGCTCGATGCAATCAAGGCCGTGACGGGCGGCGCAGGGGATGAAGAATCGTGAAGGGCCTTCTCGCCCGGTACCTCGCCCGCGCCAGGGCGATGCAGTTCCACTACCTGCTCGCATCGCTCATTCTCCTGCTCGCCGTCTACCCCTACGTGAGTGCAGGGCCGACCGGCCAGGTCGCCCTGAAAGTGCTCTCGTCCTTCGTCCTGATCACCGGGGTCTACGCCGTGAGCAATCGGCGGAGGCAGGTCGTGATCGCCGTCCTCCTCGCGATCCCCGCCTTCGGCTTCGGCTGGCTCCACGTCATCACCGGAACCCCCATCTTCGGTAGTGCCGAGAGCATATTCACGCTCCTCTTCTACGCCTTCACCGCGCTTGTCGGCCTCCTGCGGGTGCTCGGAGAACGCCAGGTCACCACCGAAACCATCGCCGGAGCGGTATCCGTCTACCTCCTCATGGGCCTGACCTGGGCAACCGCCTACGGCCTCATCGAGAGCATCAGTCCCGGATCGTTCTTCAGCAGCCACCCGGGCGACGCTTTCACCTTCCCCACGTTCATCTACTACAGTTTCGTCACCCTTGCGACGCTCGGCTACGGCGACATCACGCCGATCACCGACCAGGCCCGGTCGCTCGCCGTGCTCGAGACCGTGAGCGGGACCATCTACATCGCCGTCCTGATCGCCCGCCTGGTGGCGGCGGCCGGGTGGATGCCGAAGACCGGCCGGGAATGAGGTGTTCAGGAAAACGAGATTAAAACACTCATTTTCATGATTCCTCCGATTAAAACTACGAAAATTCTCGTTGTTAAAGCAAGATATTTATTTTCGCCAAATAAAGTGATGATTGATACCTATGCGAGGAAAAGCAGCACTTCTGGGGATCGCCCTGATGGTCCTCTGCGCCGCGGTGATCGGCAACGTCACCGCACAGTTGCCGGAGGAATCCAGGGATAAACTGATCCACGTATCCGGCACGGGCAAAGTGACGACAACGCCCGACCAGGCCGTCATCGTATTCGCGGTCGAGACCGAGAACACCGATGTTGCGACAGCACAGCAGCAGAACGCCCAGAGAATGGATGCCGTGGTCAACGCCCTGAAGAATGCCGGCATCCCGGAGAAGGACATCAGGACCGCCGCCTATAACATCATCCCGATAACCGAGAGCGACAGCAAGGGCCTGACAACCGCCAGAGTCAAATACTACCGGGTGATCAACACCCTCGAGGTCACGCTGAACGACGTGGGCCGTGCCGGGGAGATCGTCGATCTCGCGGTCGAAAACGGCGCAAACAGGGTTAACCGGTTCTCGTTCACCCTGAGCGATGCAAAGCAGCAGGAGTTCCGGTCGCAGGCGCTGACCGCCGCGGTAACGCAGGCGCGGGGCGACGCCGACGCGGTCGCCGCAGCCATCGGCAAGACCATCGTCGACGTCAAAGAGGTCAACGTCGGGAACAACTACGTGCCTCTGGCCTACGACAGCCGCTACTCGGGCATGGAGATGACGGCGGGCTCGGCTGTCCCGACCCCGCTCGAGGCCGGCGAGATCGACGTGACCGCCACCGTCTCGATCACCTACGTCATCTCATAACCCTCTACCACACTTCTTTTTCGTCTGCAGGTCCGGGGCGCTCCGAACCCCGGACCATCACCTCACCTCCCGCCTGCCCCATCGGGAAGCATAATCGTTGGGTAAGAGAGACCGGAATATCGGAGTCTGCTTTTCATGCTTACGATAACCGAAGTCTACAACAACGTCCCCTGCCGGGAAGGGCTCACGACGGACTGGGGGTTCTCCTGCCTGATAGAGGAGGCGGGCCTGCTCTTTGATACCGGAGAACGCGGCGACGTCCTTCTCGCAAACATGCGGGTGCTCGGCATCGATCCCGCGTCCATCAGGTACCTCGTCCTCTCCCACGACCACCACGACCACATCGGCGGCATCACGGCGGTCCTTGATGCGAGTCCGTCGGTAGAAGTCTTCGTCCACGACGCTGTCTCCGTGCAGACGCTCGGGCTGATCCGGGAGTACACAAAACCGCGGATCGTCCGCGAGTGGACCGGGATCGCCGACGGCATCGCCGTGACCGGCCCGCTCGGGACCGGCATCCGGGAGCAGTCGCTCGCGGTAACCGTTCCGGACGGCTACCTGGTCGTCACCGGGTGCGCGCATCCTCACATCGGCCGGATCATCGACCGGGTATCCCGGGAAGGCAGGGTATGGGGCGTTATCGGGGGGCTGCACACCGTCACCGGCGAGGACATCGATGCGCTCGCCGGGGTGGCGTACCTCTCGGCATCGCACTGCACCGATAAGATCGCAAAACTGCAGGAGCGGTACCCGGAGTCTTTCCGCCCAGGAGGCGTCGGGCAGGTGCACCGGGTCTGAAAAAGACGCTCCGTTGAAACATTGTTCTGGTCCTGGAGATGGTAATTGAGGGGGCTGTGAAGGTCCGGAGTTCAAGCACTGGAGGTGCGAGGTTCATAGAACCGGAACACGAGAAGGCTGAAGGCCTTCGTTGTGCGGCAAACGGAGTAACCGGAGCGAGGAGATATCTCGATGCAGTGGACCGTGGGGGTATCGCCACGCACTGCCCCTGCCCCTTGGGGCGGGGAACGACTTCCCCGAAGGGGGAGGAGTTTGAGCACCGTCAGGTGCGAAGGTGCGAGAACCGGAGCGTGGCCGGGAGAGGGCTCCAACAAGGCCAAAGAAATTACTCTTCCTTCCCTCTCTCCCCGGCAAACCGCCCCTTCACCTCGAGTCCGTCCGCAAACCAGACGGTGCGTTGCGGGAAGGGTATCTCGATGCCGTTCTCCTCGAGCGCCTGCTTGATCTTTAAGAGGAGGTCCGTCCTGACGTCCCACCAGTTCCGGGCCGGCGCCCAGATGTAGGCGGTCAGGTTGACGCTGTTGTCACCGAGGTTATCGACGAAGACCGACGGTGCCGGGCTCTTCAGCGCGAAGGGATGGGTCGCGATTACCTCCTTCGCGATCCGGATCGCCGCATCGGCATCGTCCTCATACCGGATGCCGATCTGGTACTCGAACCTCCGGGCTGCGTTATGGACGTAGTTGGTGATGTTCGAGGTGAATACCGTCTCGTTCGGGATCCTGACATAGATCCCGTCGTACGTCTTGACGACGGTCGAGAGGATACGGATATCCTCGACGCTGCCGCTGACGTCCCCGACGTTGATGTTGTCGCCGATCTTGATCGGGTGCTCGAACATGAGGAAGAGGCCGGAGACCAGGTTGGAGACGACGCTCTGGCTCGCAAAACCGATGACGAGACCGACGATCCCTCCGGCAACCAGGAGGCCGGAGAGGTCGAAGTTGAGCTGCGGGAGAGCGATGACGAACGCCCAGATTATGATCCCGTAATTGATCAGTTTCGTGAGCAACTCGCGCTCGTTTTTGGGCAGCCGCTCCGAAAGAACTCTCCGGACATTTATTGAGACAATTTTTGCGACGATAACGCCGAGCGTGAGGATGATGACGAAATACAGGAGGTTCCCGATGGTGATATCGCCGACGCCGACGGGTATCTCCAGGATCTCGGTCGCATTGAATGTCATGAGAGCCCCCACTCCATCAGGTATCCGCGGTCGATAGCCGGGATCTTGCGGGCAGTATACAGCTCAACGGATTTCACCATACCGGGCCGGAGCGGCGCGTCGACGAAGTCCGTCTCCGCCATGGTCTTGGTGAGAATCTTCATCTTGGCGGTGGCCGCCACGAAGTCGCCGTAGTAGATCTTCATATCGGTACTCTCAAAGACAACCCGGGAAACCTCCACCCACTCGCGGTATGCGTTCTGGATGGAGAACTCCATCACCCCCTCGCGGAAGGGCTCGACCAGGGGGACCTCCGGGTAGACCGTACTCTCGTAATATCGGGTGATGACCCCGTTCGTCGGCGAACCATAAAGCGTGTACTTCTGGCTGTCGGGAGCGAAGACGTCCACCACTTCGATATCCCGTGCACACTCCACGAGCACGCCGATCTCAATGGGAAACTTCAGGTAGACCGTTCGGGAGGCGCCGGGCTCGATGATCATCGGGGAAAACTCAATCTGAAGGAAATCCGTGATGTCCTTGGGGAGGTTGACCGGCTCCACCGGATTGATGACTACCTCCCCCGTCTTCGAGACCAGGATCCGCTCGAACGTCTGCCCTTCGCACCTGCGCCGGTAGGTCAGAAGACCGTCGACGCTCTCGGCTTCTACCAGAATGTCACCGCATTCACGGCGAAAAGAGCCTCTGTAACGTCCGAACATCATCTATGATCTGCAAATACTCAAATATTAACTTACGGGAATGGCGTAAACTTCCGGCCTCCGCGTTCCCGCATCCAATCCGGAAAAACCGTTTAAATTGACTTTTTAACCGTATACCCGCTTCAAACATACCTGTTGAGATAAACCCCGCTGTTCCGGCTGGAAGCAATCTGGGAAGGTATAAATAACAAATCCATTGGATAGTATATTTTGCAGAAGATACATGAACACTCTTTTAAGCGACGATTTCAGAAACTTCTCCAGCGCGTTTGTCCCAGGCGGTAGTAGACGAGGGGCACCGTACATGCCTGCGCGGAGGATTTAACCAGAATATCCGGAAGCGGGGTTTTCTCGCGGCTTTGTGGGGACAGGCGTTGTTCACGGGGGATGCATGTGAAGATGAATCAGGAAAGAGTCAGGGAGTCCATGAATCGCAGCCAGATACCCGTGAGTATCTTCGATCACATCCAGCAGCCGGCGCTCGTTCTCGACTGCGAGGGCCGGGTGGTCATCTGGAACGACAGCATGGAACGATATACCGGCGTTTCGGCAGAGGACATAGTAGGGAAAGGGGGCTACATCCATGGGAAGGCATTGTTCGGCGAGATGTGCCCCACACTGGCGAACTCCATCCTGACTCACAGCGATGCCGGGAAAGACCACTATCACCTGCTGTCCCGCCAGGGCGAAGAGTTGCTCGCCAGATCGTGCATCCCTCCGGCATCCGGCAGGGAGGTTGTCTGTATGGCCGCCCCTCTTTACGATACCACCGGCCGGCAGATCGGTGCGGTCGAGACCATTCGGGACGCTCCGGAAGATTCTCGCGGGGCGCCGGACGAGCAGGTGCAGATCCTGGCGAAAACTCTCCCCGACATGATATTCACGCTCAACCGGGACGGCATCTTCACCCAGTTCTACTGGACCGGTGCACGGAACCTGGGCATAGACCCGGACGAAATCGCAGGCAAGTCTCCCCACGCCCTGTTTCCGGCGGAGGAGGCGGACTTCCTGGCCGGGGCTGCGCACCGGGTCATCGAGGGGGGAGAGGCGGTATCGGAGACCCGGACATTTGCTTGGCGCGGTGAGGCGCGGTCGTTCCAGATCACCATGCATCCCCTGCACAGCAGCGCCGGGAAGATCGTGGCCGCCACCGGGGTCGGCCGGGACATCTCCAGGGATCTCGTCTGCGAACGGACGAGCCAGCTCTCCAGCCTCTACCTCGACCTGCTCGGCACCGACATCTACAATACCAGCATGGTCGCGGCAACGATCATCGAGATGCTCCGGGAACGGCTCTCCGGCGAGGAGGCGGAACTCGCTCAGCGGGTCAAGAACACGGTCGAGCAGGGGATCAACGTCATCAAAAACGTCGAACTCTTAACCACGCTCAACAAACACCGCATCCGCCTGGAGCCGACCGACCTCGACAGCATCATCCGCGGCCAGATACAGCGGTATGCAGGCATCGATATCAGGTACGAGCCGGAGAGCCACACGGTCTGGGCAAACCCCCTCCTCGAGCACATCGTATCCAACCTGATCAGCAACAGCATCAAGTTCGGCGGCATGAAGGTCCGTATCGAGATATCCGTCATGGAAACTGCAGAGATCGTGACGCTTACCGTCGCCGATACCGGAATCGGCATACCGGATCACTTAAAGCCAAACATCTTCGACCGCTTCAGCCATGAGGGGAGCAAAACCGCATCCGGGAGCAGGGGGCTTGGGCTTCACATCGTCAAGACCCTCGTAAACCAGTACGGCGGGCGGGTATGGGCGGCGGACCGGGTGCCCGGGAAGCCGGAGGAAGGGGCTGCAATAAAGGTGATCCTGCAGAAGTGCTAGGCCGGCGCTCCACGAATGCCCGGAGTACTCAGATATATATCCCGCGAGCGACTATATCATACCGCATCATTCCCATTGGGGACTGCTTCAATGATACGAACCATATGCTTTAAAGAGCGACGATATATCGAAGAGTTGAGAATCCTTACCCGGGCGACCGCACTGGACTGCATCATCGACGAGCGTTTCGACCGCATAGTATACCTCATAAAAGAAGGAGATATGGGCCTCGCTATCGGTCGGAAGGGAAACAATATCCGGAAGATGCAGCGGGTCCTCGGGAAACGCATCGAGATGGTCGAATATTCTCCCGAGATCGAGACGTTCACGAGAAACGCGTTTAAACCGGCAGACGTCCTTGGGGTCGGGAAAGGAGACGACGGGAGGCTCACGGTGTACATCAGTAAGAATGATCTCGGTATCGCCATAGGGAAAGGCGGATGCACCATCGAGAAGGCACGGCTCCTCCTCTCCCGGTACTTCGATACGGAACTCGGCGAGGTGCTCGAAGGAGTTGATGCCCATGCGTGACTGGGAGATCCTCGAAGAAGTCTGGCAGGTCATCCAGGACCGGGCGGAGCACCCGTCGGCCGAGAGCTACGTCAGCTCCGTCCTGACACACCGGAAGGGAGTCGACAAATCCCTTGAAAAGGTCGGTGAAGAGGCAGTCGAGTTCATCCTGGCCGCCAAGAACCGGGTTCCTGAGCGGACGGCCTCCGAAGCGGCCGACCTCCTCTTCCACCTCCTGGTGGCGCTCCAGGCATCGGGCACCGACGTGGCGGACGTGCTCGACGAGCTTGCTGCACGCCGGAAGTAACACTATATTGTATCGGATCTTCTCGAGGATCGCTCAAAGATACTCTTTCAGGTCCACCATCCTCGGGAGGTCGTCCTTCTTTACGGCTGCGGTCTCGACGACCGTATCCTCGATCATGATGGGAGCCCGGTAGCGCAGAGCGATGGCTATGCCGTCGCTCGGGCGGCAGTCCATGATCTCGGTGCGCGGTCCCTGCCGCAGAAGGAGTTTGGCGTAAAAAACTCCCTCCTCCAGGGAATCGATGTGCAGGGCATCGAGAACGATCTCAAAATTCCGAAAGAGTTCGACGATGAGGTCGTGGGTGATGGGGCGGGGGAGCATCTCGCTGTTGAGCGCGTTGCTGATCGAGATCGCTTCCCAGAGCCCGACGTATATCGGTATCGTGCTGTCACCCCCGGCATCGAGGACGACGGTCGGCGCCGCTCCCATCTCGCTCACCGACATGAATACGCCCTGCACCCTGCAACTTTGAGCCGTCATGTGATCACCTGACATGAGTCTTCTGGTGTTTAAACCTTGGGGTCAATCACCGCTGTTTTCTGGCGCGGGCGAGAAACTCGCGCCGGACGATGACGAGACTCGAGAGCAGGCCGAGGAGGATGTTGAGATAGTAGAGGATCAGCCGCCAGAGGAGGACGAAGACGCCTACGATCGACGACGGGACGAAGAGGCTGTAGAGGGATGTGGCACCGAGTTCGGCAACGCCCGAGCCTCCGGGCGTGAGCGGGATCATCATGACGATGGCGATGATGAGCTGGACGACGAACGACTCGATGAAGTACGGCGGCTGTCCGAGACCTACGAGAAGCAGCGATGCGATTGCAAATTCCGAGAGCCAGAAGAGGGTCGTGAAGAGAAAGCCCCACACGAGACCGCTCTTGCCGTGGTTCACGAACTTGACGAGGCCCGTGTTGAAGTTGTCCACTTCCCGGTCGATCGTCTCCAGCAGGTGTTCGAGCCGCTTTAAGTGCCAGTGCCGGTCGATCCACCGCGACAGTCCTTTGAGGGCCCGCTTGAGGTGGTCCGGGTTCTTCACCGAGTAGATGAAGACCAGCACGAAGAGGGTGATGAAGATCCAGGCGGCGTACATAATGAGGCTCACCCCGCTGATCCCCGAGGTGAGACTGCTCCAGTAACTGCCGAGGAAGAGTATGGCGAAGGCGCCCGAGGCCCCGAGAACGATCCCGTCGAGGATCCGCTCCATGATGACGACGGCGGTGGCGTCCCCGACCGGGACGCCCGCCCGGTAAAGTTCGTGGACCCGGACCGGCTCGCCGCCGGCCTGCGACGGGGTGACCGCCGCAACGAGCATGTTCGCCAGCACCAGGTTCAGGCAGTGCCTGAAACGAACCCGGTACCCGAGCGACCCCGACATCTTCTGGATACGGAACGCCCAGAACCCGAGCGAGACGATGTGGAGGAGAACGGCAAGGGCCAGGTAGAACGGGTTTACGCGGCTGAGATACTCGATCGTCATCTCATCGACGGTGAAGTACAGGACACCGGCCAGAACGAGAGCGCTAAAACTGATCGAGACGAGCAGCCACTTCCATTGAGACTTCTTCATGCTCTACGCTCCCGGGCCTGGGCCGGACTTCGCAGACCCGGCCCTCCCGCTCCAGATCGGTATCCGCAGATCTTTTGCGGATTTTCGGGCAATCTCACGAAAAAATACCCGAAATTGGTCTAATAAGATATCGTGCAGCTACTATTTAACGATGATTTT
>NZ_DAFZ01000038.1:1119-21430 GCF_002498065.1 Methanoculleus sp. UBA208 | reverse complement strand
AGAGGGTTTCAACAGAGCCGGTGGTCGAGGACAACCCGGCAGACCTGGAACTGATACGGGAACTGCTCGCAGATTCCCCGGGGCTCGACATTGAGATCGAATCCGCACAGTATCTCTCGTCCGCGCTCTCCATCCTGCACGAGGGAGGAATCGATCTCATCCTCCTCGACCTGAACCTCCCGGACAGCCGCGGTATCGATACGGTCGGGACCGTGGGGAGACACGCACCGGACGTCCCCATCGTGGTCCTGACCGGGCTTGACGACGAAGAGACCGGCCTTGCGGCACTCCAGGAAGGGGCGCAGGACTATCTCGTGAAGGGCCGGCTGACGGGTTCGTCGTTCGTGCGATCGATACGCTATGCGCGGGAGCGTAAACGCATCGAACGGGAACTGGTCCGCAAGAACAGGGAACTCAACGATGCCTACGAAGACCTGACGACGGTAGAGGAGGAACTGCGACAGAACCTGGACGAACTGGGGAAGAGCGAACGTTCTCTGCGCGAGACGACCCAGCACCTGGAGAACCTGATCGCGTACGCCAACGCGCCCATCATCGTCTGGGACGCAGACCTCAGGATCACCAGGTTCAACAGCGCCTTCGAGCGGCTGACGGGCCGGACCGCGGGCGAGGTCGTCGGCCAGTCGCCGGAGATCCTCTTCCCCGAAGCCAGGCGGGAAGAACTGATGAATCTCATCCGGAAGACAACCGCCGGGGAGCGGTGGGAGACCGTCGAGATCCCCATACTCACGGCGGACGGCAAGATCAGGACCGTCCTGTGGAACTCCGCCGCCGTGTACGGGGACGATCGGAAAACGGTCTCGTCGGTCATCGCCCAGGGCCAGGACATCACCGAACGCAAACAGGCCGAAGAGGCGCTGCAGAGAGCGCACGACGAACTGGAGACGCGCGTTCTGGAGCGCACCCTCAAACTCCGGGAGGCGAACGAAGCCCTGCAGGCGGAGATCGCCGAGCGAGCCCGGGCGGAGGAGGCGGTGAGAACAGAGCGGCAACGTCTTTACGACGTCCTGGAGACGCTGCCGGCGTACGTGGTGCTGCTCTCGCCGGACTATCATGTGCCTTTCGCAAACCGTTTCTTCCGGGAGCGGTTCGGCGAGTCCGGCGGCCGGCGCTGCTATGAGTACCTCTTCGGACTCACGGAGCCCTGCGAGAACTGCGAGTCCTACCGCGTCATGAAGACGAAGGCGCCCCACCACTGGGAGTGGACCGGGCCGGACGGCCACGATTACGATATCTTCGACTTCCCCTTCACCGAAGCGGACGGTTCGCTCCATATCCTGGAGGTGGGTATCGACATAACCAAGCGCAAGCGGGCCGAGGAAGCGCTGCAGAAGTTGAACGAGACGCTCGAGGAGCGCGTTATCGAACGCACGGACGAACTGCGCAAAGCCAATGCCGTCCTCAACGCCATCTGCGAGAATACGCCGGCACCTATCTACGCTGTAGACCGCCGGAACCGGTTCGTTATGTGCAACCCTGCCGTGCTCCGGATGATGGGCTGGCCGGCCAGCGAAGTGCTCGGCAGAACGGCAATCGAACTCCTCGGCGAGGAAGTCGGCGGGCCTGTCGTTGCCAACGAGCGGCGCGTTATGGAGACCGGGACCACCGAGACCTTCGAAGAAGCGGCCGGCGACAGAACATTCTATCTCACGAAGACACCCCTGCGGGACGCGCAGGGAGACATCACCGGAGCCATCGCCGTCGGAACAGAGATTACGGAGATGAAGCGGGCGGAAGCGCAGAAGCAGAAACTCCTGGAACAGCTGCAGCAGTTCGCCGAAGAGATGGAGGCCCAGAACGAAGAACTGCAGTGCACCACCGAGCAACTCCAGGAGAAGAGCAACGAACTGGCGCATCTCAACCGGGTCCTGCAGGAGAGCGAGGTGCATTTCCGTTCTCTCATCGAGAACGCGTCCGATATCATCATCCTTCTCGACACGAACGGGTGCATCACCTATACGAGCCCCTCGGTGAAGCGGATCGGGGGCTACGACCCCGACGGCCTCATCGGCACGAACGTGCTCGACCTCACGCATCCGGACGATGTGCCGGCGGTGCTGGAGGCGATGAGAACCGGGACGGGCCAGCCATCGGCGAGACTCACCTTCGAGATCAGGGTCCGGGACTCTGCAGGGCGGTGGATATACCTCGACGTTACCGGTGCGAACCTGCTCCGGGAGGGGAGCGCCCGGGGGTTCATCGTGAACGCACGCGACGTCACCGATCGAAAACAGGCCGAGGAGGAGCGAAGTCGGCTGATCGCAAGCCTCGAGGAGGCGCACCGGGAGGCAAACCTGTATCTCGACATCATGACGCACGATATCAGAAACGCGAACAACGTCTCCGGCATCTACGCCGATCTCATGCTCGACCTGCTCGAGGGGCCCGAGAAGGCCTACGCTCAAAAACTCCACGACAGCATCGCGCGAAGCACCGAGATCCTCATGAACGTGGCGACGTTCCGGCGGATCCATACGGAATCAGCGGATTTTGCGCCGGTGAGTCTCAACGCGGTCATAGAAGAGGAGATTGGAAATTTCCGCGGAGCATCGATACGGCAGGAAGTTCCCCCGCTCGATGTCCTGGCGGACAACCTCCTCTCCACGGTCTTTACGAACCTCATCGGCAACAGCGTCAAGTTCGGCGGACCTGACGTGGAGATCGTCGTCCGGGCGGAAGAGCGGGACGGCGAGGTGCTGATCTCGGTGGAGGACGACGGACCCGGCGTGCCGGACGATACGAAGGAGAAGCTCTTCCACCGGTTCGAGCGGGGGAAGGCCCGGGGGAAGGGCGACGGGCTCGGGCTCTTCATCTGCAGGACGCTCACCGAGCGCTACGGAGGAAAGATCTGGATCGAGGACCGCGTGCCCGGCCGGCCGGAAGAAGGGGCGGCATTCAGGTTCACGCTCAAACCGGCAAAGCGGGAGCGAGACCCCTGCTCGTGAGCGCGGAATCTCCGCGCTCACGGAAAGGTAACCACCTACGCCGGCCGCCTTCGGCATCTCTGCCCTCACGCTGCTTGCAGGGCCGGTCATGGGAGGAGTAATCCCAACAGGTCGCCTCTTCCCCCCGTACATGCCATAACGTACCTCGCCGTCTTCCTGTCCCCGTGCTCCGCTCACTTCAGCGAAATACCGGCATGCAACCGCGTATCTCCGTACACACGATCCTCCCGCCACCATCCTGAAATCAGGGATCTCCGGCGCGTCCGTTCCAAAAAATCTTAACCCTATCAGCAGGCAGATTTCCATATGCATTCACCGGACGGCAACGCCTCGCAGCAGCGATACTCACTGCTCATGGTCTCGGTCGCTCTCGCGATGTTCATGACGTCGCTTGACGGGACGATCGTGAACATCGCTCTTCCCACGATCTCGACGATCTTCGACCTCCCCTCGACGACGGTCAGCTGGGTTGCAACGGCATACCTGCTGGTGCTGACGGGCTGTGTCCTCGTTTTTGGCAAGGTTGCCGACAGGATCGGTTTCAAGACCGTATTTCTCGCCGGGTTCGGTGTATTCACGGCAGGCTCGTTCTTCTGTGGTTTCTTCCCGGAGGTATTCGACTCGTTCGGGACGCTGATCGCTTCAAGGGTGCTCCAGGCGATCGGCGGGGCGATGATCGCCGCCATCGCCCCGGCCCTGGTCGCGGCGTTCCTCCCGATGAAGATGAAGGGAAAGGCGATGGGGGTCGTGACCACGTTCGCGGCGTTCGGGACCGCGGCCGGCCCGATCCTCGGGGGCGTCCTGACGCAGTACCTCTCCTGGAACTGGATCTTCTACATCAACGTCCCGGTGGGCTTCGCGGCCATCCTGCTCGGCTCCTACGCGATACCGGCGGGCCGGACGGCAACCGGCACGCCCTCGCCGTTCGACCGGCTCGGGGCGGTTCTGATCTTCGTCGGGCTCGGGTCCCTGATCTACGCCGTCAGCGAAGGGTCTGCGCTCGGCTGGACCAGTCCGGCGATTCTTTCGGCACTCGCGGCTGCAGGCGTCGCGCTCGGGTATCTCGTCCTCCACGAGCAGAAGACGGCCGACCCGCTGCTCGACTTCCGGCTCTTTGCGAACAGGAACTTCCTCTACGTCAACCTCATGCTCGCCCTCTCCTACTTCCTCTTCGGCGGCGTCAACTACCTCCTCCCGTTCTTCCTCGAACTGGTGAAGGGCTTTGACCCGTCGACCTCCGGGCTCGTCCTCACCGCGCTCTCGTTCGCCATGATGGCGAGCGGTTTCCTCTCCGGCATGCTGATCAACAGCATCGGGAACAGGAGGCTCTGTATTGCCGGCGCGCTCGCAGTCTCCGCCGGATACCTGATGTTCCACCTCTTCTCGGCAGAGAGCACGATATACTACATCAGCGGCGCACTCGCCGCCGTGGGGTTCGGTCTCGGCCTCATGCTCTCGCCAGGCACGAACATGGTGATGAACATGGCCCCCCGCGACCGGCACGGCATGGTCTCAAGCCTCATCTCCGTGGAGCGTACCGGCCCGATAACCCTCGGCATCTCCTTCATCAGCATGCTCTTCATCCAGGCGATGCTCACGGTCGCGTCGCACCGCCACGTAACGACGTCCTCTCCGGCGGATATCAGGATAGACGTGCTTGCCGCGGGGTTCGACCTGGTCTTCGTCGCCGTCTTCGCGGTCTCGCTCGCCGTCGTCGCCCTCGCGTGCTTAAGCAGGGACGAGGTTCACGCCGACAACCTCGGAGAAGAGACCATCGAGGCTGCGGTCGTCGGGGTGTGACCCCGCGTATCACCAGAAGAAAGGGGCGGGGAGATTCGCCTCCCCGCCGCTTTTTGCAGGCGTATCAGAAGACCACGAAGGCCTGGCTTGTTGCCTGGCACGTGTTCCCGTCGTCGAGCGTCACGACCAGCGTGACCGTATACGTCCCTTCCGACGCGTAATCGTGGGTGACGTCCTGGCCGCTGGCGGTTGTCCCGTCACCGAAGTTCCAGGCCCAGTCGGTCACGGAGCAGTCGCCCTGGATATCGACCTCGCCGTGGAACGAGTTCCCGTCTGTCGTAATGCTTGCCGAGCAGGAGCAGGGCTCCGGAGGAACAACCACCGTGACATCCGTCGTTGCCTGGCAGGTGCTGCCGTCGTCAAGCGTTACGGTCAGCGTAACCGTGTAGGTTCCCGCCGCGGCGTAGGCGTGGCTCGCGGTCTCGCCCTCACCGGTCGCCCCGTCGCCGAAGTCCCAGGCCCACGTCTGGACGTTGCAGTCCCCGTCGACCGTAGCCGAACCGGTAAAGGCAACCGGCTGCTCAGGGTCGGCCTGGTCGCGGTCTTTCGCGATGCTTGCCGTGCAGGAGCAGTTCTCCTGGGGAGGCAGCGAGACGGTGACGTCCCTTGAGGTGTTGCACGCCCCACCGTCGTCGAGGGTCACGTTCAGGCTGACCGTGTAGGTTCCTTCCGCGGTGTAGGCGTGGCTGGCGGTCTCGCCTTCGCCGGTCGCCCCGTCACCGAAGTCCCAGGCCCATGCCTGGATGGCGCAGTCCCCGGAGACCGTTGTCTCGTCAGTGAAATCAACCGTCTCGTTGACGCCGGGGCTCTGCGGGTCCCAGGTGAAATCCGCCGTGCAGGAACAGTTGTCCGGGGGAAGCGGCGAGACAGTGACGTCCCTCGATGTGTTGCACACCGTACCGTCGTCGAGGGTCACGTTCAGCCTGACCGCGTAGGTTCCCGGCTGAGCGTACGCATGATTGGGGTTCTGCTCCGGAGAAGTCCCGTTGTCGCCGAAGTCCCAGGCCCATGCCTCGATCCCGCAATCCCCCGAGATCGTGGTATTCCCGGTGAAGTTAACCGTAGTGTTGACGCCGGGGTTCTGCGGGTTCCAGGTGAAGTTCGCCGTGCAGGAGCAGTTGCCGGGCCCAGGTGTCGGGGTGGGGGTCGAAGTAGGTGTTGGGGTGGAGACCGGCGGACAGACCACTCCCGCGGGACAGCCGGGCCGTCCTTCGTCGGGGCCCGTGCAGACCTGGTAGGCAGCATCTTCGCCGTGGAGTTTGAGGAGAACGAGGTCCCACGCTCCGGTTGAGTTGTCGTACCAGGCAACCAGGTCGCAGGATATTGTTGGGTTCATCTGGTCATAGGAGTCGTTCGTGAGCTGGTACTCCCTGCCCGAGGTATGGTTGAACAGGAAGATGTCCCAGTTGCCGTTTCTATAATCGCTATAGACGATCCGATTGCCGGATATGTCTGCATGTGAGAGGTTATTCGGGAAAACTTCAAGCGCTCTGCTGAGACCGGGCATGCCCGGCTCGCCGCTCGTGAAGGTTCCAGCCTGAGGAGCTGCGGTGGCGATCACGGCAATCGAGATGACCGCCACAACGAAAACTATCAGATAGGTTACAGGTACTCGGGGTTCTCTCATACAATCCCCGCGTGGAGTAAACGCCACATTATATTTAAATGCTATTATAAAAGTGGACATATCTGGTTGCACCCGGACGGATCCCGGTGAAGATCACGGGCAACTCGAAGCCGGAAAAGGCTCGTGGCAGGCCGGATCGCTCCGGGGGTGCCGTGAGATAGCTACGGTGCCAGGGCCGCCCCGGCCGTGCTTTCCGGGGGAATTCCACTACGGAAAGGGTGCCGTGCAGGGGAGAGGATTTTACCCTGTCCCGAACACAGGACGGCGCTATGTTCGTGCATCACGTTTCTGCGGCGGCGTTCCCCGGCCGTTCCCCGCTGATGAGGGTAGCGCGGACCGTTTCCGCCAGGTCGTCCGTCGTCAGGAGGAGGAGCGTATCCCCGGCCTCGATGACGGTGCTGCCGCCCGGGACGAAGCGTTCGTCCCCTTTCTGCATCAGGATGATGAGGGCGCCTTTCGGCAGCCCGAGGTCGACGACCTGCCTGCCCACCGCCGGGGCGTCCGATGGGATGACCAGCTCGAGCAGCTCGCTCGGGGTATCGGGGTCCACCTCGAACTCACGGGAGAGTCCATGCGCCTCCTCGAGCGGAGCGGCAAGATCGAGCCAGCGTGCGACGGAGGGGATCGATGTCCCGTGAACCAGCGCCGAGACAAGAACGATGAAGAAGACCATATTGAAGATCGTCTCCGCATTAGGCACTCCCGCAACGAGAGGGTAGGTCGCGAGGATGATCGGGACGGCACCCCGCAGCCCCACCCAGGAGACCAGGACCTTCTCGTTCACCGGCATCTTCCAGGGCAGAAGCGTGAGCAGGACGGCAACCGGCCGTGCAATCAGGATCAGGAAGATGGCGGCAAGAAGGCCGGGAACAACCGCCGTTGCGAGCGCCGAAGGGAAGACAAGAAGGCCGAGCGCAAGGAACATCACGATCTGCATCAGCCACGCGATCCCGTCGTGGAACCGGATCAGGCTCTTTTTGTGGAGGACGACGCTGTTGCCCATGACAAGCCCGGCAATATAGACCGCAATGAACCCGCTTCCTCCAAGAGTGGCGGTCAGCCCGTAGGTCATCAGCACCATGGCGAGGGTGAGCACCGGGTACAGCCCCTCGGATTCCAGTTTGAGGCGGTTAATGAGAAAAACGATGGCCCCGCCCATTCCGTAGCCGAGCAGGCCTCCGACTGCCATCTGCTGCACGAACATCGGGACGAGAGCGAAGATCGATGAAGCCGGGGTGAGGATCAGGGCGATGATGCCGGTGGTGAGGAGGACCGCCATGGGGTCGTTGCTCCCCGACTCGAACTCGAGGAACGGCCGCAGGTTCCCCTGAAGCCGGGCCTTCGCCGTTCGGAGAACAGAGAAGACCGCCGCCGCATCGGTGGACGAGACGACCGCGCCGAGGAGAAGGCCCGTTATTGGGGGGAACCCAAGGACCAGGACCGCGAACGCGCCGAGCAGGGCTGCGGTCAGGACAACACCGATCGTCGAGAGGGCGATACCCGGCCAGAGAACAGGCTGGATCTGCTCCCACCGGGTGTCCAGGCCGCCGGAGAAGAGGATATACGCAAGGGCAATGACCCCGATGACCTGCGCAATCGCCGGATCGTCGAACGGAATGCCGCCCGGGCCCTCGGAACCGGCCAGCATACCGACGGCGAGGAAGATGAGAAGCGCGGGGACACCGAGCCGCTCCGAGAACCTGTTTGCAACGATGCTGATCAGGAAGAGCACCGCTATGCCGACAAGCACGAGGTCGAGGGTGAGAATCATCTGTGGATACGGATCACGCTTGCGGTGTCTTAATGTTGACTCCCCCGATCCTTCCGGCAGACATCCTCCCGACGCCGGAGACGGGACCGGCCGCGGCATGCGGGCAGGCGAGGAGGGGTGCGTCACCGGGCCCTGTCCCGGCACACGGTACAGGGGGCGCGGCGACGGGTGCTAAACGCGGTGGTTGCCTGATCCGTCGGTCTCCCCGCCTCCGGCGCATTTCGCGGCATTAATATAGTTGCCATCAAAACACGTCACTCAGGATGACAGAAACCCCAGCTTTTCCCCGGTCCGCGGGCACCGTGCTCCTTCTGACGGCAGCAGTATTCCTCATAATCGGGATCCAGGCGATTGCGTATATCATCACCATCATCGTCGTATCGTTGATCCTCGCCATGATCGTTTATCCCGCGGCGAAAGCACTCCGCTCCAGGGGTCTGCCGGAACTCGCCGCCGTCGGTGTGGTCGCCGTCATCGCCTGCCTTGCAGTCCTGCTGATCTGCTACCTCGTCTTCTTCTCGTTCGAAAGTTTGATCTCGGATCTCCCCCTCTACCAGCGGGAGTTGACCGCCAGGCTATCGGAGATCGTCGCACTCCTGGATAGATACGGGATCGATACGGGCTCATTCTCTCCTTCTTCGGTCAACCTGCAGGGGTTCGCCGGATTCCTCTCTTCGTCCGCCATAAGCATCGCGGACCTCCTCCTCTACCTCTTCTTCATAGCGGTGACGACGATCTTCATGCTCCTTGAGGCACCGCGGATGCCCGAGCGCATACAGAAAGTGACGAACAGATCCGAGAGTGTCGAGGGATTCTCCCGCATGAGCAGGTTTTTGATCGACTTCGTCATCGTCAGGACCGAGGCAAACCTCGTCCACGGTTTCCTCTTCGGCACGTTCCTCTGGGTCACGGGGGTGCACGCGGCCGCACTCTGGGGAGTGCTGACGTTTCTGCTCTCGTACATCCCCTACATAGGCCTGATCGTCGCGGCACTCCCGGCGATCTTCTTTGCATGGCTGCAGTTCGGGATCTGGGGCGCGATCGCGGTGATTGCAGCCGTCGCGATCCTGAATGCGCTGGTGGAGAACCCGATCTTCGCTCACTTCGCATCGAGGCGTTTCGATATCCCCGCCCTCGTGGTCATTCTCTCCGTCATCTTCTGGGGATGGGCGCTCGGCGTTGCCGGGATGATCTTTGCCGTCCCGCTCACCCTCATCGTCCTGATGGTCGTCCAGTTCAGCGACGACTGGGCCTGGGTGAACACGATCCTTGGCGTCGACCACCTCTTTACGGGAGAGCAGACGCCTTCGGCGGAGAGCGGGGAACCCGAGGCTCCGCCGGTGAGGTAGGGGGGCGGCCCGGGCATCCATGCGTTGCGGCACGATAGTGCCGGAAGGTTGATGCCCTCCTCACGCTTCATCTTTACCGGGACAGACAATGTTGCACACACGTGAACTCGTCAAAAAGATCTGGGACGCACAGGGCTACGGGAACCTCGCCGTCTGGGGAGACGGAGCGACCGCCGTCATTGCCCCGGGCGAGAACCCGGAGAGGGGAGGAAAGGCACCGCTCGCGATCTTCAAGCCCATCCCCCTCGTGGGAGGATTTCCGATGCTGGACTTCGCCACCCACGACGCCGGTCTGCTGGAGCACATCGAGACGACGATCCGCGAGGCGGGCGGCGAGATCGAACGGGACTGAAGGGATCTCACCGTCCAGGGCGGGTGCCTGCGGTATAAGGCGCAACGACTGGAAAACGATCCCCCGCGACACGACTCAGACAGCAGCGGTCAAAAAAGGACTTTTTAAGTGGTTCGAGGAAGAGTTACTCCGTCGTCTTCCCGTCGAAGTGCTCTTCGTGAGCCATGGCCTCTTCGCGGGTCTTTGCAACGACCTTGTCCTGGTGCTCCGGCGGCGAGTAGATCGTGTAGAGTTTGAGGTCGGCGGTCTTTGAGGTGTTTATCACGTTGTGGTTCGCACCGTTCGGCACGATCACGGCGCTGCCGTCCTTGACGGCGTGCTCAACGCCGTCGATCACGACAACCCCTTCACCTTCCTCGAACCGGAAGAACTGGTCGACGTCGTCGTGTACTTCCGCGCCGATCTCTTCGCCGGGCTTCAGCCGCATCAGCACGAGCTGGCTGAAATTGCTCGTATAGAGGACCCTGCGGAAATCGGTGTTCTTTACCGTCTCAGTCTCGATATCGGTTACAAATCCTTTCTTCATATCCAAAACCTACCTGTTATAGGGGCTGATTAGTGGGTAGTGTTGACGATTCAATGTGAAGCGCCGCAAGTATTTATCTTTTAGGTCACTGCAGAGAAGCCGGGGGGAATTGTCCAGAGGGCGATTCCCGGCGGGCAGCACGGCTCCTCCTATGTGACGAAGTGCCCGCCTTAAACCCAATCGCAGTCGAGCGAGTTCGCGAGGTCCAGGAAGATCCTGCCGAAGGCAATGATCCAGACGGAGACCTCGATGGACCCGGGAACCGGGACGATGGGGTACCTTCATCCGCATATCTCGGACGCCAGAGAGCCCTGTTGACCGATGTTATGGGATACTGCAGCAGAATACGCAGGAAAAAAGTTGAAGGGATGCGCGGATCACCCGGACGATTACGATGCCCGCCGGTGTCTACGCCTTTGCCCGGAGTTTCTCGATCTCCTCTTCGACCTCTTCCGCACCCCTCTGGTAGAACTCCTTCTCCCGGGGGTCCAGTTCGATGAGCAGGCGATAGAACTCGCCGACGTGTACCTTCTCCTCATCTGCGATATCCCGCAGAACCTCGCGGGCCAGTTCATTGTCGGTTGCGTCGGCCATCTGGTTGTAGAGTTGAATGGCTTCGAACTCAGCTGCGATTGTATAGCGCACGGCGCGGATAAGTTCGTTGTGGCTCATCATACGGTCGATATTATTGCCGGCAAACGGTTGTGCAAATTCAGGCATGCAGTTACCTCACGAGAGTCGTTCCGGCCGCTGTAGCGAGGCCGGCAATGACTGGTTTGCCCATCAAGGATATATGCAAGCTGGTTCCGGCCTGCGGCGTGAGGAGAGAGAAGGTCCGGACCCTGCCGACATGGCCGGCGGCACGATCTCACGGACAAGGAGCCCGGCGCGGACTTGCGCGTACGCATCCAGGGTTGTGGGGGCCGCAGGGACACCCCCGGAAGCACCCATTCAGTGAGCAGCCTCTTCCGTCCGGAACCTTGATGGCCAGGCGGGAGAGACCCTGAAGAGGACCCGGGACCGCCATGATCCTTTCGCCTGCATTCTACGAACGCGACACCGTGACCGTCGCAAAGGACCTGCTGGGATGCCTGCTCGTGCACCGGGAGGAGGAAACAACGGCAGGCTGGATCGTCGAGGTCGAGGCCTACCTCCGGGGGGACCCGGCGGCCCACTCGTACCGGGGAGAGACGAAGCGGAACAGCGTCATGTTCGGCCCGCCGGGCCATGCCTACGTCTACCTGATCTACGGCCTGCACACCTGCGTCAACGTCGTGACCGGGGCAGGGGAGGCGATCCTGATCCGGGCTCTCGAGCCGGGTATCGGGCTCGAACTCATGCAGGCGCGGCGGGGAATGAGCGACCCTGTCTCGCTCGCGAGCGGGCCAGGGAAACTGACGCAGGCGCTCGGAATCACCATGGACCAGAACGGGACCTCCCTTTACGACGGCCCCCTTCAGGTCCGGTCGCCCGACAGCCTGCCCGGCCGCCGGCCGGAAGGATTTCCCGGGGAGATCGTGCAGACGACCCGGATCGGGATCACGAAGGCGGTGGACCTCCCCCTCCGGTTTTACCTGAAGGGGAGCCGGTACGTCTCGCGGCGGTAAGGCCGGAACCGTGGCCGGGACCCATCCCGGAACCCCGTCGCCGGACCGTCCCCTCCCCCTCCTCCGCAACCCGCCCGCTGATCAGGATGGTGTGCTCCTTCACCGGGATCTCCTTTTCCGAGCGTTTCAGGGCCTGGTCCACGACATACCGCACCCCGCTGCAGCAGGGCACTTCCATGTGAAGGACCGTGATCGACCGGATCGTGTGTCGCGAGAAGATCTCCGCGAGTTTCGTGACGTATCCCTCGACGTCCGAATCCAGTTTCGGGCAGAAGAAGATCACGATCTTATCGCGCAGAAAGTCACGGTGGAAATCCGCGTATGCAAAGGGAACGCAGTCCCCGGAGATGAGGAGATCAGCGTCGTCGAAGTACGAGGCTGCGGGGTTCAGGAGTTTCAACTGGATCGGCCACTGCCTCAGCTCCGACTCTATCCGTCCGGCACGCTCCCTCTCAGCAGTCTCCCCTCGCGGAAGACTCCTCGCGGCGGAGCCCGGGCACGCCGCACCGCCGCCCGCGGTGTCGTGCCGGGGAACCGGGATCCCGTTCGCGGTCAGGTAGTCGACGGCCTCGCGGTACAACCCCTCCTCCCCATGGCCGAGAAGGTGCTCGAGGTGCGCCCTGATTACCCCTTCTCCCTGGGGCACAATCTTTGCCATCACGGCCTTCTCGTCGTACGGCCCGGCCTCCCGCTCGACGACGCAGATCGCCCCCTCCGGGCATGTCCCGATACAGGCACCGAGCCCGTCGCAGAAGAGGTCGCTCACGAGCCTTGCCTTCCCGTCGATGATCTGGAGCGCTCCTTCCGGGCAGTCGGGTATGCAGAGCCCGCACCCGGTACATTTCTCCTCGTCAATGTCGATGATCTTTCGCTTCATCGGGACTTCCCTCAGTTATCTCCTGACCGTTTACGCCCAAAAACGTTTGTAGTCAGGCGGCGGTTGCGGGGACGACGATGAACGCGAAAGCAGTTATCCCTGAAACAATAAATGCGTAAACTATGTCCCCCTCCCCGGTCCGCCGTCCCGCACCCGCCTTCGACGTCTTCAACGTCTATTTCGAACGGATCTACGACCCGACGATGCACGTCGTCTTCGCGCTCGACGGCGAAGTCGACGCCGGGGCCATGAGGGAGGCGACGAAGAGGCTGATCGGTTCCGACCCCTATCTCCGGTCGAGGTTTGCGGAGGTTGACGGCCGGGCCGTCTGGGAGGAGAGCCCGGCAGAGCAGTGGAAGGAGGCTTTCGTCCTCGTCCCGGCCAGGCAGGTTGAGAACCTGCCCCCGGCGCTCGACGTCCGCTCCGGGCCGCAGGTGCGGGTCGGCCTCTACCGGAGAGGGGGAGGGGACCTCCTGGCCGTAACCTGCCACCACGGCTTCTGCGACGCCACCGGCGCCCTCTCCCTTGCCCGGGACCTCTTTGCGGCCTACCGGCGGATTGTGGACGACCCCGGTTTCCGGCCGGCCCCCCGCGCCCCTTACAAGCGGAGCACGGACAGAGTCCTTGTGCTCTACTCCGACGAAGAGCGGCAGCAGGCGCTCGCCGAGGAGGAGCCCTTCGTCGACCGGTGGCGCTTCCCGGTCGAGCGGACCGGAAGGGGGACGCCCCGGGTGGCCTCCCGGACGCTCCCGCCCGAGCGGCTCGGGCGCATAAAAGCATTCGGCAGAGGGTACGGGGCCACGGTGAACGACGTCCTGATCGGTGCGTTCTTCCTTGCGTTCCAGAAGATCCGGGACGACCCCTCCGACCGGGGAGCGCCCCGGTCACTCCTGACCTCGGCCGATCTGCGGAGGAGGTACCCCGGCCTCTACGAGGACTCTCCGCTCACGAACCTCTCCATCGCCTATGAGATCACCCTCTCTGCCGGGGAGGGGGCCCGGCTCGAGGATGTTATCGGCCGGGTGACGGCGATAACGGCCCGCCGGAAGAGAGGAAGCCTCGGGCTCGCGGCCATCCTCTTCTACGAGGAGATCATGACGGGCGGGATGCCGGCAGTGCGAGCGTTCTTCGACGATATGATCGAACGGTACGGGGCGTCCGGGCTGAAGAACCCGGTCTTCTCCAACCTCGGGGTATTCGACCCCGGCGACTTCCTCCCCATCCCCGGCAATGACGGGACGGAACTCGATCTCCAGGACGTCCGGTATCTCCCCTGCGTCTGCTGGCCGTACAGCTTTTTGACGATCGCTTCCACCTTACGCGGCCGCCTGACGATCGCGACAGCGTATGAGGATGGTCCCTACTCGACGGCCGTCGTGGAGCGGTTCCTTGAGTACGTGGACGGGTATCTTCCGTAAGGTCTTCTGCACCGGGCGGGGCCATGGGCGGCAAATACCTCACACGAGAGACCGGCGATTCGTGCAATAATTCCGCGATTCGCCGGGTATCCGGTGATCGACACATGGTGTGTCGAAATCGAATAAAAATCCTTTTCTTGCGGCCGGTGAATGAATTACTGTGGTTTCATGGACTGTAAGGCGACGCGAGAGGGAAATGTCATAGTGGTATCCGCAGTCGGGAGGCTGGACGGATTCGGTGCGGAGAAAGTCAACGGTCTGCTGCGCTCTTACATGCATGAAAATGATAGGGGGGTCGTCGTCGACATGGCCGGCGTGGACTTCATGAGCTCGGCGGGACTGCGGTTCTTCCAGACGCTCTATGCGACCATGAGGGAGCGGAACGGTCGGGTTGCCGTTGCCGGCCTCAGCGGCTACCCCCGCAAAATATTCTCGATGGGCGGGTTTTTGAGGGTCATCGAGGAATTCCCCGATGCCGGTGCGGCGCTCGCGGCTCTCCGGCCGGCCGGCGCCGAAGGGGATGAGAAGACCGTTGCCTTTACCGGGCGGGGAGGAGAAGGTGCGGCTCTCCGGTACGCAGGCAGCCTCCGGGCAGTCCATCTCGGGCCGTTCGCGAAAGAGGATATCACCGCGGTTCCCGCACCCGCCGGCGAATATATGGTCGGTATCGGGGCAGCCGCCCCGAGTCTCGAAGCAGCCGCACCGCTCGTCGGCGAAATGCTCGGTATCCGCGGCACCGTCTATACCCTGACGGCGGATGGAAACGAGACACCGGACTACCTCCTCCCCGGTCACCTCGAGGGCGGCGGCATCACGCTCGCAAGCGCTTTTCATGCCGCTCTTGACGGCGGGTTCTCCGCACAAATCACCATCGCGGCGGACGGCCCGGAAGGAATCGCGGTGCAGGATATCATCGAGAAGGCTGCCGGTTACCTGAGCGGGAACCACCCGGATTACACCGGCGTCTTTTCGTTCCTCCTGCGGGGAACCATCCGGGGCATCTGCAGTGCGGACATTAGATCCTCGCTTCTTGCGGCCCACCGCGCCGCCGCCGATACAGAGAACCGGCAGCCGTCCGGCGGGATGCATTCGATGTACTTCGGGAGGAGGCCCGGCGCCCTCGTAGCCGACGACGCCACCGCCACAGAGATCGAGCCGAGGTACGACGGGGAGACGCTCATCGCGTTCGGCTACGCCATCGACCTCGAACGGGCGGGATCGGCGGTCGATCCCGCACTCCTCGAACCGCTCTACTACACGCGGCCCGGCGCTCCGGCGGCCCCCTTCTTCATCTACGCGACGGGAGCGGTGTACACCGGGGCTCCTTACGTGGGGCCGGGCGTCCTCGAAGAAGGGATCGCGACCACGCTCGATACGGGGAAGTTCGTCGCGCTCCACCACCTTCTCCCCATCTCGAAACTCCGGAACGCCACGCTAGGGATTGCACCGGTCACCCGGCTTGACCGAACCGCCTGACCGGGCAGAGCGGTCCAAGCACCGGACGAGGGGCGATGAAATCTGCAGACGACCTGAACGGGGGCGCCGAAAACCCCGGCCGCTCGATCCAGGTCATTCTTGCGGCCTCCACCGCCCTCATCATCGTCGTCGTCATCGTTCTCGCGCTGACGGTCTCGTACCTGCAGGCAAGCGAGGATGCCGCCCGGGAGTATGACGCCCTCCGGTGGTACACCGAAGAGAACGGCGTCGCATCCGTCCGGCTCGTCGATAAGGGGCTCGGTCTCATCGACGACGATCTCACGCCCGCCATGAAGGAGGGGCTCCTGGAGTTTTCCCGCGTGTACAGCGCGGCGGGCAACGACCCCTCCGCCATCGATCTGGATGCTCTCAAGGATGAACTCGCACCCGGGTTTCCGGGCGAGGTGGACCTCTACGTGATCGACGCCGACGGCATCATCCGTTATTCTACCGTCCCGGACGTGCTGGGGGTTGATTTCCGCCAGTACCCGGCGTTTTATACCCGGCTGACCGAGGTCCGCGAAGGGGACGCGTTTGCCGCCGACCGTGTCGTCCGCTCGATCGAGGACCATAGCGACCTGAACGTATCGGGGAGGCTGCGGAAGTTTGCCTACCTCCCGTCGCCCGATCACCGGTTCGTCCTTGAACTCGGGATCGATACTCCCGAGTTCTCCGACGTCCGTTCACAGTTCTCCTACACCGATGTCGTTCGCATCCTGATGCAGAACAACCCGGATCTCGCCGGCGTCAGGATCGCCGATACCTACGGCAACATCGTCGCCGGAAACGATACCGGCGAGATTGTGGGCGCCGCGATCATGAGCGTCCTTGAGAACCGCACCTCAGCGACGTTCGAGAATCAGGGAGACCGTACGACGAGCCGGCTGGCCTTCATCGATCTTCGTGACCCGGAGACGGTGACCGACGGCAGCATGGTGCTGGAACTGGTCTTCGACCGCTCCCGGCTCGATGCCGTCAGGGATCGCCTGCTCGCCACCTACCTCCTCATCGGGCTTGCCGCCGCCCTGGTTGGGATCGGCCTCGCTTTCGGCCTTTCGCGCTACATCGGCACCGCCGTCGGAGCCGTCATCGACGATGCCGACCGCATCGCCGGAGGAGACCTCGACCACACCATACGGGGGATGAACACGGCGGAGTTCGTCCGGCTGGAGCGGAGCATCAACCGGATGGTGCAGCGAATCCGGCACTACAGCGAGGAGATCGAGCGCAAGGAGTCCGAACTCCGGATCGCCGCCGAGATCCAGACATCGTTTTTGCCCCGCACGACCCCGGAGATCCGGGGGTGCGAGATCGCCGCGTTCACCCTCCCGGCGAAAGAGGTCGGAGGGGACTTTTACGATTTCGTCGACCTGGACGAGGGGCGGTACGCCCTCGTCATCGCCGACGTGGCCGGGAAGGGCGTGCCGGCCGCGCTCTACATGGCGCTCTCCCGGACGACCGTGCGCACCGTCGCCCGCGGGTGTCACGCCGCCTCGGAGACCGTCCGCCGTTCGAACGACACCATCATCGAAGATGCGGGCAGTGTCAGTTTCGTCACCCTCCTGTATGCGGTCTTCGACGAGGCACGCACCCTCACCTACGTCAACGCCGGCCACAACCCGCCCGTCCTCCGGCGGCGTGACGGAACGACGGAGGCCCTGGAGCCTACAGGACCGGTGATCGGGTTCCTCGAGGGCGTGGAGTTCGAGGAGGTCACGATCACGCTTTGTCCCGGCGACCTCCTCGTCTTCTACACCGACGGCGTGACCGAGGCGGAGAACGGGGAGGGGGCGATGTTCGGCGAAGAGCGACTCCGCGCCGTCATCGATGCCGCGGCCGGCCGCTCCGCCACTGAGGTCGCGGAAGCGATCCGGGATGCCGTCGCCACGTTTGCCGGCGACGCTCCGCAGTTCGACGATATCACGGCCGTTGTGCTGCGGATCACCGGTTAAAGCCTGAACGGCCGGAGAGCGCCGCACCTATCGATGGCGTGCCCGACCGCGAGACCTATCACCCCCGGCGCCCAACTCCGGGCCATGCCCGCGACGAGGATACTCGCGTTCAGCGCTCTCTCCTGGGGGACAAGGGAGCGGGATGCGCCCGGCGACGGACGGGTCGACAAAACCTCGTTCCTACGCCTGGTCGAGGAGACTGACCCGGGGATCGTCGTCTTCGCCGGGGATGCCGCCAACGACCGGTGCTCGCGGTCGGGGCTCGACGAGACGGATCTCTTCCTCGGACTCCTTGGAGAGCTAGCAGCGGCGGGCCGGCACTGCGTCGTCGTGGAGGGGAACAACGACGACACCTTCGGGACTTACCTCCGCATCCGGGAGGCAGCGGAAGCGAATCCTTACATCCACGAAATCACGGGGGAGGCGCGGGTCGTCTGCGGCATACGCTTCCTCGGCGTTCCGACCGGGAAGGAGAGGAGGATGGCAAAATCGGCCCGTGAGGAAGTCGATATCGTCGTGGCCCACGCCCCTCTCGCGAACCGGGTCTGGCTCTTTGACCTTCCCGCGGCCTGCATCCTCACCGGCCACTACGGGATGATGGCAGGCGTAGTCGCCGGGAAGGCCTACCTCTCCCTCGACTGCTCCCCGGCCTCCTGGGCGGTTATCGACTGGGACGAGGGATGGCGGCGGATCGAGTACGCCGCCGGGACGTGCCGGATCGAGATGCGCCCGGAGGAGGGGATCGCCGCTACCGGCTGCGATGCGGCCGAACTCCGGGATCTGACGGAGGGACGGGGAGAGATCCCGTACCGCGAGGAGGTCGAGGCGTTGCGGGGGGCGAAGAGCGAGGTTGCCGCAGTCGGGCGGGAGGAGGTCTTCAAGCGCCTGCTCGGGATGGGGATAAAAATGACGCATATTGAGCGGTATCTCGGCAGTCGGGGGTTAACGGATCGCCGGGCACGGTAGCAGAGCCCGCCTGCCGCATCGCTTATCTCTCAGTGCTTCGTACATCTGCATATGGACACGGTCGTCGAAGCGATACGGCAGGAGTTCGCGGCGCAGGCGGACCCCGAAATCCGCGAGAAAAGCCAACGGTTCTTCAAGGAGGAGGTCCGGTGCTACGGGATGAAGACTGCAACCGCAATCTCGATTGCAAAGAAGTACTGGAAGGAGGTCAAATCACGCGAGAAGCAGGAGATCTTTTCGCTCTGCGAGGAACTCTATTCGTCGGGGATGATGGAAGAAGCATTCGTCGTCTCCGCGTGGGCCCCGCGGCTCGCCGACCGCTACGAGCCCGACGATATTGCCGTCTTCCGGCACTGGATCGAGACCTACATCACCAACTGGGCCACCTGTGACGGTCTCTGCAACCATGCCGTCGGGGACTTCATCGTGCGGTACCCGGAAGAGATCGAGGAGTTGAAGCGCTGGACGCAGTCCGAGAACCGCTGGATGCGGCGGGCGGCGGCGGTCTCGCTGATCGTGCCGGCGAAGCGCGGGGAGTTCCTCGCCGAGGCCTTTGAGATCGCCGACCTCCTCCTGACCGACACGGACGACCTGGTGCAGAAAGGCTACGGGTGGCTCCTAAAGGAGGCGAGCAGAAAGCACACGGACGAGGTCTTCTCCTACGTCATGGCGAAGAAGAAGGATATGCCCCGGACGGCGCTCCGCTACGCGATCGAGCTGATGCCGAAGGACCTGAAGGCAGAGGCGATGAAGAAAGATTGGTGAGGGGTGGCGGGGTTCAGAACCTGACCCGGGGCGCCTCGGCTTCCCGCATGTTCTGTTCCAGCGTCCAGAAGTACGCCTCGCCGTGCGCCACGCGGAAGACGGCGAGCTTCGGGTCGTCCGCACCGGAGACCCCGATCTGGAGGAGCCACGGCCGCTCTTTGACAAGCCGCTCTTTTAAGGCCGCGTCATCGAGGAACTCGACCGCTCCCGCGACCCGCATCATCGTTCCTCTACCCTCGGGCGAGTAGAAACAGAGCTCGACCTTCGGGTTCTTCGTAAGCTGCTGCCAGACGGCCTTCGGGGTCCCGGTGTGATAGTAGAACCCGGTCGCATCGGCAAACCACATGGCAAACGCCCGGACCCGGGGCTGGTCGCCGTCCATCGTCGCGATGTAGGTCACGGGGTTTTCGTTTGCGAATTTCACGCAGTCGGAAAAGTCCATTCTCCTTCCTCATCCATCAATACGGAGAGGAAGTAAAAATTGTTTCCGGGCCGCCTCAGGGGGAATCCGGCAGAAACACCTCGTCGAGCCGGGGCCTGCGCTCCCCAACGATCCCATACACACAGTGTGGGTCCGCTATCTCCGCAGAATGGCCTCACTTATCCGAAAAAACACAAAGGCCATCCCTAAATGCCTCTTCCGGGAGGGGGCATCCCTTCGCACCTGACGGTGCTCAAGCTCCCTTCGGTCGCACCTCCCCGGACCCTCGAAGAACTTCGTTCTTCTCATGCTCCGGACGTTGTCCGTCGCACTCCCCCGCGTGGCGATAAACGATGCGTACCCGAAGATGTGACGTTCCTCCGGAACGGAACTTGAGCACCGTAAGGTGTGGGGGCAGGCGGAGTTCGAGCACCGGAG
>NZ_DAFZ01000038.1:0-788 GCF_002498065.1 Methanoculleus sp. UBA208 | reverse complement strand
GGAAGCCGTGTCAGAGATCTGGCACAGGATGTTGATTAATTCGCCTGGAACACACGTAAGAGCGCTCTAAACGGAATGGATCTTCACCCTCGAGGTAATTTTAGGGTTCAATACCCACATGAATAGATTTTACATCTTCCAGAGAGAAGTGAGTGTAATGAAGAGCCCTTTTCACATCATGATCATCCCCACGCTCGGTTGCCCGTCAAAATGCAGCTACTGCTGGAGTTCTGATGAAAGGTCTCCGAAGATGAGTATCGAGACCGTCCGGGAAATAAAGGAGTGGCTCAAGGACTACCAGTCCAACCAGATCACCATCACCTTCCACGGGGGAGAGCCCCTCCTTGCAGGCGCGGACTTTTACCGGCAGGCGCTTCCCATCCTCTCCGAAGGTCTCGCCCATCTCGAACCGACGTTCGCCCTGCAGAGCAACCTCTGGAAGCTCACCCCGGAGATGGCCAAAATATTCGCAGAATACAATATTCCCGTCGGCTCCAGCATCGACGGCCCCGAGGAGATCAACGACCTGCAGAGGGGAAAGGGCTACTACCGAAAGACCATGCGGGGCTACGAGATAGCACGAGAAAACGGACTTGAGGTCAGGTTCATCTGCACGTTTACCTGCCGGTCGGTCGAGCGTAAGGAGGAGATCTTCAACTTCTTCCTGCAGAACGGGTTCCCGCTCAAACTGCACCCGGCGCTGCCGTCGCTCCGGAGCGATGACCCGAAAGAGTGGGCGCTCGAGCCGGAGGCCTACGGGGAACTGCTGGTGTACCTCCTGGACAGGT
>NZ_DAFZ01000117.1 GCF_002498065.1 Methanoculleus sp. UBA208 | reverse complement strand
CCCCTTCCGCTGGATGCTCCGGATCTCCGAGGGGACGGCCTCGTAGAAGATCACCATATCGGTCGAGGGGACGTCGAGCCCCTCCTCGCCCACGGAGGTCGCGATCAGGCACCTGAACTCACCCTCCCGGAACCGGGCGAGGCTCGCGATCTGCTCCTTCTGCGAGAGCCCCCGCACCGCGTCCCGGGAGGCCTGGCCGACGAACCGTTCGCAGGCGATGCCGGCCGCGGTGAGCGCGTCGACGAGCGTCTGGACGGTGTCGCGGTAGGTGGCAAAGACGATGATCCGGCTGTCCGGGTGCGCCGCGAGCTGCGCCTGCACCAGTTCGCGGACGATGGCAACCTTGGGGTGGAGTTCCTCCTTCCAGCCGGCGGCGGCCTCGACGAGGCTTTTGTAGGCGGGGTCGGCGACGAGGCGCTTGCTCGCCTTGCTCCCTGCGCTCGAGGCCCCTTCCGCGCCGAGCCGGGCGAGGTAGAGTTTGAGCGCCTCGCTTCCTTGCGTCTCGACGAGCGAGATGGCGTGGCGGAGTTTCATGCACTCGGCGTGCAGGGACGCCGCGATGAACGCGGAGGGGTCACGCGTCCGTATACGCTGCTGGATCTGGGCGTTTAAGGCGTTGAGCGCCTTCATCGAGAGTTTGTCCGGTTTCGGAACCCGGAAATTGAGTTTGGCGAGCCGGGCAAGACGCGACTCCACGAGCCCCCGGAGGACGACGAGCGCCGCCTGCAGTTCTTCGGGCAGGTAGACGTCGACGTACTGGATATCGCGCTCGTGGATGTAGGGGCGGACGTCCTCGTCGGTCTCCACCCTTGTCTCGACCGCCTCGATACGAAGGTTGTCGCAGACCTCCTGCACCTTCGCCTGGTCCCCTCCGGGAGAGGCGGTCATCGCGAGCAGCAGGGGCTTTTCCGCCGTGGTGCAGTAGTGCCCGGCAAGGAAGACGTAGGCGTAGTTCCCCACCGCCCGGTGGCACTCGTCAACGACCAGCAGCACGACGTCGGCGAGGCTGTACCTGCCCGCAAGGCAGTCGTTCTTGATCACCTGCGGGGTCGCAAAACAGACCCGGCACGCCTCCCAGGCCCGCGTCCGTTCCTCCGGGGGGGTGTCCCCGGTAAACATGACGAAATCGGACTCATCCGGCCCGGAGCCGTCCCGGAAGAGCAGGAACTGTTTGAAGAAACGGAGATGCTGCTCGACCAGGGGTTTCGTGGGCGCAAGCACGAGCACTCTTCCCGGGTGAGAATGGAGGCGGGAGGCCGCGACGATGAGCGCGACGGCCGTCTTCCCGAGGCCGGTCGGGAGGACGACCATCGTGTTCGCATCGAGCGCCCGAAGCGCAATGGAGAGTTGATACCGCCGTTCCTCGATGCTCTGAGGTCGGATCAGCGGGTGAGAGACGTAGTTCATGCCCTGAGTTCATGGAACGTGGCGGCGCCGGAGAGGAGTGCGGAGAGGATCTCCGGCAGCCGCTCGACCGGTACGCGGACCTGCTCCATGCTGTCGCGGTCCCGTATGGTCGCGGTGTTGTCCTCAAGCGTATCGTAGTCGACGGTGACGGCAAAGGGTGTCCCGACCTCATCCTGCCTCCGGTAACGCCTGCCGATGGCCCCGGAGTCGTCGTACTGGGCGAGGATGCGGCATGCGGTGAGCCTCTCCGTGATCGTCTGCGCGATTCCATCGAGGCCGTCCCGGTTCATCAGCGGGAAGACGGCGACCTGGACCGGTGCGACCGCCGGCGGGAGCCGGAGAACCTTGCGGATCTCGCCTTCGACCTCCTCCTCAGCGTAGCTGTGCTCGAGGGCGACGTAGATCATCCGGTCGATGCCGTACGACGGCTCGATGACGTGGGGCATCACCTCTTCGCCGCGGACCTCCACCTCCTCTTCCCGGACCTGGTAGAGGTCGGCGGGGATGAAGAACTCCTCGCCGTCGACGGTGACCCGCGCGCCGTCCTCTCCCGGCTCGGAGGCGGCGAGAGCATCCGCGATCGCCTTCGCCTTGCCGCGGTACCGGGGACCGAGCACGCCCATGTCGGCCACGATCCGCCGCTTTACGACCCGTTTCGGCTCTTCGTAGGGTATGAAGACCGTCATCGAGGTGCCGGAATGCCCGGCGTGCGAGCGCAGGTCGTAGTTGGTGCGGTCGGCGATGCCGACGATCTCCACCCATCCGAAGCGCCCGGAGTAGACCTCGGCGTCCCAGCAGTCGACAGCGTAGTGCGCCCGCTCATCGGTCAGGTGCTGGCGGAACCTGAGTTTCGCCGGGTCGACGCCGATGGCAGTCAGGATCCGGTGCGTAAGCGCGATGTAGTAGGCGACGTACTCGTTTGCGACCAATCCCTCGTCCACGGCGGCACGCATCGTGATTGCGGCCGGCTCCTGGCCGTCGAGCTGCCGCGCGATGGTGAGGAGGGGCGCCGTATAGTCCGCGTAGCGGTGGAAGGCAGGGTGATCCTTCCGGTCGGGGTGGACGAAGATCTCGGCCTCCGCCTGGGAGAACTCACGCAGCCGGATCATGCCCTGGCGGGGGGAGATCTCGTTGCGGTAGGACTTGCCGATCTGGACGGCGCCGAAGGGGAGTTTGTCCCGGTAGAAGCGCAGGAGCCGCGCGAAGTCGGTGAAGATGCCCTGGGCCGTCTCGGGCCGCAGGTAGCCCTTCCGCTGCGACCCGGGGCCGATTGTCGTCTCGAACATCAGGTTGAACGCAAAGACGCCCGCTTCGCCCAGGGGTTCCGCGCACGCGGGGCAGGGCAATTCGTAGATCGCCGACTGAAGCGTTTCCGCCGAAAGCGTGCCCGCATTCTCGATGCCGTTCTCCTCCGCGATATGATCGGCGCGGAGGTACTCGCCGCAGTGCGGGCACTGCACCATCTTGTCGGCGAACTCTTTCACATGACCGGATGCGACGAAGATTGCTTCATTGCCGACAGTGGGGCATTCGATCTCGTAGTAGCCTTCCTGGAAGACGTAGAATGATCGCCAGATGTTCTCGACGTTCCTCTTCATCATCGCTCCGAGCGGGCCGTAGTCGATGAACCCGGCGATCGACCCGTATATCTCGGATGAGGGCCAGACGAAACCACGTCTTCTGGCTACTTCCATGACTTTTTCGTAAATATCGCTCGTCTCGGCCATAGTCTTGCAGTACACTTGAGCGCCGGTGCTATTAAAGAATGGTCCTCACCTCGCGCGAGATCACAATTCATCGAAAAAGGGGCTGAATGAGGAGGTATTTTTTCCACGGAAGGTAATATCCCGGAAGATATGGTTACATCCGTGAAAATGATCTTTCTGTTTCGACGGATTATATGGTAAGCTTTAAATGCTAGCGGTTGTAATGTAGGGAACGTTACGCCCCGGTTGGGGGATAAAGTATATATATCCGGGGTCATCATGGGTGACCCTCAGAACCAGACGGTGGAATGCAGAACAGAGAGAGACGGACATGGCAGAAGATACCCGCAAGCAGCAGCTACTTGAGCTGTTCACGACCATCACGAACAAGAAGACGATCGTTGAGCCGATAAGAAAGGTTCACGGTACGCTTCGGGATCGCGACGCTGTTGAGCGCGAGATTGCCCTGATCATGCGGGAGGTCCTCGATCAGGGGTACTTCAAGACCAAACTCGCTCCGCGGCAGCTTGCAAAACTCGTGGTCGCTTATTACGACGGCAAGAACGATACCGAGATTGCGAGGACGCTCGGCGACGAGAAGCTGAGCAAGACCGTGGCACGTGCCCGGGTTCGCCTCAAGCTCTTCAGGGAGCTCGACTTCAAGATGCCGTTCGACCAGGGGACGATGTCGGAACTTCTTGATTCGGGGAAGACCATGAAGGAGATCAGCGAGGAGCTTGACGTGAGCCCCTCGACGCTTCGTGAGTACCGCCATGTGATCGAGCAGCAGAGGGACACCACTCTCGACCCGTACCTGGAACGGATCAGGGATGTGATGGAGGATCGCGATCTCTCCGAGATGATGACGCGCGGTGTCGCTAACGACGGCCTTAGCGAAGCGATCGACATCACCGAAGCGATCGACATGGGGGAGTTCTGAACCCCGGTCCATCCTCTGTAATCCCACTGAACATTTTTTAGTATTCGAGCCGATCACTTCTCCATGAGGTTGACCTGGCTTGGCCACGCATGTTTCTCGCTTGTCGGATCGCGGACGATCCTTATCGACCCCTTCATCCCGGACGGCTCGCTCCCCGCTGAACCGGATATCGTTGCCGTGACGCACGCCCATGCGGACCACCTGGGCATTACTGCGCAGCTTCGGAAGAAGACGGTCGCCATCAACGAAGTGGCGAAGTATCTGAAGACGAAGGGCGTTCCTGCCGAAGCGATGAACATCGGCGGCAGCATCACCGTCGACGGCGTCCGGTTCACGATGACGCCCGCGCTCCACTCGTCGTGGCTGGAAGACGAGGGCATGGGCTTCTACGGCGGTGTGGCCGCCGGGTTCGTCATCACGATGGACGGCATCAGCGTCTACCACGCAGGCGATACGGCGCTCTTCTCCGACATGCAGCTCATCCGGGACCTCTACCGGCCGGACGTGGCGCTCCTCCCCGTCGGCGGATGCTTCACGATGGGGCCCGACGAGGCGATGATCGCGGCCCGGTACATCGGCGCGCCGCTGGTGATCCCGATGCATTACGACACGTTCCCTGCCATCCGGCAGGACGTGGAGGACTTCAAGCAGGCTCTCGAGCGGACGACGTCGATCCGGGTCGCGGTGCTCTCGCCGGGGGAGAGCATCGAGGTCGGCCCGGAGGGGGCCGGGGAGTGAAGGGGTTTATGTCCCGGGTCTGACCGATGATTGAGGTAGATCAACTCATACCTTCAGTGCTCACGCTCCTCCGGCCACATTTTGGGACATCTCAAGTCCCGTGCACGGATTTTCAGTGGGTATCGCCATTGGGGGAACGACG
>NZ_DAFZ01000083.1 GCF_002498065.1 Methanoculleus sp. UBA208 | reverse complement strand
GCGCTTCGCGCTCCTCCCCCGCACCTTCGGTGCTCAAACTCCGCTCCTAGCGGAGCGTCGTTCCCCGCCCCAAGGGACGGGGGCAGTCATGGCGATAGCCGGTGGGAAGCCGTGTCCCGGGAGCGAGTTGGGATTCTTTTCTTTTCCAGGATCTCCCCATGCAGTGGACCGTGGGGGCTATCGCCATTGAGGGTGGGGCCGACGGGGAGGGGGCATGCCCCCTCCCCTGTCTCTCGGAAAAAGGACATATGTAATCTCCACTCGAAGACCCGTAGTCTTCTCGAGATCCGGACGTCCTGTCCGTCGCACCTCGCCCGGCCTTCGGCCCGCCCCGAGGGGCGGGGGCAGTGCGTGGCGATATACGACTGGCCGAAGGTGCGATGTTCCGGAGGAACGACTGTCTGAAGGACAGGAGTTCGAGAAACCCGAAGGGTTTCGAGGAACGGAGCTGGAGCACCGTTAGGTGCGGGGGCAGGAGCAGGAGAAGACCGAAGGTCTTGGACTGGCGACGTTCTGATAGGAACGGAGCACGAGCACCGCTAGGTGCGTAGCAATGGAAATCCGTATACGGGTTTATGATGTTTCGAAATGTGACCGCTAAACATCAGGATCTTGAAGATATCGCAGGACTTTGAGGTATAAGCATGAGTATTGCGAGTGTGGCGGTTCAAAGAGCCAGCGCATCGTCATCCCCTCCCCCCACCCCGTGCGTGGTTTTAATCTCTCCCCCGGTCAAACGGTACAGACAGGACTGTTGATATAATGCGTTCGGATCAGATTCGGCAGGGCCGCCTTTCGGGAGAACGGTCGGGCGATCTCGAGCACTTTCTTGCATCGATGGACGCCGACCGCTGGATCGCGAAGGCGGACCTCCTCGTGGATATGGCGCACCTCCTCGGCCTCCGGCGGCAGAAGATCATCGACGAGGCCCCGGCACGTGCGCTGATGGCGGCGCTCCTCGATCTTTACGACCACGGCCTCCCGGAGGAGGCGTTCGACGAGCGGTTCGAGGACGTCCACGCGGGCAAGGAGGCCTACCTCATCGACCGGGTGGGCGAGGACTTCGGCGGCCGCCTTCACATGGGTCGGTCCCGCAACGACGAGGTCGCCACCTGCATCAGGATGAGGCTCAAGGAGGAGATCATCGCCCTCGTGCAGTCGCTCGCCGATCTCCGGCGGACCCTGATAGAGACTGCCGCCGTGCACACGGAGACGGTGATGCCGGGCTTCACCCACCTCCAGCACGCCCAGCCCACGACGCTGGCCCACTACCTCCTCGCCTACGAGCAGGCCTTCTCCCGGGATACGGCCCGGCTGCGGGAGGCGTATGCCCGGGTGGACATCTCCCCTCTCGGTTCTGCGGCGTTCGCTTCGACCGGCTTTCCCCTCGACCGCGACTACACCGCCCGGCTCCTCGGGTTCGCCCGCCCGGCGGGAAATAGCATGGACGCGGTCGCCGCCCGGGACTTCGCTATCGAGGTGCTCTCCGACGCCGCGGTCTGCATGACGACGGCGAGCCGGCTCTGCGAGGAGCTGGTCCTCTGGAGCACCGCGTTCGTCGGGTTCGTCCGGCTCGACGACGCCTACTGCTCCTCCTCCTCGATCATGCCCCAGAAGAAGAACCCGGATGTGGCGGAGATCATGCGGGCGAAGGCCGGGTCGGTCGCAGGTTCGCTTACTGCGGCGATCACGATCACCAAGGGTCTCCCCATGAGTTACAACCGCGACCTCCAGGAACTGACCCCGCATCTCTGGCGCGGCGTGGAGGCCGCCCGGCAGAGCATCCCGCTGTTATCCGGCATGATCGGTTCTGCGGCCTTCGATACGGAACGGATGGGCGCCGAGGCGGGCAGGGGATTCTCCACCGCGACGGAACTTGCCGACGTCCTCGTCCGGGAATACGGACTTGCATTCCGCACCGCTCACCGGATCGTCGGGCGGGCGGTCAGGCACGGATCGCTCGACCTCGCCACGCTCGAGGACGCCGCCCGGGAAGCGGCCGGCATCTCGGTCGTGGAACCGGGAATGACCCAGGAGAAGATCGACTCCGTCCTCGACCCGCGCCACGCCGTTGCGGTCAGGAGCATCGTCGGCGGCCCGGCGCCCGCGGCGGTCGCGGTGCAGCTTGCGGAACAGAAGGGCCTCCTCGCCCGGGATACGGCATGGGCGGAGGAGACCCGGACGGCGCTCTTAGGCGCATTTGAAGACCTTATCCTTGAATCACGGAGGCTGGCAGCATAATGGAGAACCTTCAGACCGGAGACCGGGTGCGCTATGTGAACGGCGGAACCGCGCTCACCGGCACCTACATCACCGAGCGGGACGGGATGACCGTCGTCAAACTGGACAGCGGCTACAACATCGGAACTTCGCCCGAAAAGATCGAGTTCATCGGGCGGCCGGCCCTGCAGCCGCCAGCAGGTGCCGGGGTCGTCGTCCAGAGCCGCGACCTCCCGGAACTCGCCATCATATCCACCGGCGGGACGATCGCAAGCAGGGTGGACTACCGGACAGGGGCGGTGATGAGCCAGTTCTCGGCGAGCGACATCCTGCGGGCGATCCCGGAACTCGGGGATATCGCCCGCTACCGCGACCGTCAGGTCGCAAGCATCCTCTCCGAGAACATGCTCCCGCCGCTCTGGCAGGAACTCGCCCGGGCGATCTACGAGGAGATCCGGCACGGGGTCGCCGGGGTGATCGTCACCCACGGCACCGACACGATGGCCTACTCGGCGGCGGCGGTCAGGTTCATGCTCAAGACCCCGGTGCCGGTCGTCTTCGTCGGGTCGCAACGGTCCGCCGACCGCCCGAGCTCCGACAACGCCATGAACGCCCTCTGCAGCGCCGCTGTTGCAACCGGCGACCTCGGCGAGGTGGCGGTGGTGATGCACGCGACGACGAACGACGACTGGTGTGCCGTCCACCGGGCGACAAGGGTCCGCAAAATGCACACCTCCCGGCGCGACGCCTTCCAGAGCATGGGGATGGCACCGCTCGGCTACGTCGATTACCCCTCCCTCTCCGTCACCCTCTCGGACGAGGCGGTCCGGCGCGGTGCGGAGGAGCCCGAACTCCACGATGCGCTCGAGGAGCGCTGCGCCCTCATCCACTTCTATCCCGGGATGCCTTCGAGCGTCCTCGACGCCTTCGAGGGCTGCGCGGGCCTGGTCATATCGGGGACCGGGCTCGGGCACGTGGCGACGGCGTGGATCCCCAGACTCCGGGAGATGATCGAGGACGGGACGACCGTCGTCATGACGTCGCAGTGCCTGCACGGCCGGGTCTGCGACCGGGTCTACAATACGGGAAGAGATCTCCTCGCCGCCGGCGTCATCGAGGGCGAGGATATGCTCCCCGAGGCGGCGCTCGTCAAACTGATGTGGGTGCTCGGGAACGAGTCGGACCCCGAACGGGTGAGAGTGCTGATGCAGACCGATCTTGCGGGCGAGATCCGGTGGAGGTCGGTCTGAATGGACTACGAGAAACTCGGCCTCAAAGCCGGGATCGAGATCCACCAGCAGCTCGATACGGCCGAGAAGCTCTTCTGCCGGTGCCCCACCGCTCTCCAGGATGTCTCCGAGCGGACCGGGGAGTTTTACCGCTACCTCCGGGCGACGGAGAGCGAACTCGGGGAGATCGACCGGGCGGCGCGCGAGGAGATGAAACTTGTCAGGAAGTTCTGCTACTACACCTACGACACGGTCTGCCTGGTGGAGCACGACGAGGAGCCCCCGGCCCCGATGAACCCCGAAGCGCTCGAGGTCTGCCTCACGATAGCAAAGATGCTCGACATGACCCCCGTCGAGCAGGTCCACACGATGCGGAAACTCGTCATCGACGGCTCGAACACAAGCGGGTTCCAGCGGACGGCACTCGTCGCGCTCTCCGGCGCCCTCCCGGACGGCTGTCGGGTCGAGACGATCTGCCTCGAGGAGGAAGCGGCGCAGCGGGTGGAGGACGAAACCTTCTCCCTCGACCGTCTGGGGATCCCGCTCATCGAGATCACCACCGCCCCCTGCATGCACACTCCCGAGGCCGTCCAGAAGGTCGCGGGGCACATCGGGATGGTGCTGCGCTCGACCGGCCGGGTGAAGCGCGGCCTCGGGACGATCCGGCAGGACATCAACGTCTCCATCGCGGACGGCGCCCGGGTGGAGATCAAGGGCGTCCAGGAACTCGACCTCATCGCCGAGGTGGTCCGCCGCGAGGTCGAGCGGCAGGTTAATCTCCTTGCGATCCGCGACACCCTTCGGGAACGCGGTGCCCGGGTGGACCATACCGTGATCGACGCCACCTCCCTCTTTGCCGGGACGGCGTCCGCCATCTTAAAGAAGGCGAAGTCCATCCTCGCGGTCCGGCTCTGCGGATTTGCGGGCCTCGTCGGGCGGGAGATCCAGCCCGGCCGGCGTCTCGGGAGCGAGATGTCGGACTACGCGAAGAAGTGCGGCGTCGGCGGGATCTTCCACACCGACGAGCTCCCCGCCTACGGCGTCACGGCAGAGGAGGTGGCCCGCCTGCGAGAGTTCGTCGGCGCCGGGGAGGAGGACTGTGTCGCCATCGTGGCGGCCGGGAGAGAGCGTGCCGGCTGTGCGGCCGAGCAGGTGATGATCCGCGCCGAGATGGCCCTCTCCGGCGTGCCCGAGGAGACCCGGAAGATGCTCGAAGAAGGGAGCACGGCCTACATGCGCCCGCTTCCGGGAGCCGCCCGGATGTATCCCGAGACCGACGTCTTCGTGACCGCGATCGACGAGCCCCTCTGGGAGGGCATTGCAGTCCCCGAACTCCTCACCGACCGGGCGGAGCGGTTCGCCCGGGATCTCGGGCTTGACGAAGCGCTGGCGCGGCAGGTGGCGTTCTCCGAGCGGCTGCCGCTCTTCGAGAAGGCCGTCGCCGCCGGTGTCCGCCCCACCCTTGCGGCCCGGACGCTGCTTGCCACCTGCCGGGAACTCGCCCGCGACGGCGTCGACGTCGGCCGGGTGAGCGAAGACGAGCTCCTCGCCCTCTTCTCGGCCGTGGAGGCCGGGCGGGCGGCAAAAGAGGCGATCCCGGACCTCCTCACCGAACTCGCGCGGACCGCCGGAGGCGCCGGGGCACCCGGAGAACGGGTGGATGCGGCCATCGAGAAGATGGGGCCCGCCGTCTCGCAGGCGGACGTGGAGGCGATCGTGCGCCGTATCGTGGCCGAACGCGAGGCGTTCGCCCGGGAGAAGGGTATGGGCGCGCTCGGCCCCCTGATGGGAGTCGTCATGCAGGAGCTCCGGGGGAGCGTGGACGGGAAAGTCGTCAGCGAGACTCTCCGGCGCGAGCTCAAGCGGCTGCTCTCCTGATTGCGGGCACGCTCGCTCTCTGGCCCGGGCCTGCCCCGGGTTACTTTTATCATCGGATCAGTTCATAAATATAAAGGAGTTTTATCATGGGAAAGACAGGAAGTGTCCAGTGGGCCCAGGTTAAGGGCGTGAAGGGGCAGATACGGCTCGTCCCTGCAAGTGAAGGCGAAGTGAAGAACCCCGGCCCGAACCAGCGGTTCAAGCCGATGGCTGCTATCCAGAAGCGGGCGAGCAGGGAAGGGCAGGACCAGCGGCGCGGTGGGCGCGGTGGACGCGGCGGCCGGGGTGGACGTAGAGGAGGCGGCACCCCGACCATGGACGTGCGGGTACGCCGGAGCGTGCGGCGCGCCAAGGTGTCGGCTCTCGGGACCAAGCAGAAATCGAGATAAGCCGTCTCCCTCTTCTCCTTCAATACTTTTTATACTAGCGAGTTCCAGTATGTGGTATGGATCTCAAAACCGCCATCAGGACCTATCAGTTTGCCGAAAGGGCGAAATCCGAACTGATTGTGGGGTCGCAGCTGACGACAGCCCTGATCCAGTTTCCGCTCCAGGAGAAGCCCGGCGGAAAGCGGATGCTTGTGATGGTGCTCGAGTCGATCCGCTCGGAGCTTGAGTTTGCCTACGGCGATACGGAACTCGGGGAGTTCAGGAAGGCCATCGATCACCTCAACGAGGCGATCAGCCTGACCGAGAGCATGGAGCTGGGCGCCGCGTCGGAACGGATGAGCAGGGCCGTCAGCGCCGTCACGACCGCAGCCCAGACGGCATGGGATACGCTCAAAGAACATGAACTCCTCTGACTTTCTCCGCTTCTTAAGAGCACGGTCGTCGGTCCGGGAATACTCCGGGGAGCCGCTCGAAGAGGAAGATATCGATTACATCCTCGCCTGCGCGAGTACGGCGCCGAGCGCCGGCAACCGCGAGGCCTGGGACGTCGTCGTCGTCACCGACGATGACGTGAGGGTGGAACTTGCGTCGGCGGCCCTCGAGCAGGTACACATCCGGGAGGCGCCGGCGATCTTCGTGGTCTGCGCGAACTACGTCCGGTCGATGTCGCACTACGGGGAGCGAGGGATCCTCTATGCGCTCGAGGACGCCACGATCGCCTGCACCTACATGATGCTCGCCGCCCACGCCCGGAATCTGCACTCGTGCTGGACCGGGGCGTTCGATGAAGGCGAGGTCCGCGAAGTCCTCGGCCTCCCGCAGCATCTCCGTCCCGTCGCGCTTCTTGCGGTCGGGAAAGGGACGCCGCCGCTCGAGCCCATGGAGCGGATGCCGGTGGACGAGCACGTGCACCGCGAGACCTGGTAGGATTCCAATCTGGAGAGATTATGCCGGATTATTTGGTTACGCTTGAATCAGCGTGGATAATTAAAGACGTCAAGTCGATGGACGACGCGGTGAGCATCGCGATCAGCGAGGCCGGGAAACGGCTCAACCCCTCGGCGAAGTTCGTTGAGATCGAGGCGGGCATGATCGCCTGCCCCTTCTGCGAAGGCGAATTGAACACCGCTCTCGTGGTGGCGAACACCGCCCTCGTCGGGCTCGTGCTGCAGATGAAGGTCTTCCGTGCGGAGTCCGGGGAACACGCGGCCAGGATAGCGAAGTCGGTCGTCGGGAAGGCATTGCACGACGTTCCGCTGAAGGTCCAGGAAGTGCAGGAGATATGATCGCCGTCGTCGGGCATACCGCCATAGATCACCTCTTCCGGGTGCCGAAACTCCCCGGGAAGCACAACTCGACCTATATCACCGATCATGCGGTCTACTTCGGCGGCGGGGCGGCAAACATAGCGGCAGGGATCGCGACGCTCGGAGAGCGGTGCCGGTTGGTCTCCCTGGTCGGCGCCGATTTTCCGGGCAGCGACTACGACCTCTGGATGCACGATCTTGAGATCGTGCAGGACTTCACCCTGGTGAAAGATGCCCGCACCGCGACCGCGTACGTCTTTACGGACGACGACGGCGACCAGGAGACCTTCTTCGAGTGGGGTGCGTCCGCAGAGTTCTCCCGGGCGGAAGTACCCGCTCTCGACTTCGTCCACATGGCGACGGCCGACCCCGACTTCAACGTCCGGGTGGCCCAGAAGAGCAAATTCGCCTCTTTCGACCCGGGACAGGACCTCCTCCACTACACGCCCGACCAGCTCGAGATCATCCTCGCGAACATCGATATCCTCTTCTCGAACAACCACGAGATGGACAGGATGTGCGATATGCTGGGGCTGGAGCGCCCGGCGCTCATCGCATCGATCCCGATGACGGTCACGACGCGCGGGGCGGAGGGGAGCATGCTCAGCATGGACGGCGAGGAGTTCCACGTCCCGGCCGTCAGGGTGGAGGCGGTCGACCCCACCGGCGCCGGCGACGGTTACCGTGCCGGGTTCCTCACCGCGTTCCGGAGGGGCTACGCCCCGCTCGATTGCTGCCGCGTTGGGGCGGTGGTCTCGTCCTTCGTCGTTGAGAGGACAGGCACCCAGACGAACCTCCCCGACTGGGAACGGATGCTTGCACGCTACCGGAAGGTCTTTGGTGAGCCCGGGGAAATAATTGTCTGAATTATGGGGTGCACAGCGCTGATGGCCGGCGGGAAGGCGCCGGCTTCTGCTCCCGGCCCGAGAGCGGCACCCGGGAGCGCCTGATGGAGTCCGGCCCCGACGTCCGCGTCGAGCGGCTTACCCGCTACATCTTCTCCGCCCCGTCATGGCCGCGGTCGCTTGCGATCATCGTCCTGCTCGGGTTCTTCATCGATGCCGCTACCTACCGGGCCGGCGACGAGCTCTTCCTCGCCGGCACCCTCGGGTTCTCGGTTCCGGCACTGGTCGCCTTCCTGCTGACCGTGCCGCTGGTGGGGATCTCCGGCCGGCATATCACCTGGAACCGGTCGGCCCTCCTCGCCCTGGCCTGCACGGTTCTCTCGGTGATCCTGAGCCTTTCGCCGGTCCTGGTCTTCGGCCGTGACCTCTTCCCCGTGCTCTACGCGGGCGCTCTCGGCCTGGTCTTCGGCCTTCGGCTGCTGGTCCTCGTAGCCGTCGCCGACTACCGGATCGCCCGGATGGTCCTCCCCGCGTTCCTCCAGAGCGCGGCCGCCATAGCGGTCGGTGCCTGGTTCTTCACGCCCGGGTTCGTCCCCTACGCCCTCCTCCTCCAGGCAGTCTTCGGGCTGGTCTTCTTCTTCCTGATCTGGCTGATCGAGCGCCCGCTGAAGCGGGCGTTCCAGATAAGCGGGCTCAATTTCCTCAACACCTTCATCGCCCACCTGACCGACGGCTCGAAGAACATGGAGGATTTCTTCCGCGAGATCGGCGAGGAGGTCTATGTCCCCCAGATCTCGCTCTTCTTCTCCCGCGCCCCGGGAGAGGACGTCCTTTTCACGGTCCCGAACGTCCACCCCGGGCCGATGGGCGACGTCGGCGGCGGCAATCTCCCCCGGCTCCTCCACGACACGTTTCCCGAGGAGACGCTGGTCGCCCACGGGTGCGCCACTCACGACTTCAACCTGGTCTCGGAGAGCGAGATAGAAAAGATCGCCTGCGCCGTTGAGGCGTCCCGGAAGGGGCTTGTCTTCTCAGGCACCGCGAGCCGCCCGGTTCGGGTGGCCTCCGGCTCGGTCTCGATCCTCTGCCAGCGGTTCGGGGACGCCCTCCTGATGGTGAGCACCCGGTCCCCGGAACGGACAGAGGATCTCGATTACTCGATCGGGATGACGATCATGGCGGAAGGGCGGGGCTCTTTCTCGGAGGTCGCCTTCGTGGACGCCCACAACTGCATGACCAGTGTGGGTTCCCCGATCCTCCCGGCGACACGGATCGCGACGGAGTACATCGCCGCCGCACGCGAGGGGTTCCGCGTCGCCCGGGACCTTCCGGCGGAGCCGCTCGCGATCGGGGTCTCCCACGTCCGGGTCCCGTTCTCCCGCGAGCAGGGGTTCGGGTCGCTCGGGGTGCAGGTGCTGGCGACGGATGTCGGCGGAAAGAAGGCGGCCTATGTCCTGGTCGACGGGAACAACATGGCCCGGGGTGTCCGGGAGCACCTGCTCGCGGTGGTGCTGGATTCTGTCGATGAGGCCGAGATCATGACCACCGACTCGCACACGGTGAATACCGTCAGCGGCAAGAACCCGGTCGGCTACGTGGTGCCGGTGGGGGAGATCGTCCCGTACGTCGAGCAGGCGGTCCGGGAGGCGGTCGCCGACCTCGCCCCGGCACGGGTGGGGGCGGCAACGGCCTCGTGCGACGGTATCGTCGTCTTCGGGTCCCAGCGGGTCTCGCAGCTCGCGAGCACCGTCAACGCGATGCTCGCGTTCATCGCCCCGATCAGTTTCATGATTCTCGTGCTCGCGTTCCTGCTCTCGGTCTTCGCCTACCTCGTACTGCAGTAGGGCGGGATGGCATTTTTTCTTTTGAGACGCCCAATACTGGTTTCATGGAGTACCGGTTTTCTTCCCGGATGAGGCGGGTCCCGGAGTCGTTCCTCAAGGAGCTCTTTCGGGTCTCGACGGTCCCCGGAGTGATATCGTTTGCCGGCGGCCTGCCGGGCTCGACCTACATCGACGTCGAGGGGATCCGGGAGGCGGCCCGCGAGGTCTTCGCCGAAGAGGGGCGGACGGCGCTGCAGTACACGACGACGGACGGCTACCTGCCGCTCCGGGAGTTCATCGCCGACCGCTACCGGAGAAGACTCGGTCTCCCGGCGACCGCCGAGGAGATCCAGATCGTGAACGGCTCCCAGCAGTGCCTTGACCTGGTCGCGAAGATCTTCCTCGACCCAGGGGACGCCGTCGGGATGGAGCGGCCCGGCTACCTCGGCGCGATCGAGGCCTTCTCCCTCTACGAGCCCGATTTTTATTCGGTTCCGCTGGAGGAGGACGGGCCGGATCTCGCGGCGTTCGAGTCGGTCGTCCGGGACCATGCGCCAAAGTTCTTCTACGGCATCCCGAACTCGCAGAACCCCTCGGGGAGGACCTACTCCCAGGAAAAGCGGCGGGGCGTCGCGGAGGTCCTCGAGGGGACGGATACGGTCTTCTACGAGGACGATGCATTCGGGGAGCTCTTCTTCGACGGGAAGCCGCGGCTGCCGGTGAAGCGCTACCTCCCGGACCAGACGGTGATCTCGGGGTCGTTCTCGAAGATCGTCGCCCCGGGGATGCGGATCGGCTGGCTATACGCCCCGGCGCCGGTCCTCCGGGAGTTCAACGTCGCGAAGCAGGCGGCCGACCTCCACTCGAACTTCCTCTGCCAGGTGATCCTGCACCGCTACCTCGCGACCCACGACCTCGACGCTCACGTTGCCCGGGTCTCTGGGGTCTACGGCCGGCACTGCCGGCTGATCTGCGACCTCCTCGACGACCTGATGCCGCCGGGCACGATCCACACCAATCCCGAGGGGGGGATGTTCATGACCGCGACCCTGCCGGACGGCGTCTCGTCGATGGAGGTCTTTCGCGAGGGTGTCAGGGAGGGCGTCGCGGTCCTCCCCGGGGTGCCGTTCTACGTCAACGGCGGCGGGGAGGACACGATCCGCCTGAACTTCTCGGCGGCCAGCGAGGAGGAGATCGCGGAGGGGATGCACCGGCTGGCGAGAGTGGTAAGGAGGCTCGCGCCCTAGACCGGATCTGCACCCTATTCGGGCAGGCAGGGGCGGCCGGGGGCCGGGACCCGCTCCACCTGCACGAGCATCAGCACCGCGGGCCCGTCGCCCACTGTCCCCGATCTATGGCCCCTGCGCCCCTGCTCGTCGGGCCGGGTGTTCTGGTCGTTCCCGAACGAGAGTTCCCCCGGCCCCATCTCCACGCGGGTGCCGTCCATCGTCTCGACGAACCAGCGGCCCGAGAGCGGCACGATCCATTGCGGCTCCGGGTTCTCGTGCCACTCGCCCACCCAGCCCGCGGGGAGGACCAGGACGACGACGTTGGCGGCCGGATTGCTCAGCCTGTTGATCCACGACGGCGCCGCACCGCTCGATATGTTCGCGAACGCGAAGTTGCTCATCCGGCAGCGGTCCTGGCGGCTCACGCCGTCTTCGTCGGTCCAGACGTGCCAGTAGGACACTTCGGGCCTCTCCGGGTTACGGTTCGTCTCCATGGCGGTTTCCAGCTTTCCGGGCCCGGCCTCAAATACCTTTGGGCCCGGGGGTTGCCCTGGAGAACTGTTGCCGGATCCGGTTTTCGCCGAAAACCCGTCCGGGCGTCGGACTTAATACGTTCCATTGACAATAGGTATTGGTTCTCTTCTTGAGCGAGGGTAGCCAAGCCCGGCCAAAGGCGGTGGACTTAAGATCCACTCCCGCAGGGGTCCATGGGTTCGAATCCCATCCCTCGCATTCTGGAATTTACGATTGTGGATCTCACGAATGCCCTATATCCGCATGCGAATCCGGATGGCGGCAAAACGATCCCGCACGCAATATTGACGGACCTGATGGCACTAACACACCGGACACGCAATTTATTATACTACTTTTATAAATGAGGGGGCATGGCACTATCATACCGTGATGCAACCATCAACTCCGTCGAAGCGACTGCCACGGTCAGCGGCAGTACGGACGCGGCCGCGACGAGAAGGGCAATCCGTACTACTACTACCCGAACGTCTCGGTGAGCATCGGCTACTGGTTCGACAACGAGGGTATACCTTCCTCGGACTGGAACACGCACTTCAAGGCGCAGTTGTGGATCAACGGCGAACTGGTCGGCAAGAAACAGGACCTCTCCGCCGGCGGTCCGCAGACCTACACGTTCTTCGCGCACAAGTTCCCGGCGCCGGGCACCTACAAGGTGGAGGTTCGCGGGAAGAATTCGAAGTCGATCGATGTTACGATCAAGAATCCCCCGGTGCAGGAGAAGAAGGCGGCACAGTGATGGGGGGGTGTAACACCTAATTTTTCGCTCAACCTATTTCTCGCACAGGTTGTGCAAGTTTTTCAGGGCCGGCGTATGCCTCAAAGCCCGGGACTTCATGCGCCAGAGATTGGGGGAAAAGCCGCCGATGCCAGAAAACTCCTTCTGTAGATCTCCAATCAGTTGTTGGAGAATTGGTTTGCTCCGAAGACCGCAGAACTGCTGATATCCCTCCCGCTCACCTCCAAAGGTATACGTTCCGGCGCATCGAACACCTCATATGGACGCTCCGGCCTTGAGCAGGCAGGGATAGGCTATGGATGGCAGCACGATAATCCTGGTTCTCGTTTTTGCATGCGGTATCCTCGCGGGATTCGGCGTATACGCGATCGTATCCACCGCCCCGCCCGCTCCGGTACAGGCGGCTCTCTACACGGAGAACGCGCCGGAGCCCATCGGGCCGTACAGCCAGGCCGTGCAGTGCGGGGACTACCTCTTTATGTCGGGGCAGATCGGTCTCGACCCGGCCACCGGCAACCTCTCCGGCACCGCCGCCGGTGAAGCGAGGCAGGCGATGGAGAACCTGCGGGCTGTGCTGCTCGAAGCGGGTCTTGACTTTTCGGACGTCGTCCAGACCCGGATTTACCTCACAGACCTCGCGGACTTCGATGCGGTCAACGCCGTCTACGCCGAGTACTTACAGGAGCCGTACCCCGCACGGGCGACGGTGCAGGTCGCCGCCCTCCCGAAAGGGGCGAGGGTCGAGATCGAGATGGTCGCGAGGGTGCGGTGACCCGGCCGGAAACGCACCGGTTCCGGGACCTGCCATGCCGGCACCCGCCTTCGGCAGGGGATACCGCGATGACCGGGGCCGATGCTCCCACGGCGAACAATAGATTAAAGCAATCCGCGAGCGTAAGAGGACATACAGCAGGAGCGTTGCGCACATGAAAACCCGCACCGAAGTCCTCGAGATCCTCCGCTCCCTGAAGGCCGAACTCAGAGAGCGGTATCACGTCGAGAGCATCGCCCTCTTCGGGTCGTACGCCCGTGAAGAACAGGGAGAGGGCAGCGATATCGACGTACTCGTCGAGTTCGGCTCCGGTGCGGATCTCTTCGACTTCGTCGGACTGTCACAGTACCTCGAAGAAAAACTCGGGTCCGGCGTGGACGTCGTGCCGGAGGCGGCACTTCGCCCGGAGATCCGCAGTCAGGTTACCCGGGACCTCCTTGTTGCATGAGATCGCACACTCTCTATCTCTCGGACCTTGCTGCTGCGCTTGAGAAGATTGAGGAGTTTACCGCAGGCATGACTTATGATCAGTTCCTGCATGACGACAGGACCCAGAGCGCCGTCATCAGGAAATTCGAGATCATCGGCGAAGCGGCCAAAAAGATCCCGCTGCCCATCCGGGAGAAGTATCCTGCCGTTCCCTGGCGCGAGATGGCGGGAATGCGAGATAAACTGATTCACACGTATTTCGGCGTCGACACCCAACTTGTCTGGCGGACCGTCGTCAATCGCGTTCCAAAGCTCCAGCGGGAGATCTGCCGCATCCTCGAGCAGGAGCGCGGGCGGTAACTTCGGGATGGCGCGGTTGACACGATACTCGTTCACCGCCGCATTCCGAATCCCCGGCACCCCCATTGATAAACATCTATCAACCTCCCCCTCCATATTCGCTATGGAGATTCGATGCCCGCGATACGAATAGGCGAAGGGAGCGAGCTGGCCCAGCAGCCGGAACCCTTCAGGAATGAGTATGAGCTGCAGGAGATCCTTGCCGAGCATCCGGTGCTCCTCGTCGACCGGGGCGATTCCGCACTCGTCACGATCAGCCGGGAGTTTCCGTTCGAGGGCGGATTCGCCGATATCTTTCTCGTCGACAGCAACGGGCTGCCGGTTATCGTCGAGGTGAAACTGGCCCGCAACGGAGAGTCGCGGCGCGAGGTCATCGGCCGGCTCTGCGACCGTCTCTCTGCAATGGGCGGACTTACGCCCGACGAAGTGAACGAGAGATCTGCAGGCCTTCTCGAAGAAAATCTCCAATTGATGGCCGGTGCAGAAGGAGAAGAGAATCCCGAGGACCGGCTCGCCCGGTTGAAGAGCAATTTCGCCTCGTACCTGAGAGCGGGACAGATCCGGGGTATTATCGTCCTCGACGCTGCCCCGGACGACCTTATCAGGGAGTTCAGTTACCTCAACGAACACAGCGATCTCGATCTGCGGTTGCTGGTGGTCGAGCGCTACCGGCTCATCAGGCATGAGTATTTCTATCACTCCCGCTTCCTGGTATCGGGCAAGACGGATCCGGAGATAAAGCGGCAGAGGTTACGGCTTCGATCGATCGTCGAGAAGTTCTCGAAGATGAAGCCGCCCATATTCTCAACGCACGCGACCGGAAGTGAGAACGTCCGCGTATGCCGCGAAGGGTGGCCGGCAGCGGTGCACTACGAGTTTTGCGACTGGAAGGATTCGATCAGTATCGAGATACAGGTCAACCACAAAGAGTACCCGACGATCGCAGGCTTCCTCCCCAAACTCCGCGAGCACCTCTCCACGGCCATCCCGGACACGCAACGGGTCGAGCTGGTTACCGACTCGTTCGGTTGGACGAGGCTTCAGTTCTTCTTCGGGGAAGAGATCGACCCTTACCGGATTGCGCAATCGATGGTGCGCCTCTGCAGGACCGAGAAAGACATCTCCACTCTGCTGCAGGAAGGGAATGGCTAGGGGCCGAGCGCCACCCCCCCGCCTCCTCGACCAACGCCGGCGGACATCCTGTGGGCGTTCACGTTCTTGCACCGCGCCCGACTGGTTCTCCATCAAAGGCCTTGCCGGGGACACCAACGTTGAGGTCAGGTTCAAAAAGGAGGTCATGCACCTGACGGTGGATTTTCTCTATCTCCTCTTCACCTCCTACCGGGAGGGACCGGTGGATCTCTCGGTGCTGAAACAGAGAGAGCAGGGGGTCGGGAAACGGGTGAAAGAACGCCTGTATGGGCGTGATCGACGGAAGACACAATGCCCGAGGACGTATTCGAACAGTTTGCCGGGGACTACGATCGGTGGTTCGAGGAGTACCACGCCGAGTACCATACAGAACTCGCCCGGATCCGGCGTTTCCTCCCCTGCCCGGACTCCCGTGCCGTCGAAGTGGGGGTCGGTTCCGGGAGGTTTGCCGCGCCCCTCGGGATCCCGCTCGGACTCGAACCCTCATGTGCCCTTGGGCGGATGGCGCGGCGCCGGGGGATCGAGGTGATCCGCGGGAGGGCGGAATCGATCCCGCTCAGGGACGGGTCATGCTCGTCCGTCCTGATGGTGACGGTCATCTGTTTCCTGGACGACCCGGTTTCGGCGTTTTGTGAAATCCACAGGATCCTTGTCCCGGGGGGTTCGTTCGTTCTCGGGTTCATCGAACGGGAAGGAGAGATTGCCCAAAAATACCTGCACGAGAGGGGAAAACACAGATTCCTCTCCCGCGCCCGCTTTTACTCGTCGTGCGAAGTCCGGGAGTTCCTCCGGCACACCGGGTTTCGCGTGACGGAGGCCGACTCGAGGGCCGGGTTCTCGGTTATCGCCGCGAGGAAAGGCCGGTAGGCACCCGCACGGCCCCGGCGGGATGTGCCGGCCCGGCGGGATGATGCCGTCACCGGCTTTGCGGCTACGATCCGTCCCTCTCTTCTCTCATGCCTTTTTCAGGGTAAACCGGAACGCTGCTCCCTCCTCGGGATGGCCCGGCACCCGGTCCTCGACCCAGATCTTGCCGCCGTACCGTTCCACGAGGATCTGCACCAGGTAGAGTCCGAGCCCTTCGCCGACGCCTCGTTTCTTCGAGGTCATCCCAATACTCTCGC
>NZ_DAFZ01000096.1:2708-4217 GCF_002498065.1 Methanoculleus sp. UBA208 | reverse complement strand
TTCCGATTTCTCCAAAATCGCAAGGGACTCAAGAAATGCCAGTTTTGACTCCGCGGGGTGTTCCCCCTCTGAGGGCTTCCACTGCGACGCGATGTATCTGAAGAATCCGTCCTCAAAGGCCAGATCGAAACGACCCTCATTTAGTAGACTGACAGAATCCGACAATAAGATCTCTATTGGTAGATCATCGATAGTCCTTCTCGGATCTATTATACTCAGCCCGGACCGCACACCAGACAAGATATTGGACCAGCCCCCATAGGATACGGCGATATCTATATCCTCCTGATATATCTTCGAGATTTCATCAAAAATCCAATGGAGTCCTCTATATTGGACGAGTATTTTCGAAACCCCTCTGGAGTGGTCATCTGTCAGCTGACAGAATTCCCCCCTCTCATATTTTCGAAACCCGTCTGGATGACTCAGTATAAAATCACGATCTATCATCGAGATGGCCACAGAAAGCCCCTGTAAAGTGAGCCCAAAAAGGCGTTTCACCTGCATTTTTTCACTCAGCCGTTCGCCGACCAGGCAGATGAGGCCTTTTTCCAGTAGGCGTTTTTTCGCGTTTTGAGCGGTCGATAGATTCATTCCTAATGCCTTATGGGTCCCCCAGGCATCAGACGGCCCTCTTCGAGCGATATGTTTCAGTATCTCTTCATCTGATTCGGGCATCCAGCGTCCCTTCATACTACCTCCAAATAAACTACCTGACAGGTAGTTACTACCAAGGTATCTACGTACCTCTTATTAAAGATACCGTCTAAGTAGATCACATGGCATCTGTTTTCGGTGTTGTCCGGGCCATGGCAGTAGGGGGGTCACGCGGATCGGTTGTGTTAACGATCCCGGCGGATCTCCGAAACGCTCGTGGTTTCAAGAAAGGCGATCGGTTCCTTGCAAGTCTTGACGACAAGGGCCACATCGTCTATCAGCGGATTGGATCAGAGAAGAGCTGCGAGAGGGACACCGCTACCAACGAACGCCCTCCCGCCGGCTCCAGCACAACCCCCACAATGGAGGTGGACCGGAGTGATCACTAGTCATTCTTCTAGAATATTAAGTGTCACTCCGGCCACCCGGGATCAGCCTCGCTTCCTCGCCCGCGAGACAGTCGCGGCGTTCGAGGTTGCAAACCCCGCGTTACGCGGTATCGGGGATGTTATGCAGGACATGGGTTTGTGGGTAGTTACGAACGAGAACAGCGACGAGAACAAGTGTTCGAGGTACGCCCCGACGAAGGTGCACCTCGGTGACGGAACAAGTGGTGCTAATGCAAGTAAATTATTTGCCGAGGAAATATATTAAGTCTCCGATAGAATCCCGGAGTATCTCGCTCGATGACCTGCCGATCGAGTGCCGAACGGACGGGACGTTATGCGGATCCTTCCTAACTTCCACCGGCCCCTGCCGCCGTGGTCTCCGTGGCTGCCCGCTGCGCCACCTGCCGGAATACCGCCTTGTAGAGGTACAGGCGTGATCACCGGCGACGATCTCGCGGTCGCG
>NZ_DAFZ01000096.1:0-2364 GCF_002498065.1 Methanoculleus sp. UBA208 | reverse complement strand
CGCGGCGACCTCTTCCGAGCCGGTCCGACAAGCCCCGGAGATGAAGTACGCCGCCATCCCCGACACGATGCGCCAGGCGGCCCGGTGGGTAGTCTGGCAGTACGAGATCCGTGATGGGAAGAAAACTAAGGTGCCGCAAACCCCGGGGAAGGGACAGGCGAAGAGCACCGACCCTACTACCTGGGTGACGTTTGAAGAGGCGTGCCGGGCGGAGCAGTTCTACAGCGGGATCGGGTTTGTCCTGGGCGACGGGTGGTTAGGCCTCGACGGGGATCACGTACGAGACCCCGAGACTGGAGAATGGTTGCCCGGAATCCTCGACGAGATCAAGAGCGTTGCATCTTACGCGGAGATCTCCCCGTCGAAAACCGGGGCCCATGTGATTACATACGGGACGAAGCCGGGCGACAGGAGCCGGGCAAACGGCGAGGTGTGGGAGATGTACGACAGTGGCCGGTTCTTCACCGTCACCGGCGACCACATCCCGGGCACGCCTGGTGATGTGCGCGAACCGGCCCCCGGGAGCCTGGAGGCGATCTATGCGAAGATCGGGCGCTCACCGGAGGCACAGAGAGCCCCCACGTCAGCCCCGCGACCCGCGACTACCTCGGACCTGACGGACGAGGAGGTCGTCGAGAAGTGCCGGAACGCCGCGAATGCCGCGAAGTTCAATGCCCTATGGCGCGGTGACATAGCCGGGTATGGGTCCCACAGTGAGGCGGACCTCGCCCTGTGCAGCATCCTCGCCTTCTACAGTCAGGACCCCGCACAACTGGAGCGGCTGGTCCGGCAGTCCGGGCTTTACCGCGAGAAGTGGGACCGAACTGATTACGTGACGCGGACGATCAGCACGGCGCTTCAGGCGTGCCGCGAGACCTGGAGCCCGGGACGGCGCGACGTGCTCAAGTCCCACATTCGGCGGAAAGAGGAGGCGGCCGCAACGGTGCCGAAGCCAGAGGAGGGCCGGCGCGAAGACCCCGACACCATGACCCCGAAAGAGGTTTTCTCGTCCGTCAACCCCAAGACCGGCGCGGTATCGTTGATCTACGCAACGATCGCGGACTGGATTATAGCGACCCTCAGGACGATCACGTACCGGCGAACGGTATACGTCTATGACCGGGAGCGTGGGATCTACCGGGCGAATGATGGCGACATCGAGCAGATGGTACAGGAGATCGCGGACCGGTGCAGGTTCACCGGGCGGATCTCGACGGCAAAGAGGGAGGTTCTGTCTTACATCGTCGATACGACGATCGCGCGGGAATATCCGTTCAACACCTACCCTGGGATACCGTGCGCTAACGGCGTTGTGGTCTTCGACCTCGAGGCCGGGACCCGGAGCCTGATACCCCATGCTCCGGAGCACCGATTTACCTACTGCCTTCCCGTGACGTATGACCCTGCAGCGGACCCCGCCGAGATCCGGCAGGTGCTCGTATCATGGGCGGACGAGGGATCATACGAGATTCTGCTCCAGATCCCGGCACAGGCGATTCTCCAGGCCGCCCTGGTCGGAAAGCCGTTTAAGAAGTCATACATCATTCATGGGGATACCAACGGCGGTAAATCGTCCTACCTCGAACTAAACCGGCGGACCTTCGGTAATGAGAACATCGCCCGGGTGATGCTGCAGCAGATCGGAAGCGATCGGTTCTGCTTGGCGAACCTGGAGGGTAAGCTCCTCAACATCTATGATGACCTCGACGACGTGCCCCTTCGAAATTCGTCGGTCCTGAAGGCGATCACCGGTGACGATATGCATTACGTAGAGAAGAAGGGCCGCGACGCATACGAGGCCCGAATCTTCTGCGTGCACATCTTCACGTGCAACAGGCCCCCTTCAACACCCGAACGGGTGCAGAATGACGCGGCATTTTGGAATAGGTGGGAGTTCATCACGTTTTCAAACTACTTTGAGGTTAACCCGAAGTGGCATGATCGGGTGCTCACCCGGGAGACGTGCAGCGCATACTTCAACCTCGTCCTGGATGTGGTCGCGTCCACCTATCAGGCGGGAGAACTGCCGGTTAAATCGAGCCCCTGCGAGGTGCGGGACGCATGGCAAACGAACAGCGATCCGATCTATCGGTTCGTCTCGGAGAACATGGACCGGAGCGAGGCCGGGCACGTCCTGAAGGACGACGCCTATACCGGGTTCCTGAACTTCGCCCGAACAGAGAACGTCCCGCCCTCGAAGATCCCGGCAACCCCCGAGACCTTCGCAAAGGCGATATTCAAATATGGGTTTTCGCCGGCACGGATTCGGGCAGGTGGTGAACGGGTCCGGGTGTTCAGAGGATATACCTGGAAGAGCAGCAGCCAATACCGGCCGGGTGGAGCGACCAACGCGATCCTTCAGGG
>NZ_DAFZ01000019.1 GCF_002498065.1 Methanoculleus sp. UBA208 | reverse complement strand
CGAACCTTCGGTATACCCTAATCGGAGCCCTTAATTCTCAGGTATCCGCCATCTGAGCCACATCCTGAGCCAGGAGGGTGAAACGGCTTTCCATAGGGTATTGCCATTCGGGGAGGGTCCGGGGAGGTGCGACCGAAGGGAGCTTGAGCACCGTCAGGTGCGAAGGGGTGTCCCCCTCCCGGTAGTGATGTTTTGGGACAACCTCCATTATAGCCGCATATTCACAACTACTCCGTTGTATGCTTTCGGTCAGGCGGCCGATCGTCGATGAGTTCGCGGCAAAGGCACGGGAGGCGTGCGGCGACGCAATAGAAGAGATCATCCTCTTTGGCTCCGTGGCACGGGGAGAAGATCGGCCGGACTCGGATATCGATATCCTTGTGATTACGTCCGATGAGGACTATCGTCTTCGCGAATACCTCACCGGACTTGCTTTTGATCTGCTGATGCAGACGGGTGAGCGGCTCCCGGTCAAGGTCATCTCGCGGGCCGATGTTGCGGCGCACCGGCAGTATCCCTTCATCAGGAATCTTCTCCGGGATGGTGTGGCGGTTTAGGATGACTGATAACTCTGTTATAACAGCGCTTCTTCGTAAATCGCATCAGCGCCTCGATGCAGCGCGCACTCTCTGCACCGAAGGCCACTATGAAGACTCGATCAACCGTGCCTACTACGCGATGTACCTCGCAGCTCTTGCTCTTTTGCATCGAAAAGGTGTTGAGATCAGGACTCATGCCGGGTTGATCTCGGCTATCGGTTCCGAGTATGTAAAGACAGGGGAACTTGCCCCGGAACACGGACGGGCGTTGAACCTGATCGAAGAACTCCGGGAGGAAGTGGATTACACGATCTGCCGGGAGATTATGCGGGATGAGGTGCTGTCTGTCATCAGCAAGGCAACGGATTTTGTCGTGTGTGCGGAAGAGATCTGTGCAGAAGATTATGCAGACGGGTTATTCCCCTGACACTGCCTGCATGTTGACAACTCCTTTGTAACGGCGTGATCACGATCGAAGACCTTGCCCGACGCCTTGATTATTCAGAGGGTTGGGTTCCTGGGTGCCCCTCTCTCAAACGAATACCCTTATCCCCCTCCTCCCGCAACCTATTCCGCAAGGAGGGCACCCGCCTGAAGATCGCCTACGTCTACGACGTCGTCTACCCCTGGGTGAAGGGCGGGGTCGAGAAGCGCATCCGTGAGGTCTCGGTCCGGCTACTGTAGCCGAATAAACAGGAGGCGCGGGACAGCTTCCGGCAATCCTTTGTGATGCTTGATCCATCTCTTCAGGATGGGCAGGGGAACGTATCTGACGGTCGCGATCTGTTCACGCTATATTGTAAGCGTGCCCGGGGTGGATCAGTAAGGTGCCCGGGGTGGATCAGTAAGCGGTGTTCAGATCCCTTGCATCCCTGTGGAAAGAGCACTATTGCCCACATCCCACGTCGGCAGTCCTCCGGTGTCCGGAGTGCGAGAAGAGCCTGCAGAGTTTGCATTCAGATCTCCTGTTCACTTCTTCCCACTTTGTATTTCTGCTCCGGATGGTTTGGCTCTCCGGGGATCACGTATTCCAATTGCCCGTCATGTATCATCGGTTTTAAGTAACTGGCTGATACCCATTTTTTGCTTCTCCCAACCAATTGGGCAATCTCCCCGGCAGAGGAGGGGCGCACGCTGCAAATCTGAACGATAACTCGCATGACTTCCTGTGGCGAACTCCTTTTACCCAGCATTCTTATTGATTCGGCAATATCCGGTAGGATTGCTTCAGAATCCACACTCAGAGTCTCCTCCTCGTCCAGCGAAACCTCCACCCGCTGGTGAGTCGTGCACACAGGGGCAACCCCGAGCTGCCCGGTTGGAGTATAGAAGGTCATCGTGCCATGAGGATGCTGGATAAGAAAACCCAGATCCCGGAGTTTCCCGAGCAATTTGCTTGCACCGACCACATCGAGTTCGATCAGATCGCGACACTGCTCATTCGAGATAGACCCGTTCCGCCTGACAAAGACGAGAGCCATCGCCTCTTCATCGGATAAGTCAGCAGCGCTGAAGCCACGGAGCCATTCGAGTTCTTCCTCAGAGAAGAAATGGTGAAGGGAAAATGCGGCGCGGAAATAATCGGCCTGATGATTCGATTCAAAGACCGGCGGGCTTCCCCCTCCCCTGCCCCTAACTCGCGAAAATCCGCGTGCTTCATCGACTCCACTCGACGGCCCGTCGCACCCTACCCCCTGGGGCGGGGGCAGTCATGGCAATTGCGATGGATGGGACATCTGGAGCACGAACACCGTCAGGTGCGATACCTGGTGGAAAGCCGTGCCCCTGAGTACCCCCTGATTGTGGCCATCTGGAGCAAACAGGTGGGATTTCAACAAAGCCCATTTTCCTGCATTGAGGGTAGGGAGACCTCAACCGGGATAGGCTTCTCCAACCTTTTAGTGGAGAGGTTCTTCCGGTTCAACCTCTGCTGGTGTCAATCTACCGCCGGGTGTCCTCTCAAAATCGCTGTCAAACGACACAAGCGCAAGGCTGTGCTCAAACGCTGCGGTATATTGGTATGCATCATCAAAATCGAGGCGGTACAGTTCCATGGCCCGCGCGAGGCGTCTCATCTGGGCGGGATCGAGAGCGACCACCGTCACCGAACCGTCGATGAAGAGATCTTCGATGAAACTGCAGAAGGCCGATATACACCCGAGACGGCCGAGGATTACACCAATGGAATGGAGTGAAAAATCCGTGATGAACAACCGTTCGGAAGGAACAGAGGAGAGAAATTTCTCGACTTCTCCCGAACGGCCCTGATCGAGAAGGCGCTCCAACCAGATATTTGTGTCCAGAAGGTACATTTTTCACTCTGTGCGCCACGACAGCGATTCTTTCTGCAGTTCAAGAGCGGTGTAAGTACCCCGATACCGACGAAGCGCCCCTGCCCAGGTTTGCCGGAGTGGTTTAGCCTGTTTGCGCTTCTGTTTCTGGAGGAGGTAGGCGACAAAGTCCAGTGCCTCTCTCTGGTGTTCGGGGGAGAGTTCCTTCACGAGATCTTCGATACCTGCCATGACATCCATCTCTCCGCAAGGATCTACGGACCCGGGTGCGTTCTCACCTGGAAGCGTTTCGGGCCAGATCCGGATGAACATCTATTGAGCGAGGCCGGACAAGAATGTTTTCCTCCCCGGTCTTTCTTTCTGTCTTATATCGCATCGGGTGGTAAACAGCATGCATATGCGGATAACGGAAATATCTGATACAATATGAGGTGATCCTAAAGTTATACTGATTATGGAATTCTAAATCATGGCGTTTCGTGAAATTGACGATGATCTCCGGGAGTTCGTCCAGAACCACCTCCCCCAACGAAGCCGCATATCGGGCGACCCCGGTGTGACCCGCGCAGGCCACGAAAAATCGAAGATTTTTCTAACAGGAGAACGCTGAGGCGTTCTCCATGTGTTCAACGGCATCCTGTACGTCCTGACGACCAGATTCCCTTCTCCGACTCCCGGGGGGAACCGGTCAACCCCTTCCTGGAGAAGGGGCCTATCCCGGCCCCCCTCACACCTCCCGGTGCTCGAACGTCGTTTCTTCGTACCTTCGGTGCTCATGCTCACTACGTTCGTTCCTCGAAGACCTTCGGTCTTCTCGAACTCCTGTCCCGCAACTCGCACCTTCGGTGCTCGAACTCCTGCCCCGAAAACGCTTCGCGTTTTCTCATGCTCCTGGTCGAAGCCTAACGGCATCTCAAGCTCCGGACATTGTCCGTCGCACCGTTCCGGCAGTCGCACCCTACGGCAGTCGTTCCTCGCACCTCCGGTACTCGAACTTCGTTCAATAGGAACGTCGTTCCTAGCGGTGCTCGAACTCCTGCCTCGAAAACGCTTCGCATTTCCTCATGCTCCGGTCCTCGAAACCCTGCGGGTTTCTCGAACGACGTCCTTTCAGGACGTCGTTCTTCGGACCGTCGCACCCTTCAGGGGACTCCCAAAACGAATACCCTTATCCCCCTTCTCCCGCAACCTATTCCCCAAGGAGGCTGCCCGCCTGAAGATCGCCTACGTCTACGACGCCGTCTATCCCTGGGTGAAGGGCGGGGTCGAGAAGCGCATCCGCGAGGTCTCGGTCCGGCTTGCGGAGCGGGGGCACGAGGTCCACGTCT